>JAHBXN010000006.1 GCA_019636475.1 Phycisphaerae bacterium
ATGTTCGTATTGGAGGTGGGGGCTGATCGATGCATGGCCTAATTCACAAGCTTGGCAGGCTATTCCGGGGTCGTCCTGGCCCCGTCACTCATCCGACACTGTCGTGCGCAATCTCCGTCTGCGGGCTAATTGCAGAACGGTCTGCCGATTGGAGCCGGGATATCAGTGCCATCACGGTTCGAATCACGGAATTCGGTGCGGAGCTTAAGTTGATGCGAGTGCCGCATCGGGATCCGGATCCGGATCGTTTCTGTCATGCATGTTGGAGAAAACTGATCCGCGAAATTGGTGCAGAGGGTGGCGCCATTGCTCGCACCGTGGTGGTACGTTCTAAGCTGGCGGTAATGACGATTGTGTATGCAGGTGAGGATGAAGTCAGCGTGCTGGTCATTCCAGTGCGAGGTAACCAACAATGAACACAAAAAAAGTCGTCGCGCATTTCATTGTTTCGGTCTCGCTGCTTTGTGGTTTCACGGTGCAGTCTCTTCGAGCAGAGGGGAATTCTAAGCATGTCCTTATCTTCACCGATTTAACTCCGGGGGCGCTCCTGCAGGCGCGGACGGCATACCACGTCACCTTGGCGAATTGCGATACGCCCAACCTCGTCACGACTGCTGCCGAACTCGAGCAACAACTGAATCAATGCGTTTGGGATGACATTGTGATATCGATCCACTGGTCCTTCGACGAGCCTACTTTCCTCGACAAGCTCAGGTGCTACGCGTCAGACCACGGGGCGACGTTGATCCAACTCCATGCATGGCATGACAACGATCGCTCGGTGCCCGCTGATGAGGCTGTCTTCGCAACAACCGCCACGGCATATTGGCAATTCAATTCGACGAACTTGGGTTATTCGCTGTTCAAGACGGACAATCGTGAAGATCCACAAGTAGAGCCAGGCTTGCTCTGGCCCAGCTTCGACCAGATTACGCCGATGGACCCGGTGGTCGAATCTTACGTGGTTTCGGCGCTCGCGTACGCCCTCGATCAGGACCTCGCGCCACCTGCAACAACACAGCCGTCTGAGACGATCCCCGATCCCCCCTGTGTGGCGATCGCCATGGGCAATTACTTCGTCGATTATGCCAAGTGCCTCCTGAATCGAGGCGAGATGGAAGGCAACTGCAACACGCTTCATGGGCAGAATGCCCAGGCGCCGAATGCCCCCAATCCCGAGAAGTATGCGAAGTGCATGACCGACGCCACCGACACCTTCAAGAAGTGCTCCGAGTCGGCCCTCTCCCTCTACAACAGCCGTGTTAGCGTATGTCCAAAGGTACCAAAGCCGACCATTCAGCCGGCAGAGTGACAGTATGATGTCAGTTATGTCTGAGTTTCGAAATGGAAAGCCATTCTGTTAACACGCCCTGAGGGTGCGCGTTGGTAGCCAGGGATTTCAATCGCCGGCAACATTGATTCAATAAGTGGCTCCCGCCCGGAGGGCGAACGGGAGCTTGACTCGCAAACTTCGTCCACCCTACGGGCGGAGACCCAGCCGGTCAACAGGGTCGCAAAGCTGGGGAACGTCGGCTGCGTCATCACGAACGAAATCTCTTGCCAAAGCGAGGTGAACGACGATACAAGAGTCATCGCGAGCCTCCATGCTCGATCCGTTGGTCTCCATACACCCAACACATCGGCTCGGGCGGCGTGACGAGCACTGCGTCGTACCTTGCGGGCATGGGCTTTGACGATGGCACTGCGAACGGACCGTTCCATTACATCATCGATTGATTGTTCGATGCACGCCACCAGTCAAACGTGGCTGGGGCGCAATCGCTCACTCGCAGGATGAACAATCTCATCGTTTGCCGCGTGCGCGGCACCTTCGCGAAGCAGTGCGTGACATCAGTTCAATATGGACAAAGTTGGGATGACCGTCTCATGCCCAACGGGCAGCGTGGTTTCGTCAGATTCGGAAATGCGAACCGGCCCGGTGATTCCCTACGCCGATTCCTTCCGCCGAGACTCGCGAACCGGCACGGCCTTCTCCTCGCCGCGCACAACGGCATCGGTAATCACATACCGGCCCTTGCGCTCCGGCTCCGGCAGATGGAACATGATCTCGAGCATGAAATCCTCGACAACGCCTCGAAGCGCCCGCGCGCCCGTATCGCGTTGCAGGGCCCGCCGTGCCAGCTCATGAAGCGCCGCGTCCGTGAATTCCAGCTCGCTGCCCGAAATCTCAAAGAGCTTCTGATACTGACGAATAAGCGCGTTCTTCGGCTCCGTCAGTACGCGAACCAGCGAAGACTCATCCAGCGGTCCGAGCGTCGCCATGGCCGGCAGGCGGCCGACAAACTCGGGAATCATGCCGAACTCAATCAGGTCCTCCGGCCGCGCCTGCGCGAGAATCGCGCTCCGCGCATCCGCCGAATCGTCGCCGCTCAGCTCGCTTGCGAATCCGATGGCCTTCCGACCGATTCGGCGCTTGATGATCTCTTCCAATCCCGAAAACGTTCCGCCGCAGATGAACAATATCTGCGTCGTGTCCATCTGAATGTACTGCTGCTCCGGATGCTTGCGTCCGCCCTGCGGAGGAATATTGGAGACGGTGCCCTCAAGCATCTTCAGCAACGCCTGCTGAACACCCTCGCCCGAAACATCGCGCGTGATGCTGACGTTGCCCGCGCTCCGTGCGATCTTGTCGATCTCATCGATATAGATGATGCCGCGCTGAGCGGTCTCCAGATCGAAGTCCGCGACCTGCAAAAGCCGCAACAACACATTCTCGACGTCCTCACCGACATAGCCCGCTTCCGTCAGCGTCGTCGCGTCGCCGATCGCGATCGGCACATCAAGCACCTTCGCGAGCGTTCGCGCAAGCAGCGTCTTGCCGCTTCCCGTCGGCCCCAGGAGCAGAATGTTGCTCTTCTCAATCTCGATGTCATCCGGCTCACTTCGATCGGAATACGTCAAACGCTGATAATGGTTGTAAACCGCGACCGACAGCGTCTTCTTCGCGTGATCCTGGCCGACGACGTATCGATCGAGATATTCCTTGATTTCGCGAGGCGACGGAATTTTGTTGAACAAAGGCTTCAGCCCGCCGGCCTTGCGCTTCTCCTGTTGAATGATATTGTGGCACAAGTCCACGCAATTCGAGCAGATGAACGCATCGTTCGGCCCCTCAACCATCGGGCCGACTTCGCGATGCGTCTTGCCGCAAAAGCTGCACTCGCTTGCACGCTTCCGCTGCTTGCCCAGATCGTCCGAGCCGCCACCGCCACGCGATCCGCCTCGCCCGGGAGGGCCTCCGCCTGTTCCACCTTTGTTTCCGTTCGACAAGTGAGCGTACCTCGTTGGGTCAGTGGTTCCGTCCGGCCAACTGCCTGACCGCTATCCGAACCTATTCTAGCAAACAACCAATTCAAATGCCGCACGCAAGATATCGACGCCGCGACCACATCTCCTTAATCGCAAACCGCTTAGGCGTCACTCGCGCGAAGACTGCGTCCAAGGCCACGCCGAATCAAAGCCGTCACCCCGCATTTTCCGCGCCTTGCTGCTTCGACGTCGGAAATCGGTCAATCATCGCTCGGCGAAGTGCTTGAAACTCGGCCTCGGAAATCTCCCCCGCATCACGAAGCTCGCGCAATTGCTGCAGCGTAAGCCCGTCCTCGACCGCCGACGACGTCGTCCCCCAGATCGACCGCCGCAGAAACCAAAGACCCACGCCGAGAACGACGATTAACGCGACGAGAACGACGCACCAGAACAGGACGTCCCCCGAGCCCGTTTTCGCCATCAACACGAATCAGAAGCCCCGTTTCATGCCCACCACGCATCGGCTGTTCCGGCGGCGCACACGAAATGCGGCAGTCAAGAAACAGAACATCCCGATCGCAAACGATTCCATCCCCACAGCCCCGCACAACGACGGCAGCAAAGAGCCGATTCCGCCCTCATACCGGACCCCCGTCGTATCCACGCGCCCGGCGATCGCTTTCGCCAGACGCGCCCCGCGATCATCCCGCGCGACCTTCTGCATCACCGTCGGCAGGTTGACCTGCGGCAGACCGAACACCGCGCTCGCACCCACGCCGTCCGGCAACGTCCGAGCCTCGCACGAAACCTTCAACTCCAACTCAAACGGGAGATTCACATCAAATGAATACTCATACGGCAACTCGACCCCCGCAAACAAAACCGCCTGAACCACCGGAAGCTCCGAAACCACGCCCGAAAAGTCCACAACCGGAAGCAGAGCGCCCTGAAAGCTCCCGGTCGCCCGCGTCAATGAAACCGTTCCGTTCGAACCGCCGCCGAGAACCACTTCACCTTCCATCAATGTCGTGGGCAATCGCCCGAACTGCCGGCGCTCCACCAGCACATTCAATTTCACTTCCGCACCGGTCAGATTCCGCGTCGGCTCGCGCGACGTGATGAACATCACTCCCGACAAAACCACCCGGCTACGGCCGCGATTCGACGCACCGAAAGTCAACGTATCCGTTCCGGCATCCTGCGGCCGGACGATAATCGTCCGCGTCTCCGTCGCCTCGCCCCGCAGGAACCAGCTCGTGCCGCCATCCTCCGCAAACGCCGCCAGGTCCATCCCGACATCATTCGGGACGCCGATGCCCGTGAAGTTCGGCTGCTGAAAGAGTGACAGCACCGAGCCCGACGCCGTCAGTTCCTCGCCGATGTAACGATCGACCTGGGCAACCGACAACGCCGGCGGCTCCGGCTTCGTCAGTGGGACCAGAATCTGCGCGAAGTCGCTCTGAACCGGCAAGATTCCGTCAAACTGGATCACGGTTGCCGTTGACGAACCCGTGACGCCAATGACCTCACCCAGCGCTGATCGCGCGAACGCAAGACTTACGCCGACGAAGACCAGCCAGATACGCACACCGCCAAGATGCAAAGCCATGGCGACGACCCTCTCATAAGATCGCGAGGAACTCCGGCACATCCGCCGGAGCTTCGACCCTGCCCAATTTCAACCAACAATTGCGACGGGCCGGCGGACTATCTCCGATAGGGCCCTTAAGACCGTTGGGTCCCGGCCACCGCGGAGCAGCGAACTACAGACTCTACACTTTATACCGATACCAACGATTCGCCAAACCGCCGGCCAAACCGGATCCGCTCCAACTCCCCGCGTGACCGCATAACGCACCCGCTCACCGGAGCACCCCATTTTACGACCCACCCTGAAGTTCCGCTGGCCAATAACCGATATGCCCCCGTGGAGGCCGCACGCTCATCGAGCGACTGGCCGACGGAACCGGCCGATCACCACTGGGAGCCCGCCATGAAGCCTTTCAGCCACGCAAAAACTGCCGCGATCACCTTTGCCGTCATCATTCTGCCGACCGGCATTGCGGCCTGCGACGCGGTAGCCGGCCTGCTCCAGACGCGATCCACCCAGCTCATTATCGTCAATGAAACGGCCTTCGCCGCCTCCCCCGAAATTCGAACCAGCAGGAGTCGAAACCTGCTGGAAGACGGCTTCAACACCGGTACGCTGATCACCGGATTGGGCGATAACGGCGTGGTCGGACCCAACCAGACGATCACGATCCGGCTCAGTTGCTCCGAACTCGAAACGATCGCTATCGACGGCGCGCGATTCCGCGATGCCACCTTCGGATTCCCGCTCGGCGACACGAACAAGCGACGATCGCTCCGACGCGACGTGGATTTCGATTGCGGTGATGCGATACGGGTCCGGCTGACCGGCTCGCTCTTCAACTACGACGTCGCGGTCAGCGTCGAGCAGGGCGCCGACGATGGATCCCCATTCAGCGGACTCTTCGGCTCGAATGACAACGTGGCCGACAACGGTTTCGACCTCTTCGGCAACTCAAATAGCAGCAATCAACCCCGGCGCGACTCGGACGACGAAATCGCCGACCTGCTCGACTCCCTCTTCAATTGAAGCAAGGGCACTCTCCGATGCGACCGCGCGAATAGATGACACGCGCGTGTCGCTGGCCCCATCAATCAGGGTCTGACGCTCTTCATCCAGCTCTTCCACTTCTTTTCCCACTTTTTGTCGGCCTTGCCGAAACACTTCTCAAAAAGCTCCAGTTCCTCTTCGGGCGAAGTCTTGTATCCCTTCGGTCGCTTCAGGATCAGTTCAACGTACGCCTTCGTTTCTTTCCGCTTCACCCGAACCAGATAATGCGCCAATGCCCAACTCTGGGGATATGCCAGCCCGCCGGCATCACCGCGCATGAAGGGTTCCGCGGTCGAGACGAAATCCTTCAAGGGAATCAGGCGGTCCGCGTCCGCCACCGCCTGGTAGTTCTTGAGCCGCTCCCGATTCACCAGCCCCATGTTGCCGGCGCCGCCTTCGCTGACCGGCTCAAAGAGCTGCGCGATACCCTCCGCGAACCATCGCGGATTGGCGACAAACTCCTTCGGATTGTGAAACCCGATATTCCACAGAACCTGGTGGGCCACCTCGTGCTGAAGTGTCTCTTCAGTGACACCTCCGCCGAAACTGTCCGTGCGATTGATGATTCTCCGTGCGTCGTTCATCTGAGACTGGAGACTCTTGCGAGCCGCCGCGTCTTTCGAATCGCGAAATTGCTTCCCCAGATCGGCCAGCCGCTTCTCCGCGTCCTCCCTCGCCCGCTTGAATTCCGGCGTATTTCGGAAATTGTAGAAGTATGAGTAGTTATTCTTCGGAAGATAGAACCCCGTGTTGTTCGGATCCGGCTTGCCCGCGCCAAGGCTCTCCTTCATTTTTCCGTAATCCGCGAACTCGTTGAAGAAATACGCGATCATCTTCCGCTCAGGAATCAGCACCTCAATCCCAAGGCTCAGACAAAACTTCCCGCATCCACGATACGTTCGCTCGATCGCATGACTGAAGGCCGCAAGATCCTCCTCGTTCGTGTCATACAATATGGAATAATGCGGCGTCCGCTTGACCTTGAATCCCGCGCCAAGCTCCTTGAGCAGCTTCTTCTCAAGCTTCTCGTCGGCCGGCACCGGAGACATGTCCATCTTGTTGCCGACCGAGATCGTCTTCCGATCGCTCGACTTGGATTTACCCCCAGACTTCGAAGCGCCGTCCTTCTTCCCGGTCTTGGAAGACTCATCCTTCGATTGCTTCTTGGTGGTCGCGCCACCCTCCTCATCATCCGCGCGAACCACCCCGGCGGACGGCCCCACGACCAGTGCAGCCCCGGCCAACATGACTGCCACAATAACCATCAAGGCCGCAAACCAGCGCTTGTATGATCCGTTCATTACAGGCCCCTTTCCGAAACCACACGCACGGCACACCCGAGAGCCGCCACCATATTCTATCGATTCCACCCGTCCGACTGAACCCGATCCCCTCGCCGGAAAGGCCTCGACCCGTCGCCGGATGCGAAGTACGCCAGAATTCACGCCGCAATGCCCCCGCCCGCGGCCCGTTATGCGTAGCTGTGCAGCCCCACAATATAGAAATTCACGACCCACCAGTTGAACTGCATCGCCGCAAACCCCAGAACACTCAGCACGCTCGTCCAGAGAGCACGGCGCTTCGTCACGAATCGAACGTGAATCAGAACCGCATACACAAGCCAGGTGTTCAGCGCGAACACCTCCTTCGGATCCCATCCCCAGGGCCGCCCCCACGAATAATCCGCCCAGATCGCACCCAGCACAATGCCCACGAACAACGCCACCATCGATGTGTAGATCAGCACCCGCTGAGCAAGGTCAAATTCCTCCAGCACGTCCCGGCCGACCGGAAAATCCGCCGGCGAAATCGACGCGATCCGGCCGTTCCCCGTCGAGCCGCCGAATACGCCGAACAGGCCCAGCGACAGCAGGGAACAACCCGCCATCGACAGAATCAACGTGCCGATGAACTGCCACACAAGCAGAACATCCTCGTCCACAACGCCCATCAGGCCGAACAGGCGTGACGAGATGGATGACGCCGTATCGAAAAATCCGCCATATGCGCCGAACAGGCAGGCAACCGCGCCAATCTGCGCTCCGATCGTCACACGGGCCAGCGCACTGCGATCCCGCCAGGCCGAAACGACCAGATAGCAGTTCGCCGCGGCATATGCCAGAGTAATGACACCATAACTCGCAATGATCAGCACCGTATGAATCCGCAGCATGATGTCATCCAGAATCGGCATCATCGTCTGCAGATTGTTGTTCACCTGGTCGGGAAGAAGTTCCGGCAGCGCCAGCGCGAAGAACCCGAGAAATGCAGACCCCAGCAGATACACCCGCTTCCGGGTGAACAACTCCAGCAAAAACCCCAGCAGCGACGCCATCCACGCGCTCGACACGACCGCCTCGTACATGTTCGCCACGGGCACACGGCCCACAACCTCCCATCGCATCCACAGGTCATAGCCGTGCAGCCCCAGCGCCACCGCAAGCAGCGATACGCCGATCAGCCGAGCCCATCGATATCGCGTCGCCACCGCAAAGATCGATACGAAGAACGCGACGATATAAACGCCCCATCCCTTCTTGATCAGTTCATATCGACGGTACTTCAATTCCGCCTCGCGCGCCGACATCGGCGGATAAACGCCTGCCGGCGCGAGCGTCGGCAGAAGTTGCGACAGCTTTGAAATGCCTTCGTTGATCCCCCCCAGATCCCGGTTCAACCAGGCCAGCCCGAAGTTCCGATACGCCTCCACGATAGGACGCGCCTGCTCCAACGAAATGCCCGCCTTCGCCCGACCCTCCGCGTTCAGCAGCGTCTCAACCGGAATCCATGGAGTCTCTCGCGCTCCATTCGGACACGGAACGATCGTGAACATCGATGGCAGCCGCTCGTAGGTGAACCGAGCCGTACCCAGACGCCCCATCGCTTTGTTCTTCATGACTTCGCCCGACAATTCCTGCAACCGCTGCGAGACGGCGGGCGACGTGAAAAAGTCGTAACTGATGCGCTTCGATTTGAGAATCTGCCGGCGCTGACCATCCGAGACCTCGATCGGGTACTTCGTGAGATCACGCAACACCCCGAGGTCTTTGACGTAGAGCACCGGCTGATCGTGATACGCACCGACGTTGAACAGCAGTTCCATCGCCGCCACAACCGGATCCAGTCCCTCAAAGTCGCCCGGCCCGTAGATCGCCTGGACCACCTTGCGAGACCACGAGTCGACCGTCGAGTACCGCCAGCTGTTGTTGTCCAGCATCGGCAGAAGGCCCAGCGCTCGAACATCGACCCGATCCTGAATCGCTCGAAGCGATGCGGCCGGGTCCGATGATTGCGTCGCCGCTGTCGAAGAGGACGCACCTTCCGTCGAACCCTCCGCCCCCGCAGCGGGCCCGGCCATCCGGGCAAACCCCACCGCCAGCACGCACACCAACAGGCCGCGGGCTCCGTGAGCCCGCCGTCGCCCGAACTGTCGTGTCCCTTGCGTATTATTCATGGCTATTCCCGTTCGACATGGATTCCAACGCATCGAGCCCGAAAACCCTCCGCTCAACCCCGCTGAATCCGGTCTCGTCGCCGCTTCACCAGTGCAGGCTTCACTGCGAATGCGTAAACCATTCCAAGCGAGACCAGGATGCATCCCGCCAACATCGTCCAGACACCCCGCCGATTGCCGACGCCAAGAATCGTCCACGACTTGTGATCGCCCGCCGCGCGAGCCTGAAAGAATGTCCAGTCCCCGATCGAGTACGTGTTGTTCAGAAACGCCCGCCCGCGCTGCACCTGCCCCGTCACCGGATCGCGATATCGGAACAGACTCGTCCATTCACGCGCCTGCATCTCGCCCGGATACATGTCGGTCTGCAAGCGCTCAAGCGTCATCGTCGTCGGAAGGCTTCGCGTCGCGCGACCATACATCAGCCGGATCTCGCCCAGCGACGGAACATCGCTCACCACCGTCGGCTGAACCGGGTCGAGAAGGTTGTCGCCGTTGTACTGGCTGAAAGGCAGCCAGACATGCCGGCTCCACTTCCCATCCTTGCTCCGAAGAAGAAGACGTATCGCCGAGTTCGCACGACGAACATCCATCAGGGAACGCCGATTCTGCTTCGGAATCACGACCGGCTGCGTCTCCAGCCGTGGCTGCTCGATCAGTTCGTGCAGTGTCACGACTTTGTCCCCACCCAGACTGACCGGCTTGCCGAAGTCGAGACGCTGCATCGTCCGCTTCCCGCCCGGCGCCGTATGAATCATCGTCGGCGCATAGTTGCTGCCCGCCGCGATCAGCACATGATCGGTGGCCGCATCGAAGTATTGCAGTTCGATGTTCTCGTCCACGATGCTTCGCTGGTCGTCCACGCGCTTGCCGCGCTTCGATTCGTCCGGGTGGCTCTGCGGATAACGGTCCTGATTCAACGACGGAAAACGCTGAAGCACCGAACGCTGAATCTCCAAATCCCCCCGCTTCAACACCACCAGCGCAATCGCCGTCCGCGCGTTCTCAAAGCCCTTCGTCATCAACGGCCAACTCGGACGAAGCTCATCGATCGTCAACGTATAATCCGTCCCCTCCACCGGCAGAACCTGCCCCGCGGTGACGTCATACGATCGCCGTACGTTCACATCCTTCACATAAACCGACAGCACATGCCGGCCCTCGATCGGCGCCGACCACGACGGATCCAGCGACGTCGCATCCCCCAACCAGGCGAATTCAACCCGCGTCCCGTCGTGAAACTCCGCCGCCGACCGCACCGGCGACAACGCCGCAAACCACTCCTCATGCGGATCGTGTCCGTGGTCATAGGAAATCCGCGAAATGGGAAACAGCCGATCCCCGCCCGGCATGGGATGCTGATCCAGCTCCGCATATGGAAGAAAGCCGTCCACCGTAATCGTAATCGGCCAGTCATTCGCCATCGCGGATGTCGCGGGGATGACATCAATCGGCATCCGCCAACGCTCAACAAGCGGAATCGGACTCAGCCGGCCCGAAATCGCCGCCGACCCGTCGGTGCTTTTGATCGGAGCGAGATCCGCGGCGACCGGATCATCCTTCGAATAGGCCACGAACCGCTCATGATAATAAGGCAGACTCGGCAGCTCGAAGTAGGCCCAGCTCGATCGGTTCTCGCCCAGCGGGATGATGAGTGCCGGCGTTGTGTCATCATAGAAGTAGTTCGTTTCGGCGGACCGGTGCAGCATGATCGCGAAATTGTTGGAGAATTGGGCAATGTGACCCAGTTGCTCCGAGGTGCCCAGATTCAGCTCGTGGATCGTTTCCGGCCCGTCGCCGATCTTCCCTTTCAGCTTGACATGGGAACCGGTCTCCAGACCCTCATGCCGAACCTCGAGCACTTCGAGCCGATGTCGCCCGCCAAGCATCGGAATGTTCTGCTCCCACACCTCGCCTTCAATCGCGGGAAGCTGGCCGACCACCGAGTTCTCACGGTCCGTCTTGAAGCGCTCGATCGAATAAATCTTGATCGTCGGCGTCCCAAGCCACACGTCGCCCTCGATCTTGTTGCCGAAGTAGACAACCGAACCGTAGCACAGAATCAACAGGCCGGTGTGCACCGTCAGCACGCCGGCATTGATCCAGTTGAACTTGATGCGACGAAACGTCGCGACCGTCAGGTTCAGGCAGAAGAGCAGAATCAGGCCGAGGAATACCCAGTGATTGAAATACTGGAACTCGGTCAACTCAAAGAACTGCCGAACCGGTGGCACCGCCGAACCCAGCGTGCCGTACACAAGAATCGCAATGACCAGAAAGATGCCGAGCCAGATACTGTTTAGAAAGTCCGAGATGAATCCAAGGACTCCCCGCCTCCGTCGACGGCCGCCCGCCGCGTGTTGAATCGTTGTAGAACTCATAATCCCGGGATTCTAGCCGCGGCACGCCCGCCCGTCCTGAACGATCGGAACCCGCCCAGCTTCAAATAGGAAAAGGCCGCCGTGCTCATCGGAACGGCGGCCTCCAGAATTTGGTCACTGCATTCAGGACTGCGACGGCTCAGGCCGACTTCACATCCACGAACCGCGACACGCTCTTCAGGTCGCGAATCAGCGCCGTCGTCGCCAGAACTTCGCACGAATCACCGGCCGTCGGCTGAAACAGCCGCGGCGCCTTCGGCCGCACCGTCCAGGGGCGACCGCCGCGCTGATGCTGCCACATCTTGGATGTCCGAATGCGCTGCCGAGCAGCCCGAAGTTTTCTCGCCCCGTCGCCGCGACCAAACACGCGGGAAAGCGTCTTGGCCGCCGCTTCGCTCCTCGGCGTCAACTTCACGGTTACCTTGATCTTGCTGCCGGGCTTCGCTTCAATCGCCATGAAATCACCTCTCTAAATCCAATCTGTCGAGCCAAGTAGTCTAACCCCCCCCTGCCAAACATTCAACACGCGCGAAACCCAAATCCCGATGATCGATCCCTATCTATTTCCATACTGTCGGCCATCAGCGCTCCGGTCCCTCCTGGCCCTTCCCGCAGCGGAGGCCCAAAAAAGAAGGCGTCGCCCCACATTGACTGGAAGGCGACGCCTGATCGTTACAAATTGACCGCTCTCAGCAGCCGGGGATCAAGGATCTTCAGGGTGCAACGTGTCGCCGTCGGCGTCGAGCACCGTCCAGACCACCTGATTTCGCGGGTTGCCCACCGCGTCGTTTGCCCGATTGAGCACCCGAACCAGAATCGCGCCGCCCCGGCCATACTGGAACGGCTGGGTCACCAGGTCGAGCGTCTTGTCAAGCCGCCACTCCGGAGCCGATCCGAAATTCTCGTTGCAGACCGTGCCCTGAATTCGAGATGCCTCCGGCGACTTGCCAACTGTCAAGCCTGCGGCACTCAAGTATCGAAAACCTCTCTGGGTGCACAGGTCGCCCGCGTTGGCGCCGCCGATGCAGATGTAATTGACGTCGTCGGTGCCGAAAACGATGATCTCCGGAATCGGAACATCCAGCCCGCCGTTGTCACGCCGTCTGAGGAATACCGGATTGCCCGTCTGAGCGTCGTCACCTGACGCATTCGCCGGAATAATGCCTGCGGCGCCCTGATTTGAGCCGAACTCAAGCGTCAGGATGCGAGTGCCGCTCAAAAGCGAAATGATGTCGCAGCCGATCGGAAGCTGAGCCCCCGAACCCGGAACAATGGCGTCCGAATATCCCGCATTGATGTAGTTCTGAAGTTCGTCGTCGCAGATGAACCCGCCCGGCCCCGCCGACACCACGAACGTCATCGCAAATTCGACGTTCTGCGGAGCGGAGTTCCGTAGTTCCACGCGAATCGAACGCTGAGCGGTCGGCAGATCGCAGACCGACGCGAGCACGCTTGTGTTATTGTTGTTATTGTTGTTGTTCGTCGGTGGCGGAGACGGCGGCGCCCCGTTCAGGAAGTCGAATAGCACCTGGTTGAACTGGGCCGCCAGAAACGGGCTTGTCCCGCCGCAACCGATGCCGACTGTCACGGCGCCCAATGCCGCCAGACAGACAACGGCCAAACTCGCCACCTTGGTCACGCGAAAAAACATAAGTTGCCTCCTGAAGGCTCAAGCACGGATGGTCGCCGAATGCGAGGGTGAGCAGCGAGCATCTATCGCGAGGTACGAATCGGTGTCGCCGGTACTCTCGTGCGCCTGCGGAACTCCGCAGAGCGATCCGGGTGGGTGTGCCGCCCGCGGCCCCCCGTAGGCTGTACCGCGATCGACTTCATCGAATTCTACCGCCCTGCCAAGTGCGAAGCAATGGCGACCGCGAATTCCAAATCGCTGAGACATTCACAGCTATCGGGCTTTGTAATCGCATCGCTCCAATCGGCGCGCGAGACGTGCCCGAAACCCACCACACAGTCACACTTCCGAAAGCAGGACCGAAAACCAGTATTAAATTCTGATCCGCGCGAACCTTGCGCGTGCAACAACTGATCTCCATGTCACCATTCGAAATCGCCCACAGTGTTCTGTTTTTGTTAGGTATCCACCGGCTTCATGTGCTGTTAGCGAGGTGGGCCACCGGTAACGAATCAGCCGAACTCCCTTTCCGTAAACTCCGCATCCTGCGCCCGACTTCCTAAGGGGCAAGTCGGTAATGTTCCGCGCGGAACATCCCCAACTGACCGCGCGAGACGGCCACGCAATCAGACGCCGGCGGGTCGCGCCGAACTCAAAAAAGTGAGGGCGGCGCCAAAAAACTCATGCGATGTTCCGCGCGGAACATCGCAAAAACGATGCGCCTGATACTCCTAAATTCCCACGATTCGATGATGACACAGCCATTATAAGACGTTATCTTAACCCAAAATCAGCTCGCACGACCGCGAAAACGCTTAAAGAATCGCGGGAAACACCTCCAAAATATGGATCAAACTGCGCATTGGGAGCCGAGAATATGTCATCAAAACAACCTCCGCCCCGCCGACTCGGCCGCGGATTGTCGTCGCTGATTTCCGGTGAACTTACGGCCCACCGGCCGCCGGTTGCCGAAACGGACTCGATTCGCGGCGATCAAACCCCCGCCATTTCAGCCAAACCGGGCGTAGAGGCTGTAGCGCCGTCTCCCGCCGAAGTCGAGCCGGCGACCGATCAAGCGTTGTCACCAGGGCGCGGTTATCGCCTCGCCAATCTGAAGCTCGACATGATTCGCGCCAATCCACTCCAGCCTCGGCGCGTCTTTGAGGAAGCGAAGCTGGCTGAGTTGGCGAATTCGATCCGAACGCGCGGGAATTTGCAGCCGATCGTCGTACGGCCGTCGGACGCAGGGTACGAACTGGTAGCGGGGGAGCGGCGACTTCGGGCGACGCGACTCGCGGGGCTTGCCGAAATTCCGGCGATCATCCGGTCCGTAGCGGACGATCAGATGCTCGAACTGGCACTGATCGAGAATATCCAAAGAGCTGATCTCAATCCGGTCGAGCGCGCGCGAGGGTATCGCCTGCTGGCGGAGAAGTACCACCTCACGCACGAGCAGGTGGCGGAGCGAGTTGGCGAAGACCGCGCAACAGTATCTAACTACCTACGAATACTGACATTAGGAGAAGATATCCTCCCGTTGCTTGAGTCAGGAGAACTCTCATCCGCTCACGCCAAGTTGCTGCTCTCGATTGCGGACAATCGAGCGAGGCACGCAATGGCCCAGCAGGTCGTGAATGAAGGCTGGTCCGTACGACGCCTCGAACAGGAATTAGCACGATCGCCCGGCAGCGGGGCGTCGGATCGCAACAACGAGAAAAAGGAAAGCAAGCGGCCGGACGTGGCGGAACTGGAGGAGCGAATCCGCACGACGATCGGGGTTCGCGCGACGATCCAGGAAGGACGGCGGCGCCACACCGGAAAAATCGTGCTGCAGTACTACAGTCTCGACGATTTTGATCGTATCGTCCGGCGTCTGGGCGTCCCGATCGAAGAGGTGTGAGTCGGTCGGCCGGGCGGGCCGGGTCGTTCGGCCGACCGCAGTATATAGACGCGCGTCTATTTATAGGTGGGTTTCATGGCGAAAAAGAATTCCTCCGGACGTGCCGCCGGCGCGGCACACGGCGGGGGGTCGGTCTGGGGACATCTGGTCGTTTCGGTTTGCGCGTGTCTGCTGACCGTGTCAATCGCCGGATCCGCCATCTTCCTTGTCTGGCGAGTGATTGACCGGTCCGAACTGCGATCGAAGGTGGAGATGTTTGTCGCTTCGCTGGAGAATCGAACCCCGGCGGAACTGGCGGAGCGGGCGGCAAGTCTGAAGGCTCATCCCAAGGTCGCGCGTTACGTCCTTCCGGAGATCGCGCGGACCATCCGGCTTGCGAAATCAGAAGGGCGGCAGCGCGCGGCAATTGAGATTTCCAGGGCATTCCTGACTGATGAGTCGATCGTAAAGACCCTCTTCGATCTGCGGCTGGACGATCGCGAGACGATCGCGGCGGCGGCGATTGACGTGCTGTCGGAATTGCAGCCGCCCGCGCGGGCCGTGGACCTGATCGGCCAGTGCCTGACGGATTCAAAGACGGCGGGCGGCGTGGATGCCGCGTGCGCTGCACTCTACGGATTGGGCGAGGCGGGTCGCGTCGAGATGGGAAAGCGCATCGGACGGTTGTCGGAGGGCCGGCGCATGTGGCTTGTGAACTACTGTGCCGCGACGCCTTCGACCGAGCAGGGCGCCTGGCTGGACATGCTTCAGGCAGACGGCGCGGAGTCGGTTCGCAGCGCGGCCGCGGCGGCGCGACTTGAAAGTTGAACATGGATTAGCCCGGTTCTCGCCGCCGTTTTTTTGCGGCGCGTCCCGTTGCATGGATGGTGTGTGAGTGGAAGTTTTTTTTCGAGAAGTGATCGGACAATGGTCGCACGTGGGGCTGTTTGTCGTGCTGATGGCGGCGGGCTTCGGCCTGCCGTTGCCGGAGGATGTTCCGCTCGTGCTGGCGGGCGTGATCGTGAGGCAGGCGTCAGGACACGAGCTACAGCCGCTTATCCTGATGATGTTCACGGGCCTTGCCGGCGTGATCGTCGGAGACTCCTGTCTATTTTGGATCGGTCGTCTGTATGGGCAGGGGGTTCTGGATCGGCGATGGATTCAGCGATTTGCGAAGCCCTGGCTCGTGGACAAGGCTCGACACAAGTTTGAACGGCACGGAGCCAAGATCCTGTTCGTTGCGCGGTTCATGCCGGGCTTGCGCGCGATCATGTTCCTGATTGCCGGCACCTTTCGACTGCCGTACTGGAAGCTCCTGGCCTTTGACGGGGGCGCGGCACTGATCTCGGTGCCGGTCTGGATCTGGCTGGGCTGGTACATTCCCGAAAAAATCGGAGCAATCTTCAGCAACACGAAGATGGCGACCTATGTGATTCTCGGCGCGCTCGCGGCGGCCCTGGCAGGATGGGCCGTGTGGGAGTACTACCACAATCTGCGCAAGCGAAACGCCGAGACCGCGGCGGCGGAAGCCGCGGCCGCGCAACGCGAGATCGCACCGGCCCCGGCAAACACCGAAGGGGCCTGATTTCGACTTCCCGAATCGACTTGCCGACCGGCGGGCGCGTTGTCAGGCTTTATTGCCCCATACGGATGTCGCGCGGGGCCCCGCCTCGGGCCTGACGTTGTCGCACGACCGCACATCAATCGCGCGGAGCGCAAGCTCACAATCATTCGGCACCTCACGGGCCGAGTTCGCATCCCGTAGAATTACGGAGGCTCGTCGTTCGGTTGCTTACTCGCTTTTCTCGGGGCGAAACTCCGCGCCGATGCGATATCGTCCATCCGGAGTCTGGATGCAGTTTCGCACGATGCAGCGCGTTCGGGGCCTGCCGGGAATGGAATCGAATCGAATCTCAATCAATTCGTCGATCGACGAGGGCACGCTGGAACAGAAGCCGACGCCGCCGGCGGAAAGGTCGAGAATTTCAGCCGAGCGCTCGCCGTCGTTCTGCAGGATCGTGATCGCAAAATCGGACCGCACCCGGATGAAATGACGCTCGTCGAGTCCGCGTCCGATTCGGCCGCTGCGCCGGTGAAGTTCGGCAAGGACTTTGTCGCCGATGGCGATGCGCGGGTTCAGGTCCTCGGCCGGCCGGACATTGGCAAGAATTTCGGGCGGGTAGGAGTCGATCAGGGTCGCGAAAAATCGACTGCCACAGTAGCGGCACTCCCAACTGGCGGCCACCTCGCCGGGCAGGGGCAATCGAATGGGCAACGGCAGACCGCAACTATTACAGGTGTAACATTGCGCCAAAACGGAGTTTGCATTGGGCATCGCATCAATCCGTATCAAGCCGGATGCCGGCGCAAAGGCCGAGCCGTCAAACCGGGAATCAGGCCATCGAAACGTTCATCGGCGGGTCGGCGGGGCGGGGAAAGTCGAAACTTAAAAAACCGCCGGGTCGGGGGGCTGAGTCAGAATCCGCAGCGAACCGTGCCTTATAATTCCAGACATACTCGGCAGAGGAGCCCATGCAAACCGTATTCAGGTCTCGGAAGTTCAGCGTTATACGGACGGACATCCCGACATCGGACGGCGGGACGCGGTCGGTCGATTTGATTCGGCACCCGGGCGCGGTGGTCGTACTGCCGCTGCTGGCGAACGGAGACATCGTTCTTATCCGCAACTTCCGGTACACGCTGGGCCGCGAACTGTGGGAGCTGCCCGCGGGCACGCTTGATCGCGAGGGGGAATCGACGATTGCGGCCGCGGCGCGCGAATTGGAGGAGGAGACGGGCTATCGGGCGGGGGCGCTTCGTGCGATTGGCGAGATTCATCCGTCGCCGGGCGTGATGGATGAGGTGATTCATGCGTTTGTTGCGACGGAGCTTGTTCAGGTGGCACAGCAGCTGGAGCCGACTGAGCGAATTGTCGTGGCGTCGGCGCCGCGGGACGACGCGCTGAGGATGGCGTACGATGGCAGAATGACCGATGCAAAATCGGTGGTGACGCTCGTTCGTTGGGATTGGCAGAGCAGGAACGATCAATGAGTTGGCGCGAGAGGCCGTACACACAGGAAGATGATTATCGGGGCTCTTTCGGCGGGGGCGGACCGCCCAGCCGGGGCGGTTTTTCCTCATGGCTTGGCGGGATGCCCGCCCCGGGCCGGACGGTGAAGTGGCTGTTGATCGCCAATGTCGGAATGTTTGTGCTGTGCAAACTGACTGGCGGCGACAACGGCATCATCTACCGATCGCTCGCGATGTATGTCGAGGACGTGACACACCGATTTCAGATCTGGCGGCTGCTGACATTCAGCTATCTACATGACCAGGCGTCGCTGTTCCATATCCTGTTCAACATGATCGGGCTTTATTTTCTGGGAATGCCGTTGGAGCGGCGGTGGGGATCGCTGCGGCTGTTTGTGTTCTACACGGTTGCCAGCCTGGTCGGTGTCTCGCTGTATGTTGCGTTGTCGCTGATCGGCTGGTTGCCGGCGAGGGTGCTTGGTGTTCCGGTCAGCCTGATCGGCGCGTCCGGCGGCGTCCTGGCGATGCTCGGCGCGTGTGCGGTCCTGTTTCCGAGCTTCCAGATTATCTTTGTGTTCTTTCCGGTTCCGATCCGGCTTGCGAGCCTGATTTTTGTGATCATGTACTCGTGGAATCTTTTCGAGCGGGGACAGAATGCGGGAGGCGATGCGTGCCACCTCGCGGGCCTGGCATTCGGGATATACATGGGCTACGACGGCGAACGATGGTTCGGTTTCCTCGACACCTGGCGCCAACGCCGCGAGGCTCGAAACCGCCGGGAGATTTACGAGAAAGCGGCCGCCGCGGAGCGCCGGATCGACGCAATCCTCGACAAGGTGCGCGAGAAGGGGATCGGGAGCCTGACTCGGGCGGAAAAACGCGAGTTGGAAGAGGCAACGCGCGCGCGGCAATGACGATCGGAGACCGAACGTCACGCGACCGCCAACCGGGGCGGGACGAGTGTGACAAATTGCTTTTCATCATTGGGCGCGTGAATTCCCAATGCAATTTCGCGCCATGAAAAAGAGAAAAGAAAAGGGGCGGGCAGAACCCGAAAATTCAACCCGCCCCGCGTCGATGGCTCGGCCGCACCGCTGCGCCGAGACATCTTGAATCTGGCCGCCGCATCCGCGGGATGCAACGGCCGGGCCTGTCTGTGAACAGAGAATCAGACAACCGTCCGCTCTGATAAACGGAAACCGCGGTTGGAACCCTTGGAGAAACCCGAAGGGCAAATTTTGCTCGATAGAGGGTCTGCTCGAGGCGGACGGCGGGGTTCTTTGATGGTTTGCCGGCAGCGGCTTGCGCGATCGTTGTTGCAAGGCTCGGATTCCAGCGCCGAGTCGGCTAGACTTCCGCCTCATGAGCAAGCGAAAAGTTGCTTCAGCTGCGCCAAAGGTGGAGGCGCCGACCCACTCGCCGTTTTCATGGCGTCGAGCAAACCCGCCGGGGACGATTCGAGTTGCCGGCTCGCTCCCGCGCATTCACAGCCGGGCGGCCCTGTTCCTCTGGACGATGGCGTCGCTGGTGATGTTGTGCGTGACGGTCCCCGGCGTGGGCTGGTGGCCGATCGCGTATGTGTGTCTTGTTCCGTGGCTGGTTTGCGTTGCCTGCGCGGCCCGGGCCCGCTTTGTTTACTTCGCAAGTTACCTGCTGGGGGCCGGTTACTTTCTCATCAACGTGCGCTGGATGTATCCGGTGACGGCGCCCGGATATTTTGCGTTGTCATTCTTTTTCGCGTTGCAGTTTCCGCTGACGGCGTGGCCGATTCGTCATTTATATCAGAAGCGTGGGCTGTCAATCGCCCTGATCGCCCCGGTTGCGTGGACCGCCTTCGAGTTTCTGCGGTGCATCGGGCCGCTTGGGTTTCCGATGATTCTGCTGGGTCACAGCCAGTATCGAGTCCTGACGATGATTCAGATCAGCGATCTCGTCGGCGCGTATGGCGTGAGTTTCGTGCTGGCGATGATCAACGGTCTGTTCGCCGATCTGTTGACACAACCGATCGTGATTCATCGCGCGGAAAAGTCGGTGCGGATGCCGCTGGGCACGCTCGCGACGGTGCTGGTTGTCGCCGGCACGGTGATCTACGGGATCTCGCAGTCGTCCACGCGACATCTGGCGGAGGGGCCGCTGATCGCGATGATCCAGCAGGATGTGCCGATGTATGTCGGCAGCGATTATATTCGGCCGACGCCCGGCGAGACGCTGGACGCGGCGCTGGAGCTATCGCGAGCCGCCATCGAGAAGAAGCCGGACCTGGTCGTCCTGCCTGAGACGGCGCTTCATGGTCATTTCAACGATGAGTTCATTCTGGCGAGCGCGGACACGTTGCAGGAGATTCTTCAACGCGTCTATGCCGCGAACTGGTCGCTGAACGATCTTCGCATCCTGCAGCAGTTCGCGCGGCAAAGTCGCGATTCGTTTCAGTCGCTCAGCACGGATTCGGGCGTATCCTTTGTCATCGGCGCGACGGCCACGGAATGGCGACCGACGGCGATCCCCGCGCGTGCGGAACGCTACAACTCGGCATATCTGCTTCTGCCGGGCGAATCACGACCAGCGGCCAGGAATGACAAGCGTCACCTCGTGCTGTTCGGGGAGTATGTGCCGTTTCGATTTTCGATTCCCTGGTTGTATGACCAGCTCAATTCGTTCACACCCTGGGGCAGGGGAGGACGCCATTTCTCGCTGAGTGTTGGCGAGGCGGCGGTGACGTTTGAGTTTGCGGCGGCAGGCCGGCGCGATCGTCGTTTCAGGGCGGGCGCGCCGATCTGCTACGAGGAGATCATGCCGTACATCGCGCGTGAGTTCGCACGGGGCGGCACGAATGCAGGGCCGGACGCGCCGAAGAAGAACATCGATCTCCTTGTGCCGATCAGTAACGACGGCTGGTTTCTGCACAGCGCCGAACTGGAACAGCATCTGGCGGCAGGCGTGTTCCGCGCGGTGGAAAATCGCATTGCCGTGGCGCGCAGCGTGAACACGGGCGCAAGCGCGATGATCTATCCCAACGGAAAGATTCACTGCCGGGTTTCAATGCCGGCTGAACAGTTGGCGAAGCTTGATGCCGTCGATTCGGCACTGGCAAAAATCAGGGCATTGGGTGCGAATCTGGCCGGACAAGGGGGCGGCGCATCGGGTTTCGCGGCCGCGCGGCAGAATCTGGCACAAGCGATCAGCTTTGAGTTGATTCCGGCGTATGCCGCGGTCGGGCCGGGGTTTCGGATGTACGGTGAGCGGCTGGATCGATTGCAGAGCAACATCGGCGAGGCCAGGATGCTGCGATCTGAGACGATTGCGACTTTCGTCGCACAGGCCGACGATGATCTGGCGACGGTCCGTCGCTGGCGGGCGCGGCCGGACACGGCTCCGGGATTCGCGGTGGACCGAGCGATGCTGGACAGCCGATTGACATGGTATACCCGTTGGGGTGATTTGTTTTCGGCACTGATGCCGGGGCTGACGGGTTTGGTGCTGCTGGATTGGCTTCGGGTTCACATTCGCCGAAGCCGGATGATCGAGCGTTCCAGGGAAGGCGACGCGAAATGAAACGGAGCTTCAGGAATCTTCGGGCCGGCTGGTGGCTGATGGCGCCGGCCATGTCCGCATTGTCCGCCTCGTGGGGATGTGTCGGACCGCAGGCGCCACAGTCCAAAGGCATGACGCACGACGAGCTGGCCGCATTTCGCACCGATGCGATCAAGGCACTGGAAGATGCCGCATTCAGCGATGACCCCGCCGGGCGGATGCAGGCACTGGAAGCCTTCGCGGAAGTGGCGCCGCGCGAGGGACTGGCACTTCAGGCAATTCCGCTGAACCTTGAAAATGCTTATCCCGGGGCAAGCTTTGCGGCACTCATGGCGGCCGGCGAAATCGGGGCGGACTACCTCATTGATATTGTCCGCACGCGCGCGGAACATGCCGATCCGAATGTCCGCCTGGCGGCCATTTTCGCGCTGCACAAGTTCGGCGACCGAAGCCGAACCGGCGAGATCGCGAACTACCTTCTCAGCCATCCCGACGCAAAGGTTCGGGCGAATGCGGCGCTGGTCCTCGGCCGGATCGGCGGCAAACAGCAGATCAAATTGCTGAAGACAGCGCTTCGGCGCGAGCAGAAAGACCTGCCGCGGCTTCAGATTCTTGAAGCGCTGGCGACGCTCGGGGATCGGTACGGCACGGAACGGCTGATCTTCGAGGGCTATAGCGAAATTCCGCAGCAGTCAGCCATTGCGCTGATGATGCTGGCGAATGCCCGGGCCGAAGCGGCCGAGGAGCTGTTCTGGTTTCGCATGCAGTCAGCCAAGTGGCCGGAGGTTCAGTTGCAGGCGGTCCGAGGTCTGGCCCGCCGGGGTCATCCGCAGGGTCGGAATCATGCGGTGCGCAGCCTGTTTTTCAACGCGCCCCGAACGGACATACCGAACGATCCGCCGGAGCAGCAGGTGCGGCGCGTCCGGGGTCTTGCGGCGCTGGCCTTGGAGGCCGTGGGGGACCCGGGAACGCTGGTCTACCTTCGCAAGGCCTTTGACGAGCCGAACCAGTCGCGATACGTGAAGATCGCGACGGCTCGGGCCGCGGTGCGGATCATCGACTTGTGCCGCCCCGAACTGGCCGATGACGCCGCGCCGATTCTGCCGAAGCGGCGTTCGCCGGACCCGCTGGTCGGCGATATGGGCCGTGAAGAGCCGTAGCGAGTAGAATACCCCGCATGCGCTGGCTCCCTTTCGCCATACTGCTCTATGTGACCACCGTCCTGCAGACGGCCTTCGCGCCTTTCATTGCGATCCATACGGTTCGACCGGACCTGATGCTGATCCTTGCGGTGTACTACGCGATGCACGCGCGGCGGTACGACGCCCTGATCGCGTGCTGGATCATCGGGCTGGTGACCGACCTCGCGGGCACAAGCTATACGGAGCAGGGCTACTCGAATATCGGTGTCAGCGCTATGGCATTTGGAATCATCGGGCTCATCGTCGTGAGCATGCGGGAGCTGGCCTTCCGCGAGAGTGCGGCCACTCAGTTGATCACGACGTTTCTCGCGAAGCTGGCCCTGAATCTGATGGTCGGCTCCCACATGCTCTATGTGCTTGACGACTGGGGCCGGTTCCCGGGTGTCTTTACGGTGGCATTCTGGCACGCGGTTTATACGGCGGGACTGGCGCTCTACGGCTATTGGATCCTGCGGCAGATGCGCTTCATGCTGGGCGTGGGTCTTGCGGACACACTGCGGGCACGGTAAGGCCCGCCACCAGGCCGGCGGGCCCGGATTGGCCGACCCGGCTTTTTCGGATCGTTCTCAATCCGAGCAGGGGGGGGCAGGCCGAATCAAGCTGCCATGCACGGCATGACATCCTCCGCCATGTTTAATCGTAACCCCTTAATAAAAAACGACTTCCGATCGCAATCGGTCGCGGACCCACCTTCCGGATGGTACCGGCATCGCAAGCCCGATTCAGGCATTCCGGACGGTTTCGGACCCCGAAGGGTATAATAACACAGGTAGGCGCGCCGGGCCGGATCAGTGTCGGGCGAACGCATGGGAATTTCTGTGAGCAACGAAGGCCATGACAGTCCGGTCGGCGCAGACGATGCCTCGTTTGAGGCGGCATTCCGACTTTTTGCGGCGGAAATCGAGCGACTCATTGATCAGCAGATTCCGCGGCATCTGACAACCACGATCTCGGCGGCGGACATCGTTCAGGACGCTTTCGCCGATGCGATTCGGCATTCCTGCCGCTTCAGACCCATCAGCGCACGCGCGACCCGGCAATGGCTGATCAATCGAGCCAGATACAAATTGGCAGACGCGATCAAGTCGAAGAGCTGCCAGCGCCGAAGCCGTGACCTCCGCGTGGATTATGGTCAAGATTCCAACGGCTCGATGGTCCCCAACATCAACCTCGCAGTCGCCCCCGGACCCGGGCCTTCGCGCATTGCCGTTCTCGACGAGGCCGGAGTCGCCGCAAGAGAGGCGATCTCGCAGCTTCCCCAGCAGTACCGGATAGCCATCACAATGCGGTACATCGAAGAGCGATCCATTGACGAAATTGTGAAGGAGCTGGATCTGACCTCAGTCCCCGCGGCCAGAATCCTGATTGCGAATGGACTTCGCAGACTTCGTGCCAAAATGGGCAGGCCGGGGAAGTATCTTTCCGACACTTTTGATCTGCCCAAACAGGAGGGTCGGATGACGTCGCCCTGACATGGGTCCGGGCGGTGTACCCGAATCAACTCATCGTTGCACTGACAGAGCTGTATTACAGGCCGGGCACAGTTTCAACTAAAATGATCTGGTCGTCGATCGATTTCTTGAATGGCGACGATGCCCGCTTATCGGGGCTTTCGTGAGCCGCTCCCGGTGCGGGCCCTTTCGCGATGAAGCGCCGCTTTAATTCGGTCCACAGAATTCGAAACTTGTGCGATCGATGGAATGCAACGCATGCACAGCGACAACCCGATTGACAACGCGCGCGTTCTGGACGAAATCGCCGATTCGCTGCCGGAATATCAGCCGATCGAAATGCTCGCGCAGGGCGGACAGGGCGAGGTTGTGCTGGCCGAGCAGCGATCCACCGAGCGACTCGTTGTTTTGAAGATACTTCCTCGCGAGAATCCGGTCTCCGTCAGCAGTGCCGAGCGCTTTGCACGCGAAGTCAAATCCATTTCCCGTCTCCAGCACCCCAACATCATCAAGCTGCACGACAGCGGAACACTCCGTGGCCGGCCGTTTATCGTTATTGAATTCGTCGATGGATGGACCCTTAACGAGTACCTCGAAGCAACCAAACCGACCACACAGTATATTGCATCTCTTTTCGCGAAAATCCTGCACGCGGTTCACCACGCCCATCAGCGACAGATTATTCATCGCGATCTGAAGCCCGCCAATATCATGGTTGACTCTGATGGCGAACCCCATGTACTCGACTTCGGCCTTTCGACCATCCTTTCCGACTCGATTTATGACGCGCCCGAACAGCGTATCTCCCTGCCGGGTCAGGTCGTTGGCACTCTTTGCTACCTGAGCCCCGAGCAGGCCCGTGGTCGCAACGAACTTGTCGATACACGCAGTGATATCTACACGCTGGGCGTGCTGCTGTTCGAAGCACTGACCGGAAGACTGCCCTACATGGAGCAATCAGAGGGCCGAGCGCTGCACCAAGCGATCATGGGTGGCTTCATCATCTCGTCCGGTGATGGTGACGACGCCGCCCAGAGCCTGAGCCGCATTCCGACCGATCTCGCCGCCATTGCATTCAAAGCGATGAAATATGATCCGGACGAGCGGTACAAGTCTGCTGAAGCCATGGCGGAGGACCTGGAGCGATACGCGCGGGGCGAAGCCGTTCTGGCGCTGAGCAGCCGAAATCGATTGTACGCCGCTCGTAAATTCGCCCTGCGGCACCGCTTGCCGATCGCGGCGTCGGTCCTGCTAATCGTCGCCGTGATCATTTCCGGAGTCATTATTTCACGCGAGCGTGACGAGGCCGTCCGACAGAGAGACGCCGCGCAGGCCACCGCACAGTTGTCGCATGAGCTTATGAACCGAATCGTGGACGAGGTGAACGACCTGATCCGGCCGCTCGCCGGCGGGGACGAGGCGCGGCTTCGCGTTCACCGGATACTGGCGCGGCAGTACACCAAGCTGCACGAACTGATCGGATCCGAGGCAACGGCTGACGATCTTGAGTGCGGCATTCTTCTGAATATGGGCGAACTGGCCGCCGGTGAGGGCAACCACGAAACCGCGATCCGATACTTTGAATCCGCCATTGAGAAGCTGAATGCAATTCCGTCTTCGTTGCCGGAACATCAATTCCGTCAGATTCGAGCGTGGATTGCGCTGGGACAATCAGGACATGAGCCGGAAGAGAATTTTCGAACGGCTCTGGAGCGCGCCGACGCTTTGATGACTTCCTCGCTTCGGGATAAAGAGGCGCTGAAATGGTACTTGCGCGCCATCAACGCCTTCTGCGAACTGCTCGTGCATCGCGGCCGATTCGTTGAGGGCCGGCAACTGATCGATCGGTTCGAAGCGAAGCACGGTTTGATTGATCCGGAGGACGATCTTGACTCGACCCTGCTTCGGCTCCTCGCAGAGCACGAAGACTGGTGCGCCGAGATCGGCTCGCGACTGGGTGAATACGCCGACGCGCTTGCATTTCTTCGATCTGCATTGAAAATTCGCACAACGATTATCAATCGCCGGCCGACGGATACCGAGGCGCGCCGCGGCCTCATGCGAACGCAGCACCGGCTGTTCGACCTGTTGCTGAAGAACGGCAACCTCGTGGAATCGAGAAAGCTTATCGATGAGGCCGTCGCGCAGGGAGAGTATCTCGTTCGGGCGAACCCCCTGAACGATCTGTGGCTGCTCGATCTCGCTCACGCCTACAGCCGACAGAGCCTCCTGAACGAAAACGAGCAGCGCGATGCCGCCGCGGTTGAGAGCGCCCAACGCGCGATTGATCTTTGTGAGCGCCGTCCGAATCAGGACAGCAACACCCTCGAATGGGAACGGCTGCACGCGGGCGCTTACCGGCAACGCGGAATCGGACGGTTCCGGCTGGAGTATTTTGAAGACGCGGACCGCGATTTTCTGGAGTCCATCCGGCGCTACCGCCTTCTGATCGTTGATGACCCGGATAACACCTTGAAGCGTTCGCTCGCCAGAACGCTCGACTGGTCGGGCCGATGCGCCGAGGCGCTCCGGCGACCGCAGCAATCGCTCGAGTTGTATTCAGAGGCCATGAAGATTCGCAGCGAACTGGCCGCGGCCAATTCCGAAATCATCGACTACCAGATCGACCTGGTCGTGTCCAAGATGAAGCTTGCAGCGTGGCACCTCCTCCGGAATACGGCTGAAGACGACCTGGCCGCCCTGAGCCTGATGGACGCGGCCGACCGGGCAATTGAGAAACTGAAAGCCGAAGGCAAACTCGAAGGACGCGACGCGATTTACGCGAAGCATCGACACGCCCTCAAGACCAATCGAAATTCAATCGAACGACGAGCTCGGAAGCGATTGTCATCGGCAACCGAGCCCGTCGCCCCTCAATGACCGGACGCCTAGTGCACTTCGTCGGCGCGCTGCGAGACCAACCGAGACAGGCAGACCTCGATCACGTTGACCAGCGTATTCGGACTGGAACTGCCGATCCACAGGTTCAGCTCGTCCGGTAGCTCCACATAGGAGTATCCGCCGACATGGGGGAGCCGCTCGACAATCTCATTCAGCAGTTCGCAGTGACTCTGTAACATTGCGATGCCGCCGCTCAATGGCGCTGTCGAGACTCCGAATCTATTACGCTCATTCGTCATTTGGAATCCTCGTGTACCTGCAAACTTCAATTGAGCGCATTGAAACTGGATCGGGCCCGATCACGATCGTCCAATCGCCCGCAGAACTCATCCAGCCCGCCGCCTTTCCCGGCCGCTGGATCCACCTCGTCTTCATCAACGACCACCGTCTCATCTTCGCCCTCGGTCTCCGGATTCTCTTCATTCTCGAATTGGAGCCGATAGTTCATCTGCGCCATCAGGCTGGTTGTCGCCAGGCTCCTCGGCCCCGCCGATTCGATTTCATACTCCAGGCCGGCGGGGAACGATTGCCCCGCTTCGTCCGCAATCCCCGAGATTTTCGGAAGCGCTTCGAACTCCGCGAGTTCCGGCGCTTCCGGATCATCGTGCAGAACCCAGAACAGCCCATCGATCGTTCCGACGGCCGGCCCCGTGTCGATCCATCGCCCCTGTTCAACATCAAACCGATTGAACAGCCGAATATCGACCTGACTTACACCCCAACCGACGCTGCTGCCTGATTGATCCTCCGCCGACAACGCCAACCTGAGCACGTAATAGTCACCGGTGACTTGATCCGCAGGCAGCGTGTATCTGATCCCATAAGCCGGGATAGGGCCCTCCGCTTCTACTTTAACGCCGACAGAAAGTGCAACGACCATGACCGCCAAGACAACCTTTCGCCTTTGCATGGGAATCACTCCTCATGCGGCACGGGCGCACCGATCGCGCTGGCCATTCAAATTGGCGGCTGACTTGCTCAATCTGATAATGGAAGCGAGGTTGGCCCGAGCTCGCAAAGATGCCGAGCGATGCACGCGGCGAAAACGCCGCAGTCAAATGTACCGCTCCTCATCTCTAAAAGACTCAGGCCAGGCTCGCGCTCATAAGAAAATGTCCTATAATAATATCCGGGTGTTTACCTGATCCACGGTTGACCACAACACCCGCTTATTTGTGAACATACCGACACCCGCACGGCACCCGTTCACGAGTGCCATGCTAGTTGCAGTGAATCCATTACGTTCGTTTGATGCTCTTCGCCGAGGCTGGCGTCAGCCGGACATGGCGACTTTAATTGGCATGTCGGGTGGGCGTCGCGCCGTTCAGCCGTTCTTTGGTAATTCGCCGGATAGCCTCGCGACGGAACGATGCCATGGCGCGCGACACCTTTTCGCTTTGGTCGCTGTTCGAGATGGAACCGATGATGCGCCGAAGCGCAGACCCAAGGAAAAACTCGAAGGATGACCCATGAAGCGGCGTGTACCCCTCTTCGAAGTGAAGAAGCAATGCCGCCATCTCATCCGCCGTCAGCCCTGAATCGACGCTTATTCCGCGGGATCGACGAAGCAGGTGACGCCGACTTATGGGATCGTACGAAATCTCAATCCCCGCCGCGCCGAGCCGTTCGATGTACCGATGAAACGTCCGGCGGCTGATACCCAGTTCCAGTCGCAATCGCCCACTGCTTAAGCCCTCCGGTTCATGGTAGAACCGCGATAGGAAGTACAGAACTCGATCGACCCGTGAACCATTCAATCGGGGAGCCGAGGGATTTGCCGAAACCATCTTTCGCTCCGCGGGGCTCCGGATTCGGTTGCGAGGAAAATCCGAATCGTTCGAGCCGCACCGCCCCAAGACCTTGAACGGACGAAACAGCGATGAACGACGGTTCCCTGACCGCCCCGACCACGCAGAACGTCCCCTCTATTCGTCTAAAAGATGAAATCACTCCCCGCGATCAGGAATTCTCAAAAAAAATGCCGCGCGATGGACGCCAACCCCGAAAATCGACCCCACAGGCCCGCATTTCCCGATTATTCGAGGGTCGGGCGTTTCATCCGCTTCCCCCTGTTCCACGATCCCGGCTTCCCCGCAATAATCTCAGGGCTCAGGAGCGATCGAGGAACACCGACCCATGCCCGAACCAGCAGAAAAACCAACCCACTTCATCCACGAGATCATCAATGCCGACAACGCCGCCCTGAAATGGGGCACATGGCCAGACAGCGGCACCCCCAGGGTCCATACCCGTTTCCCCCCGGAGCCCAACGGCTACCTCCACATCGGCCATGCGAAAAGCATCTGCCTCAACTTCGGATTGGCGGAGCAATACGCCGGAAAATGCAACCTTCGTTTCGACGACACCAATCCGGAAAAAGAGGAAGAAGAGTATGTCCGGAGCATCATCGAGGACGTGCGATGGCTCGGCTTCCACTGGGATGGCGCCTCGAAAGCGGCCGCCTCGGCAGGCGGCGACCCCAAGGCGGGGGTCATCTTTTCGTCGGACTATTTCGAGAAAATGTACGAGTGGGCCGTCCGACTTATTGAAAAGGGCAAGGCCTACGTCTGCGATCTCACGGCCGAGCAGACGCGCGAATTCCGCGGCACGCTGACAAATCCCGGCAGGAACAGCCCCTTCCGCGATCGACCGGTCGCCGAAAATCTTGATCTCTTCGCCCGAATGGCCCGAGGCGAGTTCGCGGACGGCTCCCGAACGCTTCGCGCCAGGATCGACATGGCCTCACCCAACCTGAACCTGCGGGACCCGGTCATGTACCGAATCGTTCATGCGACCCACCACAACACGGGCGACAAATGGTGCGTTTATCCCATGTACGACTGGGCGCACGGCCTCGAAGACAGCATCGAAGGAATCACCCACAGCATCTGTACGCTCGAATTCGAGAATCACCGGCCGCTTTACGACTGGTTTATCGACGCCATCAATGAAGGAGAACCTCCCGATCGGCGAATCCACCACCCGCAGCAAATCGAATTCGCACGGCTCGAACTGACTCACACGCTCATGAGCAAACGCAAGCTGCTTGAGCTTGTCAAAGGCGGGCATGTCCGCGGCTGGGACGATCCGCGCATGCCCACGCTGAGCGGCCTTCGCCGCAAAGGCTATCCACCCGAGGCCATCAGAAATTTCGCAGCGGACATCGGCGTCGCAAAATTCAACAGCACGATCGACGTGGTCCGGCTCGAAAACGCCGTCCGCGAAGTCCTCAACAAGTCCGCCCCGCGCAGAATGGCCGTCCTGCGACCGCTCAAGCTCGTCATCACCAACTACCCGGAAGCGGGAGAATCTCTCGAGGCCGTCAACAACCCGGAAGACGCCGCGGCCGGAACGCGAATGGTCCCGTTCTCGCGCGAGCTATACATCGAACAAGAGGACTTTCAGGAGACACCGCCCAAAGGCTATTTCAGACTCTTCCCCGGAAATGAAGTGCGACTGCGCTATGCGTACTTTGTCCGATGCACCGGATTCATCAAAGACCCCGAAACCGGCGCGATCAGCGAAGTTCACTGCACGTACGATCCGGCGACCCAGGGCGGAGACTCGCCCGACGGCCGAAAAGTCAAGGGCACGATACATTGGGTCAGCGCGCCCGACGCGATCGAGGCGGAGGTGCGGCTCTATGATCACCTCTTCACAGCCGAAGATCCGGAAAACGTTCCCGCCGGCGGCCGATATCTTGACCAGCTCAACCCCACCTCGCTTGTCACGCTTCGCGGCTGCAAGCTCGAGCCCAGCCTGGCGACGGCGGCATGTCATCGCGATGAACACGGCGCAATCGCGCCCGATCGCGTCCAATTCGAACGCCACGGCTACTTCGCCACCGACCCCGACGGCACGCCCGGTATGCCCGTCTTCAACCGAACCGTTTCGCTCAAGGATACCTGGGCCAAAGCACAAAAGAAGAAATGACGGCTCCGAATATCCGAGCCGCCCGAGCGCATGCCCTGTTTCGGCGACAGAACATCCGGTTTCCCGGCGCGATGCCGCTCGCGAACGCGCAAAGTGACTTTCCATGCCCCCGTTCGGCGTGCTATGATGGTCTCACTCGCATAAAGGTAAAGGTTCACCGAAACGAATGCCGCTCGCGGCATTGGGCTTCTCTTGCCGTCTGTTGCCATGAATCGTCTTCGTCACGTTGCCGCCGCTTTCACCCTCTTCGTGTCGGGCTGTGGATTCCTCGATCCATCACCACCTTCCGATGCCGAGCTGGGGCGCGGTCTGATCATCATGTACCCCGGCGCATTGAACACCACGTTCGAAATGCTGGGATTCTATGCCGGTATGCGCGCGGCCGGAGTTCAACAGGCAATCGAGATCAAGCCGTGGGCGCCGCCGCTGCTGAACTTCGTCATACCCCGGGATTTTGTCGAGTATGAGCGGCCGTGGGCGCGCGAAGAGGCCCGGCGAATCGCCCAATATCAACGCGACTATCCGGGAAGGCCCGTCACCCTGCTCGGATACTCGGGCGGAGCCATGGTCTGTATACTTGTAGCCGAGGAACTTCCCGCCGGCCATGCGATTGATCGTGTCATAATGATGTCACCCGGCGTGTCCACGACCTACGATCTGGAGCCCATGCTCGCGAATACCGCCGGCAACGCGATCGTTTACTGGTCGCCTCTGGATACCGTCGTCAACTTCGCCACCAGCCTGCTCGGCACGCTTGATGGATTCTTCGGACCCTCGGCCGCCACGCTGGGCTTCGCAAACAACAATCCCAAGCTGCAGCAGGTCCAGTTCGGCCCGCAGTTCGCCGTATTCGGGAATGAGGGCGAACACACCGATTACGCGTTTTCCATCGAGTGGATCAGCCAGTTCGTCGCGCCGTGGATCGCCCGCGGCTAGGCCGCGACCGCCGGCGCTCCATTCGGCGCGGCCGCAAATCATCCGACGCGCGAACGCTCCCGCCCGATTTTCGGTCGCGATTGCCCGTCAATCGCTCGCGGTCATCACCGCTTGTGCCACGACTTCGCACTTCGCACCATGCCGCCTTGCCAAGATCCGGAATCGACCCCAACATGACCCCGATGTCGATCACCGACAGACGACTGATTTGCGCCTGTGTCATCGCCGCTTGTGCGGCATCGGTTCTGCTTTTCTCCGGCGCAGGACCCATGGACCCCTCGTCCGCCACGTGGTCCCAACCGCTTGCGATCATCGCCGACCTCTGCACCGTGCCGGCCGCGACGGCTGACATCGCAGACATCCGCGACAGCGTCCTGTTTTTTGCGCTCGCCGCATTCCTCGTTGTGCTGGCGATTCGACGCGGACCCGAACAGGGGTCGCCCGCCGCCGGCCCGGGCGCTCGCCGTCTCGAAGCCCCGGCGCCGGTGAACCCACCGCTTCGCTGGCTCCTTCAGGCCGGGCTTGCGGTCATCTGCATCGCGATTCTCTCGGCCATCGTGAACGACTCGTGGAACACATCGAGCGGCTGGATTCTTCGAACCGCCGCCGGAATCCTCTGGGCCGTACTCATCGGTCGATACTTTGACGACCGCATGATCCGAATCACGCTTCACGGCATGCTGGTTGTCGGAGTCGTCGCCATCGCGCTGGCGGTGCTTCATCGCGCGGACCGACACCTTGCGCACTTCGTCTGGCCGATCGGACCGATTACCGCCACCGCCACGATGTCAACTGTGTGGCTCGCACTCGCCGCCGGCGCCCTGGTCGGCACGGGATTCCGTCGCGAAATGATGTCCCGAAGCGCCACCTATCTCCTGATCGCCGCGTTCGCCGCCTACGCGCTGGCTCAGACCGGGCGACGCGGGCCCTCGGTCGCAATCCTCGGGGCCGCACTGCTCATGATAGCCCATGAGCGCTGGGCCGCCGCTTCAAAACGAAGACACCGCGCGGTCATCATCGCGGCCATGGCCGCGGCAGCGGGGCTCGGGGGGTTCTACGTTGTTCGCGAGTTGAACCGTGCCGACCGCGTGGCATCCGGCGCGGTGAATCTCCGTCTTGAATACTGGAAGCTGTCACTCGAACTGGTGCGCCAGCAACTTTCGCTCGGCGCCGGCCCGGACAATTTCATTGCCCGAATGACGACAACCGTCGCGCCGCTACGCGGCATCTCGCCGCATGTCTATCATGGCACAATCGACGCCGACGCACACAACGAATGGATCCAGGCGGCGGTCGAACTGGGCGTGCCGGGCGCCATCTTCTGGGCGGCATTGCCCGCCGGAGTGCTCCTGCTCGTCTGGCGGCCAAACGCGACGGACCCATTGATCCGAGATCATCTCCATCAGCCCGCCGTTCGGGCCAGACATGCGTTCGGCGATCCTGCCCGCAAACCGCTCACGCTCGCGTTCGGCGGCGCATTGCTTGCCATCCTCCTCGCGGAATGTTCCGGCATCATGCTTCGCGGCCCGATTCTGACGGTCTGGTACTGGACGCTGCTTGGCCTGCTTTGCGCCTGTGCGTCGCCGCGATCCGTCTCGTTACAGCCCGGCCCCGACGCTCGGCATCCTGTTCCCCGCCACAAACAACGTGCATGGACCGTGACACTGCCCGCACTGGTCACGTCGGCCGCCTGCCTGCTGGTCGCGTGGATCGACCTTTCCAACGCCGACATTCGCGCACCCGAAAGGATGATCCAGCCCGGTCCGATGGATCAACGACTCTATTCGCTTCGCACGCTCGAGCTCTGGCGCCGCGGCGCGGATCGATCTTCGGAACGTGCTGCACAGTCTGCGGACATGACAACGCGGCTTAAGGCCGTCGAACACTGGCGACGCCTGTACGATTGGATTCCCGGCGCGCAGGACACGGCCGCTCGCTATGCCGCCGCACTGCTCGATGCGAACGACCGCGACGAGGCGAACCGGGTATTGGATCGCGTCCTGCGGCTCGGCCTGAATCCCTATGAGCCGACCGCCAATCTGCTCTACGCGCGGGCGATCGCCGATGACCCGAACGAGAAATTCGAGGCGGTCCTGCGGGCGCTGCGTCATTCAGCCGTCGCCGATGGCTGCGGTGCCGTCCTCGACGCACTTGGCAATCCGGCCGGCATCGCCGGATTGAAATCGGAGAAAATACAGGAAGCCCGCGCGCGTGCGCTGGCCATGCAGCCGATCGAGTGGGACGACGCGGCCGGCGAACGGCTCCGAGCTGCCGCTTACATCGCCTGGCGTGCGGGCCGCACCGAAGAGGCGCTCAATTCCCAGCGCCCCGCAGCCGCGCTTTATACCTACATCGAAGCGTACGACAGCCCCTACCGCCGCGGCCACGATGCAGAGACGGATGTCTATTTTTCCCTTGCCGCCATGCTTCGAGCCGCCGGCCCGCAGAATCTTGACGAAGCCTTCAAGGCCATCGTCGCGGCGGAACGCTACGCCGTTCTGGGAATCAGGCACGAATTCGTCGCCGACCCCGACCCAAACCAGGGCTACGTCGGCGGCATCATCGTGCCGACCGAGTTCCCGGAGCGGCTCTACCCGCTCTGGCGCCTGTCCGCTCAACTCCGCGTCGAATCCGGCAATGAGGATTTCGTTGAATTGCGAATTCTCTCGTATCTGCCGCCCGAAGCGCGAGCGCCGCGGGTTCTGCAACAGAATATTCAGCGAGAGCTTGTACGCCTTCGGGCCGCCGCGAAATCACCTGCAACCAGTCAGTGATCGGGCGATGGCAGGGGCATTTGCGCCATCCAGTGACCGTCGCGGAACGAAAGACCGCAGCATCAGGCCGTCAGCATCGCATGAATGCCGCGAGCGGCGATCTTGCCTTCCTGAACAGCGTCGACCACCTCGGCGCCCTTGCTGATGCAGTCCCCGCCGGCGAAGAGCTTCCTGATAGATGTCGCGCCCGTGGCACGGTCCACCGACACCCGGCCGTTCTCGACCTTCAGCCCCGGGATGGATCGCAGCAGATCCATCAGGGGTTCCTGTCCCAGCGCCTTGACGATCATGTCCGCCTCAAGAGTGAACTCGCTCCCGGGGATGTTCTCCAGCCGGGAGGCGCGGCCCTCGGCCGATTGCCGCGTTCGAACGCACTCGATTCCAACCGCCCTTGGCGTCGTTCCGCCGGCCGGTCCGACGCCCGTGCCGGAGAGGATTCGAAGCGGCGCCGCTGAGAAAATCCAGTCAATTCCGTCCGATCGGGTCAGCTCGTATTCATACTTGAACGCCGGCATCTCGCGATGGCTCCGACGATAGACAATGGTGACTTTCTCCGCGCCAAGCCGCACGGCCGCCGTCGCGACGTCAACCGCCGTGTTTCCGCCGCCGATGACGAGGACATGTCGCCCGCACTCGCACTGGTCGAGCGGTTTGGTATGAGTCTGAAAGATGAAGTCGAGGGCTTCCCACACGCCGGGCAGGTCTTCGCCGGGAATATCGAGCTGTGCGGTCCTCCCGAGTCCGACGGCAAGAAAGACCGCATCGTGATCTTCAAGCAGCCTGGCGACGCCTGGCCCGTCGATGCGCGAATTCAGCCGAATGTCGATTCCGCCGATGGCTTTGACCTGCTCAACCTCGGATAGCGCGAACGCGGTGTCATACTTATAAACGGCGATGCCATGCGTGTTGATGCCACCGGGGAGTTCGCGCGCCTCATGGATGGTGACGGCGTGTCCGTGCTTGCGAAGTTCGTGTGCACAGGTAAGCCCGGCAGGCCCGGCGCCGACAATCGCGACGTGCTTGCCCGTGCTCTGGCCCGACTCGAAAAACCGGATTTTCTTGTCAGCGGCGGCGTCGCAGGCATATCGTTGAAGGCGGCCGATCCGCACCGGGGCCTTGAGCAGGGTGTTGTCGACGCAGGCGCCTTCACAGAGGACTTCCGTTGGACACGCTCGGGCACAGGAGCCGCCGAAGATGTTGGCGTCGAGAATGGTCTCTGCGGCGCCCACCGGATTCTTGTGCAGTATCTGCCGGATGAACCGGGGAACGTCGATGTGCGTAGGACAGGCACGGGCGCAGGGCGCGTCGTAACAGAAAAGACATCGCGCAGCCTCGGCGACCGCCTCATCGTTGGTGTATCGCGGTTCGAGTTCCGCAAAATTCTTCGCGAGTTGAGTCGCCCGATCGGTTGTTCTGTTTGATGCCATGGGCGGCGATTATAGCGAATGAGCCGGATGCGTCAGAATTCATCGGACGCCCGGCACATTGCGCAAAAACGGCTTTTTGAGGCGCAAGATGGCCTTTCAGCGACGCAGGGAGGCAAGATTAGGTGAAGGTTTGGTGTGGAAATTATAGGACCACGCCACAACATATGGTGTAATAGGGCGATTCTGCAGTCGCGATTTAGTGTAATTCACAAGCCGCCGTTTCGCTCGTTTCATTGCTGTTACTGCTTGATTCTCAATGGCTTGACCGATAATCGCGCATGCGGGCTTTCTATCGGCACTGTTTCAATACCGGGCACTTGGACCTATATCTTGTGGTTTCCCATTCCGAAAAAACTGGAGTAATCAGCACTGTCAAACCGATATTTCTGGTATCAGCGACAGCACTGGGAACAGCGATGACGCGGCAGTAATTGCCGTTCACAGTGAAGCTGAAAACGACGTGAATATCAGACGAGATGGGAACGTTTGAAATAGAGACAACCAGATAGGGTTGGGGCAAACGAAGCGGCAAGGATGGTAGCAGATATGACGGACATAAATGGAGTTGGAACCCTGGCCTCGACGTCGACGCTTCGCGATTTCGCTCAGCAGTCGTTCAAGCGATCGTCGCCCGAAGGCCTGGACCCGCTCGCGGACCGCGTGGAGATTTCTGAAGTCGCGGCATTCCTCAGCCAGTTGGCGGAATTGCCGGAGGCTCGTGCACGCAAAATCGTGGACATTCGCAATTCAATTCAGAATGGCACCTATCCGATCGGCGAAAAACTGGATCAAGCGCTCGATCAGATTCTGAACGCCTTGTAGTGATTGGCATCAGCCCACGGCGCCGGACTCAACACGGCGGACTGGGTAACACCGAACGAATGCCATGATCCGAATCGGGCCGTCCGTCGAGGGCGGCTCGTTTTTTTTGGGGGGAGACGAGCGCATATCGAAAAGTCCGTTACGCGCCGGGCCGAGTGATTATTCTCAGGATTCACTCAAACGCGCTTATTCAGGGACGCTGCGGGCGGCCGACTTGACTGGGCGGCGCGCGGATCGATACGATCTGTAAGCACACGGCAGCACAACTCAAAGGGGAATACGGGATCATGTCGATGGTCGCGAATCGCAGTTCGCGTTCGTGTTTCAGGTGGCGCGCGCTCGCGGCATTTGCGATCGGCCTGTTGTGTTCCTCGACCGGCGTGCGGGCGTCCACCGTCGAGGCGATGAGCCTCGGCACGCTTGCTGATTTCTCAGGTCAGGTGCTGATCGGCGAGATCGCGTCGGTTCGCAGTTTCTGGGCCGAGAATCCACGGCGGATTGAAACGGAGATCACATTTCGCAACGTGACGTTCCTGAAAGGGCGCTTGACCGATTCGGGCGACACCTTCTCGCTGATTGTGCCCGGCGGAACCGTCGGCGACACGAGCATGCGCATCTGCTGTGCGCCGCAGTTCAAGACCGGAACGCGCCACCTTCTCTTTCTGCTCCCGACCTACAAGACATTTCCGACCGCCGGACTCGATCAAGGCGCGTTTGAAATCGTCCGCGACTCCGCCGGCGTTGATCGGGTGTACCAGGGTGCGTTACGACCCGTGACGGGAATCGATAACGACGGATTCGTGCTGCTCGGCGGCGCGCGCCGCGTCGATCCCCATAAACGCCTGGCCGAGGCGAATGGCGCCGTCATTCGCGCGATCGACCGGACACAGGCCGACGAAAGTGCCGCCGGCATGTCGCTCGCCGATTTCATCGCGTGTGTCCAGCCGATTCTCAATGCGAGCCGTGAACACAAGCTGACCGAACCCGCGGGACGGCGAGAGCTCGTCGAATTGCGCGCGGTTCCGCTGAAGGGAGCGGCGGGAACGGCCGGGCGGCGGCAGACCGCCGGCAAATCCGATCGCCGACAATCCGCGCAGCGCGGCAGCGCCGAAGGAAACGTCGCTCCACAAATCACCACTGAGCGCAGAGCGCCGGTTGAACGTGACGACGCGCGGAAGACGGATTCCGCAAGAACCGGCGATGCGGAGCAATCGTCACCATCACGCGACGACAGTCAGGTCGGAGGCGGGCGATGAAGCCATTGACCCGTCACACACTCGCCGCGGCGGTGGCGCTGCCCACGATGATCGCGGGCATCGTCTTGAGCGACCGCGCCGATGGGTTCAGTTGGTTTCAGTACGGCGCGTACGACGTGGTCTGGGTTAATGCCCGGAGCACACGCTACCTTTCGCCGGTCACGTTTCCGCCCGGCAGCGCCCCCGACACGATGATTCAGGAATCCATGGGGCTTTGGAATATCGTTCCTGCGAGCCGGTTTCTTTACAGCTTTGTTCGCAACGCGCAGGAGTTCCCGATCGACAATTACGACGGCTACAGCGACACCGCAGCGGTGCCGGCCTCATCGCTTGATCCCGGTGTTCTGGGAGTGACGTATCTCGTGAACAATGGTCCGGTCTGGTACGACATGGACATGGTGTTCAGCGATTTGCCGTCGGGCGTGGGCTATACCTTCGATCCGAATCCGCCATGCGACGTTGTCACGGCACCGACACCGACGAACGGTTTCTCATTCCTGCTGGTTGCGGTGCATGAGATGGGGCACGCACTGGGCCTTGGGCACGACCCGCAGGGCACCGAAGCACCCGGCACGCCGTTTCTGGTGGCGACGATGAACCCGCGATATCCAAGCGGCGGGCCGATGGGCCAGGAGAACATCATCGAGCTGCACGCGGACGATCGCAACGGCGCACGGTATCTGTATCCGAACACGGGCCCTTCGGATCCGTACGTTGATCTGGCGGCGTCGGGATACACGTTTGGTTCGATCGTGGGCAAGGCGATTCCGGTGTTCTTCACGCCGACAAGCATTTCGCCGGGCGGGACACTGACAATTCGTTCGGTGATCGAGAATCTGGGTTTGGGAAGTTTTGCGTATGTCCGCCAGGGATTTTACTTATCGTCTGATCCACTGATCGAATCGACGGACACCCTGCTGGCTGACGCGCGGTGGGATCTCGCCTATGGCGATGCGGTCGATTTCGATGCGGATGTCGATCTTCCGGCCGATCTCGCGGCGGGCAGTTATTATGTCGGAACAATCTTCGACGACCTGGACGAAGTAGACGAAACATATGAGGACAACAACGCGGCATCGTACTGCACGCCGTTGACCGTGGTTCGCCTGGCGCCGGTGGTGAATGACATTTTCCAATCCGCGGCAGTCTGCGGGCAGCCGTACTCGGGGCCGACGCCGTCGGTGACGCACCCCATCAACATGTCCCCGATCACCTGGTCGATCGACAATCCCCAGCCCGGCATGACCATCAACTCGACGACCGGCGTAGTGTCATGGCCGAATCCGATTCCATCGCCATTCATGTACCAGATCTTCGTGCGCGCGACGAACAGCGCAGGAACGACCACGAAATCGATGCTGATCGGCGTGGGTAGTGCGCCGCCGCAGGTCTCGACGATTTCGCCGCAGAGCTGGTCGGCATGTGCCGGATCGTACACGGGGCCGACGCCCGCGGTGACGGATCCCGGCTGCATGAATCCGATCATCAACTGGTCGCTGGACGCGGGGCCGTTCGGCATGACGATCAATCATGCGACCGGCGTGGTGTCCTGGCCCGCACCGATCGCCCGGGCGACGCCGTATTCAATTTCGATTCGCGCAACGAACGCGGCCGGGAATGGTACGCGAACCTGGCTATTGCACGTCGGCTCGGGCGGCGACCTGAATGGCGATCTGATTGTGACGCCGGACGATGCGGCGGCGTTCGTGGATGCCCTGCTGGGATTGAACCCCGGGGGCGTCGCCGAGGCCGACATGAACTGCGACGGGTTAGCGGACGGCCGGGACGTCGCCGTCTTTGTCCAGATTCTGCTGGGCGGCTGACGACAGATCCGGGAAAGGCCCGGCATCCCGCGCCACTTCGACAGGTTTTCACGGTCTGACATCTGGGATTGGAAGATCGGCTGGTGGCTTCGGCGCGCAGCACGTATTACAATGTAATACGCACCTTCAATCGCGAAGCTGCAACCATTGGCAATGGCTTGTCCGCATGTCGATACGGAAACACCATTTCAACCCGATCCGATGGATGCCCACGGTGCATGCGCGGCGGCCCGCGATCGCTTCGATTGCGTTGCTCGCCGTGGTAACGGCACTGGCGCATTGCGATTCATCAAACCCGCCCACGTCACAGCCGGCCACGACAGCGTCCTTGCGTGTGTCGGTTGCGATTCCGCCGCAGGTCTATTTTGTGAAGCGGATCGGCGGCGATCGGGTCAGCGTGCATGCCGTGCTCTCGGCGGGGCAATCGCACGGCGCATTTGATCCTTCTCCGAAGCAGATGGCGCTTCTGGCCGGTTCGCGGGTGTTCTTTCGGATTGGCGTCGGTTTCGAGGGTCCGCTTCTGCGGAAACTGGCTGATGTCTCTCCGCAGACTGAAATCGTCGACACGCGCGACGGCATCGAGCTGTTGCGCCTCGCGGAGCACGGTCACGACGACGAGCATGACCACGACGAGGATCACGTCTGCGGCGACAGCGAGCTGGACCCGCACATCTGGCTCGACCCCGTCCTGGTCAAGACGCAGGCCCGGACGATCTGCGCCGCGTTGTCGCGACTGGAGCCGGCCAATGCGGATGAATTCAGGAGAAATCTCGCGGCGTTCGAGGTCGAGCTGGACGAGCTCGATTCGCGAATCGCCGAAACGCTCAAGCCGTATGGCGGCAGGATGCTGATCGTGTTTCATCCATCGTTCGCGTACTTCTGCCGGCGATACGAACTGTCTCAACTTGTCATCGAAACCGCGGGGAAGGAGCCGGGGCCGCGGCGCATCTCGGACCTGATCAAATCGGCGCGGAAGGCCGGCACGAAGGTGGTGTTCGCCCAGGAGGAATATTCGGCGGCGGGAGCGCAGGCGGTGGCGGAGGCAATCGGAGGGCGGGTGGTTCGCCTGGCGCCGATGTCGGCGGACTGGGCGGCCAATCTGCTTGGCATGACTGAGGCCATTGCGGCCGGGTTCCAGCCGTCGTAGAGGCGAGATCATTGGCTCATCAACACACGAAAGGCTGTTGCGACGGATCGAAGGACTCGGCGCCGGCGACCGCGGGCGCCGGTCGGTGCCACGGTCCCGACATGGCGGATGCGGTGCTGCGCTTCCGCAATGTCGCCTTTCGCTACGACGAAACACCCGTCTTCTCCCCCGAAGTATCATTCTCGCTCGCACGGGGCGACTTCGCATGCATCGTCGGCCCGAACGGCGGCGGAAAAACAACACTGCTGAAGCTGGCGCTGGGGCTGTTGACGCCGTCGGCCGGCGAGGTGGAGGTCATGGGGGGACCGCCGCAGGCCACGCGGGGTCGCGTCGGCTATATGCCGCAGCACGCACAGCTTGACCCGAAGTTTCCCGTGACAGTCGTGGATGTCGTGATGATGGGGCGACTGGGACGAACCGGCCCAATCGCTCGCTATGGCCGCAAGGATATCGATGCCGCATCGGCGGCAATGGAAAGCGTCAATATATCGGCACTGTCGAATCGGCCCTTCTCGGCCTTGTCCGGCGGTCAACGGCAGCGCGTGCTGATCGCGCGGGCGCTGTCATGCGAGCCGGAGGTGCTTATGCTGGATGAGCCGACGTCAAACCTGGACGTGGCGGCACAGAACGACCTGTATGAACTGCTCCACGAGCTGAACAAGCGGATGACGCTGCTACTCGTGTCTCATGACATGGGCTTCGTCTCGAAGTTCGTGCGAACGATCATCTGCGTGAATCGCCACGTGGATGTGCATGCGGCGAAGGAAATTGCGGGCGACTACATAAGCGAGATGTACGGCCGCGACATGCGGTTGATTGTTCACGATCACACCCATGGCTGAGCCATGGCGTCGGTGACGGCGCGGAGCAGTGCGTCCACCCGGTCTGCACGAAGATTATGGAATTCATTTCGGCCATTTCGAACCCTGATTACGGCTATCTCCGGGTGGCGCTGGCCGCCGGGCTGCTGGCGAGCGTGGCGTGCGGCATCGTCGGATCCTATGTGGTGACGCGGCGAATCACGTATATCGCCGGAAGCATCGCCCATTGTGTGCTCGGCGGCATGGGCGCGGCAAGATACATGCAGATCGTGCATGGCTGGACCTGGGCGACACCGCTGGCAGGGGCCATTGCAACGGCACTTCTGGCCGCATTGATCATCGGGTGGGTGACGCTTCGCGCGAAGGAACGGGAAGACACCGTCATCGGAGCCTTGTGGGCCATCGGCATGGCGGTCGGAATTCTGTTTATTCAGAAGACGCCCGGTTCCTCCGAAGACCTGATGAGCTATCTGTTCGGCAGCATCGTGATGGTGCGCACGGTGGATCTGTGGATACTCATCGCGCTGGACACGATCATCATCGCGACCGTTGCGGCCTTGTACCATCCGCTGCTGGCGGTATGTTTCGATGCCGAGTTCGCCCGGCTTCGCGGTCTGTCGGTCGAGACCTACTACCTCCTGCTGCTCTGCCTGACGGCGCTGACGGTCGTGCTGCTGATTTCAGTGGTCGGAATCGTGCTGGTCATTGCGCTGCTGACGCTGCCCGTCGCGATTGCCGGCCAGTTCTGCCGCACGCTGCTGAGCATGATGCTCGCCTCGGTCGCGATCTGCATGTTCTTCACGGTCACGGGGCTGGCGTTGAGCTATGGTCCGGACCTGCCGGCCGGCGCGACGACGATCGTACTCGCGGGCGGCGCCTATCTGCTGGTGCTTGGCGTGAAGAAGGCGCTCCCTGTCGGCGATGCGGGCAGAAAAAAACCCGGCGACCGCGAGGATCGCCGGGCCTGAGTTTTTCAAACAATCAACCGAGTCGTGTCGATCAACGGGCGGCCGGGCTGATGCCGCCGCGGCCGGCACATCACGTTTACCTGCGCGAGCGCCGATTGCGCCGGCGAGCCCGCATCGTGCCGCCCGCGATGCAGAGGGTCATCATCAATACCGCGCCGGGCAGCGGCGTTCCCGCGGCACACGTCTCCAGGACGGCGATGAGCCGGTCAATCTGCTCGGGTGACAGCGGGAAGTCGCTCCACGAGAAGCCCGGATCGACGACGTTGCCGGGATAATAGTCGTAGATGTAACCGCAGTTGCCGTATTGACGCATATCCTCGCCGCTGAAGAAAGTCACTTCACCGGCCTTGGTGGGCTTGTCGCGATCACTGATGTTGATCGTCGTCAGCGCGATATCGGAAAGCGCGAAGAGGCGGTCGCCGAGAACACCGACGCGGCTGGCGTTCCCCTTGGACTCAAACGAGCCACGCTGCGTCAGTGCTGTGTCACTGAAGTCGATCAACTGCACGCCGTTGGTGCAGCTCGGGCCATAGTAGAATGGCTCGTCATCACCGTTATCGTTGCTGTTGTTGTCATCCTCTTTCACGTCGTCGTTGCGAGCCGTACCGGTGCTGGGCGGCATTGCGCCGCCGATTGAATCACCCCAATCGACGTGCTGGAATGGAACGACGATCAGGCCGAGTTCCTCGACGACCTTGAACGCCTTTTCATCATAGGTCGCGTCGGAGGAGGTGTACGAGCCCGGCGGACCCAGGATGACGCGGCCGAGTTCCTTCGGAGCAGCCGGGTCTTTCACGTCATAGTAGGCCACGGCTGGTCGATTGCCGTTGGTATCGTCAATGCCGATCGCGATGAGGCGATCGCCGCGAGGCTCGATATGGGTGGAGTACCCGGGGACTTTCAACTCGCCGGCAACCACCGGAGCGGCCGGATCACTCAGATCGATCACAAAGAGGGGATCGACGATTAGGAATGTCACGGCGTAAGCCCGCTCGCCATCAAACCGCATGGCCTGGAGCGACTCGTTTTCGATGATCTTGGTGGAACCGAGCGGCTTGACGTCGTCCCGATCCGAAATGTCGTATGTGAAAAGCTTGACGGCCTGGAACCCGAAGCCGGTGGATTCCGTGGCAATTCGGAAAACATCGCCGAATGCGTCCATGTAGAAGCGATTGCGAATCCAGCCCGGGACGGTGAATTTGCCGCGCAGCGCGATCGAGCCGTCCGGATCGGAGATGTCGATCACCTGCACTTCGGTCAGGACATTTCCGGAGTTGAAGTCGTAAGCCTGGCTGGCCGCGAAGATGGCTGAATCCGACGTGTGCATGGTGAGCGCGGCGCCGGAGAGCGACTTGCGCTCGACCGGGGTGATGTTCGCCGGGTCGGCCACGTTAACGGATGCGACGAAACCTTCGCCGACGGGCGCGTCCTCGCTGTTGCTGTTCTCCGCGCCAATCGCAAAATAGGGCGCGTAGTTGGAGCCTACGACATAGATCACATCGCCCACGCGACGGCTCTCGTTGGCGAATCCGACGAGATTGACTTTGCTCTCCAGCGTGGGGGCCGTCGGATCGGACACGTCAATGATCGCAAGCCGGCTGCCCTCGAAATCGGGCCGAGGAGGCATGGGGCCATCCGGTGCGATGGCGAGCGCTTGATCGTTCTGGCCGACGGCGAGATCGACGCCGCCGCGCCCAAACCCGTAGCCGCCGCCATAGTAGTAGTAGGTGTCCGCGCTCAGTAGGACATACGCCTGATTTCCGCCAACATACATTTCAACGCCGCGGCCGCGAAGGTCGAGCTGGCCGAGCAGCGCCGGGGAATCCGGGTCCTGCACATCCACGATGAGCAGCCCCTTGAAGCGATTCAGGGCGTAGAGCGTGCCGTCAACGATTTTGACAATGTCTGCTTCCTCGATGGCGCGAGCAACGCTTTCGCTCGCACGTGCACCGCTGCCAGAATCCTGGGAGGGGGCGCCGAAGTCACCGCTCGAGTTCGGACCGGGGGTATTGGGCGCGACCGACCCGTTGCCGACGGGGCTTAATGATTGGGCAGTGTCGCATCCGACCGCGATCATCATGGCTGCTAAGGCGGCAACCATCGACGTTCCGCCGAATACGAAGCGGTACGCCCGGGGAGACGGGGAGAGACGTTGGGTGTTGAGTTTCATAAGGGAGCTGTTCCTTTAGCGAGGACAGGTATAAAGAGTGATCGGCCAAGCGAGGAGGCGAGCTTTCCCAACGTCTACCCATGCGCCGGGAACGCCCGAATAACGCGCATCATATCGCAACAGCGCGACTCACTTCAATAGAAAGCATACAACATTCCCGACCGATCCGCCTTCTCGCAATTCGCCCGCTGAACCGCCGCGAGAACCTCGCCGTAACCCTATCACCGGCCGCTGATTAAAGAACGAGTCCGGGAGGAATCCGCTTCGCCCGCGTACAGCAAGGGGTGTTTACGGTTTCCGGGGAAGTCTGGGGAGTTTCCGGTTGAAACCAACGCAATCTTTCAAGAAGATGGCGGTTTGATCTGTCCGCAGATTCGGCGCGAATACGGGGGGGCGGCAACCACTCCATACTTCACCTTTCCGTCGCCGGCAACGCCGAGTGCATTGCGATACTTCCAAGCACCGCCTGATGGATTTTTACGCACTTGCAGGGGAACCCATGAACGAAATGAAACTTCGCACTGGTCGAATGATCGCTTCACTGGTCCTTCTGTTGATGGCCGCACAGTCGGCGATCTCGGAAGAACTTCCACTAAAACGACCCCTGGCGATTACCAATATCAAGGTTGTGATCTCGCCGGGCTCCGTCCTGGAGAGGGCGACGATTCTGATTGAAGAAGGTCGGATTGTTGCGGTTGGGGCGGATGTGTCCGTTCCCGCGCATGCCGAGCGGTTTGAGGGATCGGGCCTGGTGGCCTACTCCGGTTTTATTGATGCGCTGAGCCATCGCGGCATCAGCCGGACGGAACCGCCGACTGAGGAGATCGCCCGGCTCGCGGACGAATCGCCGGACGTGCGCGAAGGCGTGCAGTCGGCGACGGTGGAAGGATATCGGCGGCTGGTGCATCCTTCCTGGCGCACCGCCGAACTCTTCGACCCGTCCGATGCGAAACGCGAGGACTTCCGATCCGCAGGATTCACGACCGCGCTCGTAGCGCCGCGTCCGGTGATTTTCTCCGGTGAAAGCGCGATCGTTGCCATGGGCGACGATCCCGCGCGCCGCTCGATCGTGCGTGAGCGCGTGGCGCAACATGCCGCGCTCGTGACCCGGTCGGACTCAGGCGGAGGCCGTCGGCGCGGAGGCGGTGGTGACGGAGGTGGATACCCGGGCACGACCATGGGAGCCATCGCCCTGTTTCGACAGACGCTTTCGGACGCCGAATGGCATCGCGAGCTTCTGGCGTGGTCGTCACGGCAGTCCGTTTCCGAGCGACTGCCGGTCGATCGGGAGTTGGAGGCCCTGTGGCCGATCATCGATGGCGAGTTGCCGACGGCATTGACGGCCAACACCGAAACGGAGATCCACCGCGCCCTGGATCTTGCGGCGGAATTCGGTCTGCGGCCGATCATCGTGGGCGGCAAGGAGGCGTGGAAGGTCTCGGCGCGATTAAAGGAAGAGAATGTGCCGGTGATCGTGAGCCTGAAGTGGACGGAGGAACCGAAGAAGCCCGGAAAGAAAACAGCTGATTCCGCGGCTTCGGTGAAAATCGACGAGGCGGAAGCGGAGGCACGGGGAATCGACCGCTCGCCGGTCTTTGATCGAGCATGGGAAGACCAGCCGTGGGAACCGAAGCGGCTCTATGACGAGCGCGTGCGCCTCTGGGAAGAAGAGATCGACAACGCCAAACGGCTGGACGAAGCGGGCGTCCGATTCGCGTTCGGATCGTTCGAGATGAAGTCGCCTGACGAATTGCTGAAGCAGCTTCGCAAGGCGATCGAACGAGGGCTTCCGGAAGATGCCGCGATATCGGCATTGACGACGGTGGCCGCCGACATTCTGGATCTGGCGAATGAATGCGGCCAGGTCGTGCCCGGCCAGTGTGCGAACCTGACGCTGATGTCCGGCCCGCTGTCCGAGAAGGACGGCAGCGTGAAGTGGGTGGTGGTCGACGGGCGCATGTTCGATGTCGCCCGGCGCAACGATCGCGGACCGAAGGGCGAAGGCGAGGGCCGCGGGCCTGGAGCGCGCGGCGGCAGGGGCCCGAAAGAAACCGAGGATACAGCCGAGAAATCCGCCACGAGCCTGCCGACCACCACGGACGCGACATCGGATGAATCCGCCCCGACCACATCGAGCGCGCCGGCGGCCAGCCAGCCGACGACCACCAGCGCGCCGAGTGACGAACCCGACTGGCCGGAGTATGCGTGCGAAATCGAGGCCGACCGCACGCCGCGGTTTCGGACGGGAGGCAGCCTGCTGATCCGAAATGCAACGCTGCTGACCATTGTCAACGGGGATCTGGCACAGACCGATTTATTGGTGAAGGATGGTCGCATCGCGGCCATCGGTCCGAACCTGACAGCGCCGGACGGCGTCACGACGGTGGACCTGCGCGGATACTTTGTCACGCCGGGATTGATCGACCCGCACTCGCACATGTGCATCAGCGGAGGTGTCAATGAGTGGTCACTTTCCGTAACACCCGAAGTTCGCATTGCCGATGTCGTGAATCCGAAGGATTCCGGAGCGTTCCGGGCGCTGGCGGGCGGCGTCACCATGATCCACACGATGCACGGTTCCGCCAACACGATCGGCGGGCAGAATACGGTGTTGCGGCTGAAGTATGGCGAACCGGTGTCCGCGTGGCGAATGCCGGAAGCGCCGCGCACGGTGAAGTTCGCCCTGGGCGAAAATGTGAAGCAGTCAAACTCGCAGACCCGCGGCACCCGGTTCCCGAATACGCGAATGGGCGTGGAGGCGGTTTTCCGGCGGAGCTTCGATGCAGCGCTGGCATATCAGAAGGAATGGGACACCTTCAAGCGCGAAAAGGCATCCGGAAAGGACCCGAAGCCGCCGAGGCGAGATCTCCGGCTGGAGGCGCTCTCAGAGATTCACGCCGGACGCATCTGGGTGCACTGCCACTGCTATCGGGCGGATGAGATTCTGCGCCTGCTGGACATGGCGGAATCCTATGGTTTTCGGATCGGCGTGCTGCAGCATGTGCTGGAGGGCTATCGCGTCATACCGGAGATACTGAGGCACGGCGTGTCGACGTCAACCTTCTCGGACTGGTGGGCGTACAAGCTGGAAGCCTACGACGCAGTGCCGTTCAATGCCGCACGCATGGCACAGGCCGGAATCGTCACCACGGTGAATTCGGATTCGCACGAGGTGATTCGGCACATGAACCTCGAGGCGGCCAAGTCGCTCCGGTTCGGCGGACTGAAGGCGAACGACGCACTGCGGCTCGTCACGCTCAACGGCGCGATTCAGCTCGGCGTCAGCGACCAGGTGGGGTCCATCGAGGTCGGCAAGCGGGCCGACCTGGCGGTTTTCAACGGCCACCCGCTCGATACATTCGCGAAATGCGTCATGACGCTGATCGACGGCGAAACATACTTCGTGCATCCATCGCTTGAACCGGCAACCCCCGCGCCCCCCATCGAAGCAAGAAGCTTCCCCGCGCCGCGCGATCCGATGCCGATCGCGACGGCAACAGGCGGAAATTACTGGATCCGCGGCGGAAACGTGCATCCGATCAGCGGTGCGACGATCGAAGGAGGACTCGTCGTGATTTCGGGCGGCCGCATCAGTCGAGTCGGCCCGGATGACGGCGCTGCGGCACCAGCGGGGTTCACGGCCATCGACGCGAAGGGGCTGCATGTCTATCCGGGGTTGATCTGCGCGGGGGTTTCGCTGGGACTGGTGGAGATCGAGTCGGTGGCGGGAAGCGTGGATGCCAGCGACATTGCACGCTTTCAGCCGGATCTGATGACGCTCTCGGCATTCAACCCGTTCTCAGCGGGCATCGCCGTCGCACGCTCCGAAGGCGTCACGAGCACCCTGGTGATTTCGGGCGGCGGCGTCGTGCAGGGCCAGTGCGGCATTGTGCATCTGGAGGGGTGGTCGATGCCCGAGGCCCGGTTCGCTTCGCCGGTGGGGTTGATGGTTCAATTGCCGTCGATGGCATCGCAGTTTCCGTGGTGGATGGACGACGAGGCAAAGGAGCAGGCGAAAAAGGACTTCCCCAAGAGTCTGGCCGCGGTCGAGGAATTCTTCCGCACCGCAAGGCAGTATCATCGAATGAAATCGGTGGGCGCCGAGCCGGCCTTCGAACGGCGATTTGAAGCAATGCTCCCCTACCTCGCCCACGAGCGGCCGGTCATCTTCCGGGCGGACACCCACAAAGCGATTCTCGAAGCACTTCGATTCGCGGAGAAGTATGAGCTGAGGCCGATCATTTTCGGCGGCCGCGAGGCGTGGAAGGCCGCGTCGGAGCTGGCCGACCGGAAGGCGGACGTCATCATCACTCGATCAATGAACCTGCCGGCCGGGGAATTCGAACCATGGGACAGCGTCTATGCCAATGCGGCGACACTGCGTCGGCACGGCGTGCGATTCTGTTTCACCGTCGGCGAGCCAAGCCTGACAAAACAACTGGGCGTGGAGGCGGGCATGGCGGTCGCTCACGGCCTGGAGCAGGAGGCCGCCCTCTCGGCCATCACGCTGGATGCGGCGCGGATCCTGGGTGTTGACGATCAGCTCGGCTCACTGGAGGCGGGCAAAATCGCGGACGTGATCATCACGACCGACTCGCCCTTGCAGGCGAGCAATTGCGTCGTGGCGGAATTCATTCGCGGCGTGCCGGTCGATCTGTCCAACAAGCACACCCGGGACGACGCGAAATTCAGAGCGCGGCCGACACCACAGCTCCCGCCAATCGGGGAGCTTCGCGGACCGCCGATCATGCGCATGAAGCCCGCGGCCTGACGTGCGTCATGCGCAGCGCGGCCGGCTATTCCGGCTTCGTTGCGACGGCGTTCACGCCGGGTCGAATTCGGCTTGGGCCCGCCGTTCGAAGGGCGTCGAGCACGATACCGGGTGTCAGAAGCTCCGGAAGCACCTGCGGATTGTCCGGATCGCCCGGTGAGTAGACGAGATACATCGGGACGCCGGCCTTGCCGAAACGTTCCAGGTCCTGCTTGATTTCCGGCACAGGCAGCGTGAAGTCCGCCTCATAGGGAACCACGTTGTATTCTTTCATCAACTGGACGACCTCGGCGTGCGTGATCGATGTGCCGAGGTTGATCTTGCAGTTCGCGCACCAGTCGGCCGTGTAGTCAACGAAGACGGTATATCCGGCCGACACGTCGTTGTGGACTTCATCACGCCGATAGTGATACCACGGAATGCCGTTGGACCAGTCCAATTCCTTGGGCGGATTGAACGAAGTCGAATTCGACGCATTCAGCTTTGCGATGAGTGTCTCCAGCGGCGTGAGAATGTCACACAGGGCGCCGGTCTCGCCTTCTCCTCGCGACTGTTCGGCGATCAGCGACTCAAGCCGCTGAACGAGAAGTTCCGTCTCCTCGCGCGCCGTGGCATTGAGCGGCCCGAGGTTGCCGGACTTCCTGATCGCCTGGAACTGCCGGCCGTCCGCCATGAGTTCGTTGCGCTCAATGCGCTGCGCAACGAGTTGATCGATCGTGCTCAGCAATCGGAACGGCACCAGCCAACCCGTAGCAATGAGAATGACGGCGAGCGAATAGAGCGCGGCCTTCTTACTGAATGACGCGTTGTAGTCGATCTTTCCCTTCACCCAGACAGCCATCGACACCATCAGCAGGAAAAACAAGCTGATCAGCACACCGAAGTCGCCGATCTGGCCGCGAAGCGGATTGAGCACCCAGATGACGGTGATCAGCAGCAGAAAGCCCATGATGGCTTCGAAAATGTGCATCCAGTTCCCGGGCTTGGGGATGAAGCGCATCCATGCGGGATTGGCTGCAAGCAGGAGGAACGGTGCCGCCATGCCGAATCCCGCGACAAGGAAAATCATCGCGGCGTGGGCCGCGCTGTGGCTGATCGTGATCTTGGTGGCGGCACCGATCGCCGCGGTAAGAAACGGAGCCGTGCAGGCGGTGCCGAGCAGAGTGGCCAGCACGCCCGTAGCATAGGCGGATGTGTAACCCTCGCCCTGCACTTTTTCATCAAGGTCGCTGACGACCCGCGGCGTGAAAACCGTGAACACGCCGAACAGACTCATCGCGAACGCCGTGACCACGCCGGCGACAATAATGACAAAAACGGGACGCTGAAAAAGCTGCCCCCAGCCGGTGCCCGTCCAGGCGAACAGTGCGGCCAGCACACCGAAGAATGTCAGGATACCGGCACAATATGTCAGGCCCAGAAGAAAAACCTTGGCGCGATCCTCGTGGGCCTGCCTCACGAAGGAGAGAATCTTGAGCGAGAGCACCGGCAGAACGCAAGGCATCAGATTCAGGATCAGGCCGCCGAGGAATGCGGCCGCCAGCGCGCCGATGTACCCGAACTCCAGCAGCCAGTTGGAAAACCGGTCAAACAGATTGGACTGTGCCGCGACGGTTGAGTCGACGGACGAGCCATCGGGCTTCAAGAGCGTCGGCGCTGCGGCGGGAGTGATGCCGACGTGAGCGTCCGGCGTCGCATGAGATGTCATCCACTCGGAAGACTTCGCCGGAACAGGGCCGCCCTCCATTCGCACTGGAATTTCGAAACTGACCCGCTCCGGCGGGAAACAGGTGCCGCCGTCGTCGCAGATCTGATATTGAAAGATGGCCCGAATCCACCGCGGCGACTGACCGGCGTCGCGATCGACATCGGCAGGGATCCGGAATGTCACTTTCCCGCCATACTCGCTGACCGTTCCGAAAAATTTGTCTTCTCGCTGCTGGGGCTTCGGATATTCCACGCTTCCGAAGTCCAGACCTTCGGTGGCATCAACGAAGATGGCTGCGGGAATCAGAAAATCCTGCAGCGGCTTGCTCGATTGCATGTGCATCTTGGGCGCGATTTCGACATCAACGACGGCCGTCAGCTTCCCGCCGGGCCGGGCGACCTCGGGCTCCAGACTTGTCGAGAGCTTGATATTCGGCGTTTTGCCGTCGGATGTCGGAAAGCCTGACTCCGCGTCTTCAAAAAGCGACTGGTTGACGCGCTTCGGTTTCGACGCGGCGGAGAGAACGGGAAGCTTGATGGAAATGGGCGGACTGGTATGGCCCGGAATACAGGTTGCCTTGCATGCAAGCCACGACACATCTGCCTCAAGGGTGATCTGATCACCGACCTTGAGATTCGCCGGCGCCCTGATCGGCGTCACAATCAGCGCCTGTTCGGGCAGCAGAAACGCCGTCTCGTTCAGAGTCTTGTCGTATTTGGCTATGGGTGCCGGAAAGCGGCTCCGGCCATATTCAAATCCGGGGGGGAGCTTCCATGTGATCTCCGTCGGCCGACCCGTGGCGTTCGGGTTGGTCCAGTACACGTGCCATCCATCCTCGGATTTGATCGAGACCAGGATGTTGAAGGGTTCTCCCGGAACGATGCCGATCTGGTCTGAGTAGGCCTTGACCGTCAGAATGGGTTTCTTGGCACCCTCCGGGTTGAAGACGTATGGCTCGCTTTCGGCAGCCGAAAGTCCGGCCGGCAAGAGCGAGAGCAGGACGGCCCATCCAGCAACTCGAAGAACCGCCCCCGTGGCTTTCTGATTCATGTTTATATTCCACCAATAGTTACACCAACGCGAGCTACGCGGTCGAGAATGGCCCGTACACAATTCGAGCGACGGGCGATTCAACCCGGCCGGTAGATTAACGACGCGGCCCGGACGATCGTTCGTACGCGCGCAGGCCGGTGTTTTGATGACCAAGGGCATTTTAGGTTTCATCCAATTCGCCGCCAATGATTGATAACTGCATCGGGCACCGAGGGTTCCAATAATTGGGAAGTTTGTTTTCGCTTGACCGCAATCGGGGCTCAATTATACTAGGGAAACGGGAGGATAAGTGTGTATTCTCTCGGTATTTAGCGTATTCAGTACCCGCCGGGAGCCGCGCAATCGACCGTGCGATCGGTCTATGCCGAAACGGTTGATGCGTTGCTGCCGCGTTCTTGAGTGAGTGGATTCGGGCCTGAACAGGACCGGACGCGGGATTTTGAGTACGGGCTCGTGGAAGGTCTAACTTGATTCTGCTGGTGTGGCATGCCGGATTGATGGCGACACTCGGTCTTGTACCGGGTGAGTCATCGCACGATGAAGCCGAAGCGCATGGGCCGCGCCAGGAAGTCATTCAGGTATCGAGTGCTCATCATCAGGGACGATTTGAATTTCTGCACTTCGTTACGCTCGGTGCATCGCGCGAATTTGAGATTCAAGCTCCCGTTGAATCCGCCTTCGCACGATTGCTCGGGCCGATTGATCGAGCGAGCGTGCCGCGGAGCACGTCGCGATCAGCCCTCCTCTTCCACGATCCCGCTATTCTCAATTCCCTCGATCGGCCTCGCGGGTAAGCGGCCCTTAACGTTGTTTAACGATCCGTGTGGTCCGGGGCGCCTGGTGTGTTCTCGCGTGCGTTGACATCGCGAGGGCAACGCACGCGGTGCGGCCGGACTGCCGGAAGCGAGGAATTCGATGATGGGGTCTGTGATGCTTGCGCAGATCTCCGCGGCGGACTACGTTCTTCCCGCGCTGATCGGCGCGATTGCCGGTGCGGCCCTGGTGGTGGCCTACCAGGCGCTCACCAGCAGGAAGAAAGTGGCAGCTGCGGAACAGGCGGCCAGCGCGATCATTTCGGGCGCTGAGACGCGCCGGGACGAGATCATTCGCGCTTCGGAAGTGGAGACGAAAGCGGAGTTCGTGCGGCGGCAGCAGGAATTTGACCGCGAAACGGCTGCGACGCGCAACGAACTTCGCGAAGTTGAAAAGCGCCTCGACAAGCGCGAGGACCAGCTCGACAAGAAGCTGGACATGCTCAATTTAAAAGAGCGAAACATCGAAAAAGGCGAAGCCCGGATTCGCGAGGTCACCGAGGAGATCGAAACGAAGCAAAAGGAAATCGCCGAGACGGCGGTGAAGGCGCGAAATGAGCTTCTTCGAATCACGCAACTTTCGATGGACGACGCGCGCAGACAACTGTTCGATCGGCTGGAGCAGGAGCTGGAGCGGGACTGCTCACAGATCATCAGCAAGCGTGTGACCGAGGCCCAGGACGAAGCCGAACAGCGCTCTCGAGAGATCATCATCACGGCGATCCAGCGCTACGCGTCGTCGCACACGGCCGAGGCGACTGTCGGCACCGTGGACATTCCCAACGACGAGATGAAGGGGCGGGTGATCGGCCGCGAAGGCCGGAATATCCGCGCGATCGAAAAGGCGACAGGCGTCGACGTCGTCGTGGACGACACGCCGGGTGTCATTATCCTGTCATGCTTTGATCCGGTGCGGAAGGAGATCGCGCGGCAGTCCCTCGTGAAACTGATCCAGGACGGACGCATCCATCCGACGCGCATCGAGGAAGTGGTCCAGGAAATATCCGGCAACATCGAGAAGGAAATCATCGAGATCGGTAAGAGAGCAGCGCTCGAAGCCAATGTGCAGGGCCTGAACCGCCGGCTGATTGAACTGCTCGGCCGGTTGCACTACCGAACCAGCTACAGCCAGAACGTGCTGCGTCATTCGATCGAAGTGGCCTATCTTTGCCAGATCATGGCCGAGGAACTCGGCCTGAACGGCACACTCGCGCGGCGCTGTGGCCTGCTGCACGATATCGGCAAAGCCGTCCCCCAGGACACGGAGGGCACGCACCCGGCGATCGGCGAGGAGATATGCCGCAAGCTGGGCGAGCGGCCCGAGGTGCTCAACGCAGTGGCGGGACATCACGGCGATATCCCGGCTACGAGTCCTTACACGCCGCTGGTTGCGGCAGCCGACGCAATCAGCGCGGCGCGTCCGGGCAGCCGTCGCGAATCGCTGGAGCGCTACATCAAGCGACTTCAGGAGCTTGAAGGCATTGCCACCGGGTTCGATGGCGTGACGCAGGCGTACGCAATCCAGGCGGGCCGCGAAATCCGGGTGATCGTGGACGCGGGCAAAGTGGACGACGCAGGCGCCATGCGAATTGCCCGGGACGTGGCGAAAAAGATCGAGTCGGACATGACCTATCCCGGCGAAATCAAGGTGACCCTCCTGCGCGAAGTTCGCGCGGTGGAATACGCGAAATAACGACGATCCGTCGCCGCCGGACCCACCAGGCCGGATGGACGCGATCGCCATTTTTCTTGACAGCCCGAAGGCGCGAATCTACATTTCGCGCCGGGTCGACGGATCGACCCGCCCTTCACCACGAAATGGACTTCGATCATGCGGACCCTGTCTATTCTCCGTCGCGGTGTGTTGATTTCCCCTGCCTGTGCGCTGGGTATCGTTTCCGTGGCAGCTCTCGCCGGATGCGGTTCGCGCGGTGGACCACAGTCGTCGATTCAGTTTGCAGGACAACCGAGTCACACGGTCCGGATTGACGCGGGCGAAAACGGCGCTGCTTCGCCGGCCCGATCGGCGTCGGCCGACGCTCATGCCGATCGTACACCGCGGGCGCTGATGTTCGAGGTCTCTGGCGTGGCCCTGCTGCCTTCGGACAACGCCGGGCAGGAGCAGTGGGCGGCCGCGCGCGAGGCGGCCGTGCTGGACGCGCTGGCCAAGGCGATCATGGAATCGCGGCGCGGGGCCGGGCTCTCAGACGATAATTTCGTGGAAAAGCTCTCGCCGAAGCTGACCGCTTCTCGCCGTGTCTCGGTCGATGGGGATGAGTTTGAGATTCGATTGATCGACCGCGGCATGGAGCGGTTGTTCGTCATGCGTGACGGCATCCTGCTGCATCCGCCGCATGACTTCGCATTGGTGCGAAGAATTTTCACCGAAACGGGCGGTGCCTTCTCGCTGCTTCCGGCGGACATGTCGCCGACGAACCGCTATGTCGCGCGGGTCGGCTGCTACGAGGCACTCGGAGTAGAGAGCCGCATGGCCGGCGAAATTCGCACAAACCACGATTCGGCGTTCAGCGACGGGCTGGACGCGGACACGCCTTGAAATCGGCCGGGATTCATCGACAGAAGCACATTACGATGACAAAAGCTCGCGGCGCGACAGATCGGCGGGCATCCACTTCCAGGCAGGTTCACATTTCCATTCACGGCTTCGACTCGCGCGCCGCCGCATTGGCGCGTGCCTGCGCCGCGCAATGTTATGCGAGGCAAAGCCCGCGCCCGAAACATTCCGCCCAACCACTGAAATCAGGAACCGCCTCGCGCCCGTTGTTGTTGACGATCACGCACGGCGACGTCCGCGGAGCGCCCTCAACCGTGGCGGATCAGGCGTATGAACTGACGCTCACATCCGATGCTGCAACACTCAAGGCAAGCGGCATGGCGGGCCTGCGCTACGGAATGCGCACAATCGCGGATTTAATGGATCGGAAGCGGAATCGCGGCGGCCGCGGCGCGCCCACATCCTGCATTGAATTCGCGCGATACCGTGAGCGGGCAGGCGTGGTGCGAATCGCCGACTGGCCCGATTTCGCGGTGCGCGGAGTAATGCTGGATATCAGCCGGGACAAGGTTCCGACGATGCAGACGCTTCGCCGGCTGGTGACGCTGCTCGCGCGGTGGCGGTTCAACCAGCTACAGCTTTACATGGAGCACACTTTCGCCTACCGCGGCCACGAAGCGATCTGGCGAGGCGCTTCGCCGATGACCGGCGCGCAGATTCGCGCGCTGGACAGGGTGTGCCGCGATCATGGCATCGAGCTTGTCCCGAATCAAAATTCGCTCGGACACATGGAGCGATGGTTGAAGCGCCGCCGTTATGCGCCACTGGCCGAGTACGACGGACCGTACCAAACGCCGTGGGGCGAAACACGAACAAAGCCTACGACACTGAATCCGTGCGACTCGCGAAGCATTGCGCTTGTTGCGTCGCTTTACCGCCAGTTGCTGCCAAACTTCCGCAGCCGGCTGCTGAATGTCGGCTGTGACGAGCCCTTCGAACTGGGGCAGGGCAAGAGCCGGGCGGCCTGCGAGCAAATGGGCGCCGGGCAAGTCTACTTCGAGTATCTGATGAAGGTCCGCCAGGCCGCGGCACGTCACGGACGGCGAATCCAGTTCTGGAGCGATTGGATCCAGCGGGAGCCGGCGATGATCGGCAAACTGCCCCGCGATGTGATTCCGCTGGTCTGGGGCTATGAAGCGGATCATCCGTTTACCGAAGAATGCCGGCGGCCGGCAAAATCGGGGCTGGAATTCCACGTCTGCCCCGGAACATCAAGCTGGTGCAGTTACGCCGGTCGCACGTCGTGCATGATCGAGAACATTCGACTGGCCTCCGCCGTCGGCCACCGCGCGGGCGCGAGCGGGCTGCTCGTGACCGACTGGGGTGATCTGGGCCATTGCCAGCAGTTGCCCGTAAGCTATCCGGGTTTTGCATGGGCCGCGGCGAAAGCATGGCGCGCGGACCGCTTGTCAAAGGCGCGCCGATCGAGGCGTCTCCATAGGATAAGCGCGGCCAATCATATTCAAGCCGTGCTCAGCAGGGACGTCTTTCTCGACGAAACCGGACGGATGGCGGAAGCGTGGTTGAAAGCCGGTCGGGTGCATGAATTGTCGGGCAAACCACTCAAGAACCGGACCGTGTTATTTTCGATTATGCAAGCGAACCTGCACGACACCAAGGCAATTCCGCACATCACGGATCGGCGGATCGCATCAATGATCGACGAAATTGAGTCGATTCGCCGGCTCGCCGCATCCGCACGGCCTGCCTGCGACGACGCCCGACCCGTTCGGTCCGAGCTGGGCCTGACCTTGGATGTACTGGAACACTCGTGCCGGCGATGGCGACTGATGCTGGCGATTCGGCGCGGTGAGAAAATCGCGAAAAGGGTCTTCGCTGCACTCCGCCAATCTGCCGGCAACCTGATTGCGGAGCACAAACAAATCTGGCTTCGCCGAAACCGTCGCGGGGGCCTACGGGACAGCCTTTCCAACTATCGCAGAGTGCTGGCCGAGTACGAGGCCGGGGTCGGCGGCAGCCCATCCGGCACAGTATAGAATCGTCGATCTCCCTCGAAATTCCGCATCTGGCACCGTGTTTGCCCCAGTTTCTACCCGTCGCGAATGTCCGCGATTGGCGCAGCCTTATAAAAAAACTGAACTTGCGCTCGGCAGCATGGTTCCTTAAGCGGCCAGATGACAACTGTGGCCTAGTATAATTGTGTGAACACACACTCTCGTGCCGTGTGCTATCACACAACGCGATGGCCTTAGTGGCGGGAACATGTGTTCGAGGGGCATGGTTGATGCTGAAGATTCGCTGGCACCATTTTTTCATATTGCTCGCGGTATTTGACCTGGTCGTCATCATGATTTCGCTGCAGATGCACAACTCGACGATGCAGAGCGCGAATCGTCTCATTGCGTCGGCCCAGACACTTCGAGACCAGTCCCGGGAAGTGCTGATGACCCAGCAGCGGATCGGCCAGTTGGCCGCACCCGGAAATGACCTTTTCGCCGGACCATCCGGACCGGGTTTTGAAACCCTCGAAAACCGATTCAAGGCGGCGCGGCTCAACGCCCGGGACGCGATCGATCGACTCGCGGATGTAATGAGCCGCCAGGGCGATCTGGATGCACTGCTTTGGCAGCGCCGCGTCGAGACGCTTCGAGAGCAGGCGGCCGATCTGGAACAGCACGCCGAGCGTCTGTTCGACAATTTCAGGCCGAGCGCGGGCGTGGCCGGTCGCGCGGAGGCCGACAAGGCAACACTTCTGGCGGCCGGTGAGACCATGTCGCACATGGACCGCATTCAGCAGAACTGTTCCGCCACGCTGGGCATGCTCTCGCAGCAGATCATCGGTTTCCAAAACGATCTTCTGGAACAGCACAAGGCGGATCTCGATGATCGATATCGTTACGAGCGTTATCTGATTGCGCTGGTTGTGATCATTCTGGTGGGAATGCTCGTATTCGGACGCCGCCTTCACCTCGCGGACAAGGCGCTGTTAGAGGAGCGCCGACGCGTTCAGGAAGAACGGCGGGAGCGCCTCGCGGCAATCGGCGAGCTTTGCGGAAGCGTCGCGCATGGCATTCGCAACCCGCTGGCCGCCATCCGCAGCTCAGCGGAGCTGGCAATTCAGCTCGGAAAGATGGACTCCGATTCGCACGAGCGGCTGCGGGACATCCTCTCGGAGGGGCGCGTGCTGGGCGATCGGGTGACGGGCCTGTTGAGCATGGCCCGGACGAATCGAGAGAACTTCGAGGCGATCGATCTTTGCGATCTGACGCGCCGGGTCGCCGGCGAGCTGGCGCCGGAGTTTTCGCGACGCGGGGTTCGCCTCATCGAGGACATCGGTGAAAAAGCCCTGACGGTTGAAGGGGATCGCAGCCTCCTCGAACAGGCGGCCATCGAACTACTGTCAAATGCAATGGAGCAATCGAAGCCGGGTGGCGTCGTGCGCATCGAGTGCCACGCCATCGGCATGGATGGGACGGCCGTCATGGCGATCGAAGACGAGGGTGCCGGCGTGCCGGAGCGCATTCGCGACCGCGTGTTTGACCTTTTCTTCACGACAAAGCCGGGCGGAACCGGAATGGGACTTGCCACCGTCAAGCGCGCGGCGCGCCTGCACGGCGGCGACGCGATCCTGCGGGAGAGCAGGACGGGCGGCGCGAGATTCGAGGTCGCACTGCCTTTGCAGGCCGCGGGGAATGGCGCGATGCGCGGAGCCTGACGACTTTGCCGGGGCGCGAAACCGCCCCGAGGGATGGGGACATATTCTGAGGCCCGACACGCCTCGGAACTGGCACGCGAAGATCGATGAACAGGAAGCTGTTCGCGGGCCCATGCGTCGCGCGAACGGACTTTTAAGACGAACTGGAGAAAATCCATGTGCAGGGTGCTGATTGTTGAAGACGAAAGGGTCCTGGCAAAAAACGTCCACGACAAGCTCCGCGCGCACGATCACGATGCGGCGCTCGCGCACGACTGTAAAAGCGCCCTGGCCCAGTGTGCCGCACTTCTGCCGGATGTTGTGATCCTCGATCTTCGCCTGCCCGATGGCGACGGGCTTGATCTCGTGCCGAAGCTGCGAGCGGAATCGCCCTCGACAGGCATCATCGTCGTCACGGCGCACGGCAACGAGCGGATCGCCGTGGAGGCAATGAAACGCGGAGCGTGCGAATACCTCACGAAGCCGGTCGACCTGGACGAGCTTGAAATGGTGGTGGAGCGCACCGCGCGGCAGCAGCGGATGTCTGACAACCTGAAGTTTCTCCGCGGCCAGGAACAGAACAAGGGATGCCTCGACGAAATCATCGGGACTTCTCCAGCGATTGCATCGCTCAAGGACACGATCCATCGCCTGACCTTGTCGCGTGCCCTGTCGCTTCCCGATCCGCCAACCGTGCTGATCACGGGTGAAACCGGGTGCGGCAAGGACATGGTCGCGCGGGCAATCCACTTCAACGGGCCACGGGCCGAAAAGCCGTTCATTCATGTCAACTGCACGGCACTGCCCGCGACGCTGTTTGAATCAGAACTCTTCGGCCATCTACGCGGCGCCTTCACCAGCGCGACACAGGCCAAGCGCGGGCTGTTCGAAACGGCCGAGGGTGGAACGATCTTCCTCGATGAAATAGGGCATCTCGGCCTCGAGATGCAGTCGAAGCTGCTGCACGCGATTGAGGTTCGCCAGATACGGCCGATCGGCGCGACGGAATCGCGACCGATCAACGTCCACATCGTGGCCGCCACGAACCGCGACCTGGAAGCGGCCGTGGAGGCAAATGAGTTTCGACGAGATCTGTACCATCGACTTCGCGTGGTACACATTACGATTCCACCGTTGCGGGAGCGGCAGGAGGACATTCCGCTGCTGGCAACGCATTTCGCGGCAATGCACTGCCGCCGATTCGGCGTCCCCCAGGTGCGGCTGACAAGCGCCGCGATGATGGCCCTTCAGCATGAGGACTGGCGAGGCAATGTCCGCGAACTGAGCCACGCGCTGGAAAGCTGCATTCTGCGGATCGACAGCGACGTGATCGACGCGGCCGATTTCGCGACGCGGGCCGCGCAAGGGAACGGCCACGTCCGAATAGCAATGCCAAACAATCGAACCATCAATATCGATTTTCAGAACGGGACACCGAAGCTCGATGAAGTCGAATTGGCCATTCTCACGGCGGCGTTCGAATACACGGGCCAGAACCTGTCGCGAGCCGCGCGGATTCTCGGAATCACGCGGGAGGCGTTGCGGTATCGAATGAATAAGCATCTGGAAAAAGCCGAGTAGGCGGGTCACGCGAAGAAACGGAATTCCAACGCGATCCGTGTCGTGCTGGAGACACTGATGAAATCGGCACGCTTGAGATTCCTGATGGGGCTTGCGCCGCTGGTCACGATGGCAGCTCAAGCCGAGGCAACGAATCCGCGCGTGATTAACGATCCCTACGCCGATGCCGTCATCCGCCGCACCGACCGCGACAACGATGGGTGGATCGATCCGAAGATCCAGCGGCTGCCGGACCTCCTCCAGATTCGGATCGGACGCTTCCAGCCGACGCTTCCCCACGTTGATCGCTTCTCCGGCTCGTGGTCCACCACCGGCGCCTATTTGCGGCTGGATCTGGTCCTGCACGGGCTGATAAATCCCCCCGGCCCGGTCGGATGGGACGACAGTGGAGTTTACGATCCGCTGCGTTACGGGCCACACCCCGCGTACGGCTACGTCGAGCTGGACGTGGACAGCGACGAAAACACCGGCGGCGAGCTTGATGCGCCTCAATATCGCTACCTTGCGCAGATCGGGCGATTCGGCGGCGTTCCGACAGAGTCCTGGTACGCCGGACGGGTGGCGATCGACCGGAGGGCAAACGATTACGATTTTCTGTCGCCGCCGTTTATCGATCGAAGCGGGGAGGAGTTTCACCTTGTCTTGCGTGGCGAAGAGATGGACTCTTACACCGTGCGCGTCGAAAAGCCGGGCGGCGATCCCGACATCTTCGAGGAGGGCGAACAGTGGGAGCTTGACGGAGACTTCTTTCATCGGGCACACGGCTTTGAGAACTACGCTTTTCAGTGCGTTGGCGAGCCGGGGCGGTACAAGCCGCATGTGAAGCTGCTGTACACCCACCAGGCCGGACCGCTAACAACGACCATTTCGCTCGTATACCCGCTGACAAATGCCGCCAGCGCGGCACTCGCCGACCCGGGAACCCCCGTTCAGCCGCAGGACGGGTGCGAGAACAACCAGAATTCAATCTCCGAGGCCCTGGAGGACCTGCGGTTCAGTGCGACTTTTGCGGACCCGTGGACCACGCTGGAACCGGAGTTTCAACTGATCGCAGGCTGGGCCACGAAGCAGCCCGCCTTGTATTTGGAGCCGTCGCAGTGGAGAGTCAACCTGCTGCTGGGCACGGCCTATGCCGCGCCGCAGTCGAGTTACGATCGCTTCATCTGGACGGACGCATGGCCAAACGTCACGCCGGGAGATTTCGACGGTGACGGCACAGTGACGCCGCTCGACGCGGCGATCATGACCGACTACGTCGCATCCGTGGACGGCGACCCCCTGCTCGACAGCGACGCACTCGTTAACGGCGTGATTGCGGTAAGCTCATTCTCCCGGCACTTCATCCTTTACGATGTAAACTACGACGGCATGGTCGACGCGCTCGACCTGCCCGGAAGCGTGATCCTCGGCGACATGGACCTCAGCGGCACGCTCGACATCAACGACGTAAATGACTTTGTCATGGCACTCATCGACCCCGAAGCCTACATGACCGGGCACGGCGGCGAGAGCGGACTGGCGCGCGGAGACATCAACGGGGATCAGGTGCTTGATGCACTGGATATCCAGCCGTTCGTCGAGTTGCTCCTCGCAACCGCTCCGTGACCGCTGCGGGAACGCCCGCTCCCGGGCCGCGCGTCCGTTTAGAGCTGCTCGGTCGCGGACTTCAAGCCAGGCCAGTGCTTCGTGTAATGGTCGAGATGGATGTCGATCCAGGCGCGAAGCGGCGTATCGCCAACAAGCTGCTTAGAATCAAGCCGGGACACGGCCTGAAGCAGTTTCTCCTCGGCCGACCGAAGCTGCGGCATCAACATGACAAAAGACATTCGGCGATACTTCCTGTAAACCTCGTCATTCACGCGATCAAGATCGTACGCGGGAAGCAATGCCATCGCGGCGGCTGCGCTGGCTTCGTCGTCATCGACCGGCCGGAACGCACTCGACGACTTGACGATCTCGGGCAGGCGTTCGGCGGCTTCCGTGGTCCAGAAGACGAAATGACCAAGCAGGTCACGCACATTCCACTTCGGCCCGACTTTGATGCGTTCGGCGGATTCGTCGCCGAAGCAATCGAACGCGCCGCGCATCCGCATCATTCGATCACGAAAACGCTGGAGGATTGCCTCGATAAGGTTCATACGCGCACCTGTTCCATTCATTGAATCTCAAGAGGCTGGATCCCGCGCGGCGCGATCCAGCCGCGACATTACACGCCGGGCCACCATCCACGGCAAGCGGAGATTCCGCCGCAATCGGCCCACGGCCAACGCAATTGACCCTACTCAAGCGTAACAATCGAAACCTCGGGCGGGCAGAAGAGCCGGATGCGGGGAGCCTGGTTTCGTTCGCACCCCACGCCACGGCTGACATAGATCGCATTGCTGTTCAGATTGTGCAGGCCGCCGGCGGCAACCCGGCGCGGAACAGTCGTCAACGTGATGGGCGGGCCGAAAAACGGCATGACAACCTGCCCGCCATGAGTATGGCCCGCGACCACCAGATCAATGCGGGAATCAGGCTTCAATCGCGTCACCACGTCCGGCCGATGAGCGAAGAGAATGCGGACGTCATCCAAACCCGGTGCCGTCTCCATGTCATGCACCAGCGCTTCGACGTAGGGCAGGTGCCAATGCAATTGTGTTCCGCCCAGCGTAATTTGCCGGTCCGCGAATTGGATCTTCACGGTCTCGTTGATGAGCAGACGGATCGGCGTCCCCTCGAACATCTGCCGCAGACGGTTGGGCGAATCGACATCGCCAAGAACGCAGTAGATACCCGCCGGCGCATGAAGCCGCGCGAAAATCTCTCGGAAGCCGGGCAGCACGGCATCAAAATCATCATACGAGCCCTGGAAGATGTCGCCGGGAATAAGGATGAGATCCGGTTTCTCCGCCATAAGGCGGCCGATTGCCCCGCGTTCGTAGTCGGTGACCTCCCGCGTCTGAATGTCGGCAAGCACGCCGATCCGGATCGGAGTTTTTCCGGCGCGGGCGTCCGGCAGCGCGTGCGTCGCGGTTTCCAGCTTGAGGCGAAACGGCTCGATGAAAGTGGCGTGGAATCCGATCGGGGCCGGCAGCATGAATGCCACCGCAGCGACACTCACCGAGTGAGAAACGCGGCGCCGTGGCGCGCGATCCGGTCTGGATCGCCGCGCAATCAGAATCGCCAGGCCGATCGCCGGAAGCACGACGACAAGGTTCAAATAGGCCAGATACACCGTGCCGAACAGGCCGACGCCGAGCAGTCGGGCGATCAGCAGCTTGCCCGCGAACGCGGCGGCAACAATGACCACGGCGATGACAAGGCGCGAAAAACCGACAACCGGCGGCGCGGACGCCTTCACCGCGTCCAAAGTGGGGACGGGGCTTGAGCGCCCGGCAAATAGAACGACCATCGCGATTGCAAAATCGATGGCTGAATTAACGGCCGCAATGGACTCAATTGACCATTTCATGCTGAATCTAACGATGCCCCCCGCCGAGTGGTTCGATACGCCCGCGAAAAACCGCCCGTGCCGATGACACGATCGGCCGCTCCGCCCGGAAAAATTTAGACACGTTTGCCGCGTTTTCCGCTCGCCCGGCGGCCAACCAGGGGGCGCCGAGTTTTTGCTTTCGATCTGGTAAACGACGGCCGTCCAAGCCGGAGGCCTTCACCGGAGATCCGCCGCTCCATCGGCATGCGCAATTCCTCCTGTCGCGACGGATGACGAAGTTCGTGCAGCGATTTATCAACGCAGGAGCAGACGTGCATAACCGCCTCGTCGATGTCGTCCGTCAGGAAGAACAGGTCAAGATCACGACGCGATATGGCGCCATACTCGTTTAGCAGCGTCTTCTCCATGAATTTGATCATCGGCCGCCAATAGGCCGTATCAAAAAGAACAACCGGGTGCCTCGGGCTTTTCTCCGTCTGAATAAGCGTCATCGACTCGAAGAATTCGTCTAGCGTGCCGAAGCCCCCCGGAAAACAGATCAGGCCCAGCGAGTACTTCACAAACATGACTTTGCGCACAAAGAAGTAGTGAAACTCAACGCCGATTGATTGAAAGCGGTTCGGCTTCTGCTCGTGGGGCAGCGCGATATTCAAGCCGATGCTGTGGCCTCCGGCTTCGTGCGCGCCGCGATTTGCGGCCTCCATGATACCTGGCCCACCGCCGGTGATGACTGCAAACCCTTCCCGAGCGAGCCTCGCGCCAACCTCTCGCGCGGCCTTGTAATGCGGCGCACTCGGCCGGGTTCGCGCCGAACCGAAGATGGAAATGGCCTTCCCGACCTGGCTCATGGCTTCGAAGCCGTCGACGAATTCCGCCATGATGCGGAAGAGCCGCCATGTTTCCTCGGCCGGATCGCGAAAAAGCGGGTGCTCGTTCATTGATATCACCTTAATGCCCGTTACAAATCGATCAAAGCCTGCATACTACCGCCCGCACCGCATGTCGAGCCATCCGCAAGCAGCGCGATTTCGGCGACGCAACCGGCATGATTGCCCGTCCATGCCGGGCCGATAGAATGTCGATCGCATTGGCTGCGGACCGGAGACCGGAGCCAATGCCGCGAAGGAGCGTTGAATGCGCCGACTTGTCCTGATCTCGAACATCATACTGGCGCTGTGTTGGGCACATTCCGTATCGGCCCAGTCGAAGGAAAGAACCTACTACGAACGACTGGAGTACGACCCGGGCTCCGGGGAATGGAAGGAAATCGCCCCGCCTATTCCGGGAACGGACGCCGGCGACCTTGCCATCGCGCGATCGCTTCTCGCGCGCGGCGAGTTTGCCGGCGCGAGAAAGGCATTCGCCGCCTGGTTCAAGGCCTATCCTGCCTCAGAACTTCGCAATGAGGCGCTTTTCTACGCGGCGGAAACGGAGGTCAGCTCCGAGGATGCGAAACGCAAGACCGGCGACCTGATTCAGGCCTACAAATGGCTGGAAGAGTTGCTCGAGGCGTGGCCGGGAACGGAGCTGGCGGACCGCTCGATGCGCAAGGAGCTGATCATCGCCGAAATGCTTCTGTTCAAGGACCGCAAAGTCAGGAAACTGAAGGGAATGCTCTGGCTGTCCGGCGAGGACGAGGCGCACGACATTCTCAATCGCCTGACGGATTACTGGGCGGTGAACACGCCGCTTGCCGAACAGGCGCTGCGCGTCAAGGCCGACTATCATTTCATCAACGCCGAGTTTGAAGAGGCGGAGCTGGCCTACTCGCGACTGATGCGGGAGTATCCGCGCGGCAAGTATCACAAGGTTTCGATGCTGCGCAGCGGGCAGTCCGCGCTTGCACGATTTCCCGGAGTCGAGTTCGACGACGCGGACCTGCTTGAGGCCGAGTCCTACTTTCAGGAATTCCAGCGGACCTATCCGCAGTCCGCGGGCGAATACCAGATTCCCCAGACGCTCGACCGAATCCAGGAAAGCCTCGCACAAAAAGAGTTCACAATCGCCCAGTTCTACGAACGCCTGAGAAAGATTGACGCGGCCGCGTTCTACTACCGCTATGTGGTTCGCACCTACCCCGAAACGACCTGGGCGGCACAGGCCGAAGGGCGCCTAGTGGCCCTGGGGGCCAGAGACGCTCCGCCGATGCCGCTGATCGAAAGCGACGAGTCAAACATCGGGCCCTCGCCCGGCCGGGACACGACGCCCGGCGGCAACGCCGGGGTCGAATCGCCCGGCGCGTCAGCCGATGAGTGATTTCTGTTGACGATTCGGCGGCGCAGATCATACACTCGATCCGTTCAAGAGTTCGCCGTCGGTATGCTCTCCATGCTTCCACCCATCACACTGTTAACCGACTTCGGTTCCACGGACCACTACGTCGCGTGCATGAAGGGAGTCATTCTCCAGCGTGCGCCCGGCGCGCCGATTATCGATGTCACGCACAGCATCCAGCCCCACGACGTCGTGCATGGCGCCTTTGTGCTCCGGCAGGTGTTTGAACATTTTCCGGTCGGTACGATTCACATCGCCGTGGTGGATCCCGGCGTGGGCAGTTCACGGCGAATGCTGGCGGCACGATATTCGGCCCAGACCATTCTCGCCCCGGATAACGGAATACTGACCTTTGTTCATCGCGACTTCATTCTCGAAGAGCTGCGCTCCATCGAAAATCAGCGGCTGTTCCGCCACGACATGAGCCGCACCTTTCATGGTCGAGATGTCTTCGCGCCCGTGGCGGCGCATCTTGCGGCCGGAACACTGTTCGACAAAGTCGGCCCGATCGTCCGTGAGTTGCAGCTTCTGAATCTTGCGAAGCCCAAGCGGCTGGAACAGGGCGGAATCGAAGGGCAGATTCTCTATATCGATCACTTCGGAAACTGCATCTCAAACATCAGCTCCTCGGATCTGGCCGCGGTCAAGGCCCCACCGGAGCGAATGATGGTGCAGGTCGGCCCCCTGAGGGTCGGGCGCCTGCACACGACCTACTCCGATGCGAATCCCGGCGATGTCGTGGCGGTGATCGGTTCAACCGGAATGCTGGAAGTGGCCGTAAATCAGGGCAATGCGGCGTCCCAGCTTCGCGCCGCGCCCGGAACCCTCGTAATGGTCCGGTAGCCACGCAGGGCCCCCTGGCGAACACTCGGTAAAAATGACAAAGCCCGCGGATCGCAGCACGCGGGCTTTGTCGTTTCAATCAGGGCGGCGCGAGATGTTCACTTCTTCATGGCCGCGGCGTACAGCTCGTCCACATGCTTCCAGTTGACGACATTCCACCACGCGGAAACATAGTCCGGCCGGCGATTCTGATAGTGCAGATAGTAGGCGTGCTCCCAGACATCCAGGCCCAGGATCGGCGCATGGCCGGTCATGATGGGCGAATCCTGGTTGGCGGTGCTGAAAACTTCGAGCTTGCCGTCCTTGACTGCCAACCAGGCCCAGCCGCTGCCGAAGCGAGTCGTCGCGGCCGTACCGAATTTCTCCCTGAAGGGATCGAACCCGCCGAATGTCCTGCTGATGGCATCCCCAATCGATCCACCGGGCGAGCCGCCCGCGCCTTTACCCATGATCTGCCAGAACAGTGAGTGATTGGCGTGGCCGCCGGCGTTGTTGATGAGGGCCTGTCGAATGGAATCGGGCGCGGTACCAATGTGCTGTAGCAGGTCCTCGACGCCCTTGGAGGCGAGTGCGGGATGTGCTTCGAGCGCCTTGTTGGCGTTCGCGATGTATGCGTTGTGGTGCTTGCCGTGATGAATCTCCATCGTGCGAGCATCAATATGTGGCTCCAGCGCATCGAACGAATAGGGCAGCGGCGGCAGGGTAAAGGCCATAATGGTTGCTCCTTTGCTTGTGGCATATCGCCATTGGAACTCGGCGCGCGTCTCACGGGACCGTGAGCATCGACTGCAGACCGGGACGGGATGCTCGCAATCGGCGCAGAATCCGGATGGCTTTTAAGGGGTCATTCCCGTGAGGTAACTCTAGCGCGCCGCATCGACAGGGTCAAGAAACGGTGAACACCGTTGACTCTTCGCAGCCGGGTGACGCAACGCACAGGTTTTCCCGAGGAATCCCGCCAGCCGTGCATTCAAGAAACAGCGTGCAGCCACGGCAACAGCAGCCGGCGAGGCCGGCGGGCTTGCGGCCGGGCGCGCCGGGGGGGCGATGATTTCCCTTGCTTCATTTCACTCGGGGCGCCGGCCCGCGCCGCCCGTTCACGAGCCGTTCTCGGAGTCACCGCGACAAACGCCCGAAGTCTCGTGCCGCGCAATTGACATCGTCGGACACGCGCGACCGGCCAACAAGCCCTCCGCGGCGCCTCGGGGAACCGGGCCGCTAAACGAGCCGGGCCGCTACAAGGCCATGGGGATCGGAGACGTTCGACGCATCCCGCCGGTTTGGCTATTCTGTCACACATGGAGACCATTCGTCGAAACCGGCTATGCGTCTGGCTGATCATTCTGGGCCTTGGAAACTTCCTCCTCTATGCCGTCTTCTATCAGATCATCGGCGGCGACGCGGTGAACGGCTATATCAAGACCGTCGACGGACAGAACGTTTATTACGTCCGCGGGCATTTCATCCATCGACCCATCGGCTATGAGCAGAATCGGCCGCGATGGGTCTGGATTTACAGCTACATCCACTCGATCAGCATCTGGCCGTCGATCGCAACCGTTCTACTCGCCATGTTGGCGCTGGCGAAGCCGCATATCATGGCGACATACCAGCACGGCTTGCTACAGGGCTCCACGCTCGTCACGGTGATGGCGACGCTGATCGTGATTGTCACGTCGATCATCATGATGATCTTCATCTGGGAGTTTGTGACGAGCCTGTAAGCGACGCCGCCACACGGGGATCCATCGGCCATATGCAAACCACCGGCGAGGACAAATGGCAACAGTTGATTGCCAGGGCGTTGCCTAAAGCGGAATCGCGCCCCCAGCAGATTGCGATGGCGGTGGCGGTCTCTCGGGCCATGTCGTCGCGGCGGCATCTCCTGGTGGAGGCCGGCACGGGCGTCGGAAAAAGCTTCGCCTACCTGTTGCCGGCAATCGACCGAGTTCTGTCGGCCAACGAGCGCGTGGTCGTTGCGACGCACACAATCACCCTTCAGGAACAGCTGATCGAAAAAGACATTCCCGCCCTGCAAAGGGTCTTCGACAAGCCGTTCAAGGCCGTGCTCGTGAAGGGGCGCAACAACTACATCGGACTGCGGCGATTGATGCAGGCCAGCCGACGGCAACAGGCGGTTTTCTCCGGCGCGTTCGCGCTGGGACAACTGCACCGGATCGAGGACTGGGCCTATCAGACAACGGACGGCTCGCTGTCCGATCTTGATTTTCAACCCATCCCGGAAGTCTGGCAGCGTGTCCGCAGCGAAAGCAACAACTGCATGGGCTCAAAGTGCGAACAATACAACAAGTGCTTCTACCAGCGGGCCCGGCGAAACGCAGAGAGCGCCAATCTGCTGGTGGTGAATCATGCGATGTTCTTCGCCGATCTGGCGCTACGCCGCCGGGATGTCTCGGTGCTGCCGGACTATGACCACGTCATCTTCGACGAAGCGCACAACATCGAAAGCGTGGCCGGCGACCACATGGGCATGAGCATGTCCAACCTTCAGGTGCGAAACCTGCTGCACAACATCTTCAACGAACGCACCGGACGCGGTTTCCTGGGAATGCTTGACTGCCCCGACGCCGTTCGACAGGTGATTGACGTCGAATCGCGAAGCGATGCGCTCTTCGAGGAGCTGCGCGGGCGCTATCCGGCAGCACGGGGCGCCGTGCGATTGTCGCAGCGAGATCCGATCGTGAACACAGTCAGCTCGGGACTCACCGAGCTGGCCGAGACCCTCGGAGAGCTGCGCGATCAGTTCGAAAGCGAGGACGAGCGGTTCGAATTGTCCAGCTTCGTCTCGCGGTGCAAGGAAACGGCCGCAACACTCGACATGCTGCTCTTGCAGGAACTCGATGGCTTCGTCTATTGGATGGAATCCGCGTCGGAGGGTCGCGACCGCCGCGTCAGCCTCCACGCAGCTCCACTCCGCGTCGATCAGGTCATTCGGGAAATGCTCTTCGAAAAGGTAAAGAGCGTGATCCTCACCAGCGCAACGCTCTCGACCGGCGGCGAATCCGGCTTCGCATACATGCGTGGCCGCCTCGGCGCAACTTCGGCGGACGAACTGCAGCTTGACTCGCCATACAACTACCGCGAGAAAGTGACGCTCCACATTGAGACCGCGCTGCCGGAGCCGACGGCGCCGGGCTTCGTCGCGGCGGCCTGCGAACGCATCAAGGATTACCTTCTGCATACGCGGGGGCGCGCGTTTGTGCTGTTCACGAGCTTTGCACAAATTAACGAGGCTCAGGAGCGGCTGGAGCCATTCTGCGAAGAACACGACATGACCCTGCTGGTGCAAGGCAGGGACTTATCGCGCGGAAAAATGCTGGAAACCTTCAAGCGAAGCGAGCGGGCCGTGATTCTCGGAGCGGATTCATTCTGGCAGGGCGTCGATGTCCCGGGCGAGGCGCTCTCAAACGTGATCATCGCAAAACTGCCGTTCGCCGCGCCGGACCGGCCGCTGATCGAAGCGCGCATCGATGCGATTCGCAGCGCCGGCGGCAATCCGTTCATGGAATTCCAGGTCCCGGAAGCCGTACTGAAGCTGAAACAGGGATTCGGCCGACTGGTTCGCAGTCAGTCCGATGGCGGAATCGTCGTCATCCTTGATAAGCGCGTGAAAACGAAGTTCTACGGCCGGCGCTTTCTGGAAGCACTTCCGCCCTGCGCGGTTGAGTGCCATCGTTGACCCGGATCAGCTCGAATTCGGTAAAGCCCCGAGCGGCCCACAAGGCGCCGAATGTGACCGGTATGCACATCGTCGGCTGCGCCACACCGAGTCCATATGACATCGGCATGGCGCAGCCTCAATGCGACGGAACGAACGACTACAGAATTACTGGAACGTCTGGCCCGTGTTCTTCGAGCCGCTCGAATGTGCAGCCGGCGATTGCCACGAGAAATCGGAATACTGGCTGCCAGCACCCGAAAGCCGCAGCGAATAGCCGGTCGGCGTGGATTCAGATTCACTGACGCCGATATCTATCGATGTCAGGCCGTTCGCGGGGCCATTGGTTGCCATGAACGATCCTTCATAGCTAAGGAACTGAATCACAACGCCCGACCCGTCCACAAGCGCGATACCATCGGGCGCGCCGTTCTGAAGCCCTGTCATGGAGAACGCAAGCGTGCCGAAACCGTTCTGTTCATCGGGAATCGACCCGCTCAGGTTGACGGTGAGGTATTGGGCGCCCCCCGAGCCGTTGTAGGCGATGAGTTTCCAGCCGGAGAGATTCAATCCGGCCGGCCCGGCCACTTCGACAAATTCGTTCGTGTCGCTTCCGGCATTGTCATAGTGAAGTTCGTTGATCCATGGATCCGCGGGCGGCTCTCCGCCGCCTCCGCAGTTCGAACCGGTGAGCGATTGGCCGCTGTTTGGGCTTCCACTGGTCGCGGAGGCCGGCGCGCTCCAGGCGAAGTCGCCGTAGCTATCCCCGGTTCCGGCGAGTTGCAATGAATAGCCGACGGGCGTCGATCCAGTTTCGCTGACGCCGACATCCACCGCGGTGAGCCCGGAAGCGGGCCCGTTTGTCGCGGTGAATGCCCCTTCGTAGCTGATGAACTGAACGACAAATCCCTGTGCATCGACAAGAGCAAGACCGTCGTGGCCGTTCTGCATGGCCGAGAACGCGACAGACACTGTGCCCATGCAGCCGGATTGGCTGGGGATTGATCCGGACAGGGAAACAGTCTTGTATTGGGTGCCTGTTGCGCCGTCATAGCCGACGATAGTCCAGCCCGCGAGATCGGTTCCGGCGTAACCGGCGACCTCCACGAATTCGTTTACATCGGTGCCTGAATTGTCGTAATGAAACTCATTGATCCACGGATCGCCGCCCGAGGAGCAGGCATCCTCGAAGATGCAGGCGACCCACTCGGGATGGTCGACGAAGGGATTTCGGTTGCCCTGATAGGAATAAACCACCTCGTTCCGATCTCGTTCGAAGTCATCCACAGGGTCTTCGTAGTGCCATTGTATCAGCACGGACAGCATGCCCATGTAGGCGACCGACTGATTCTGCGATGTATTGGAGACAATCAGCGAGGGATCGTCGGTGAGGATAAGGTCAGGCTCGGACGCGCCGGTGACACCGTGAACACCCCCTTCGTAGCGAACATCCATGTACATCAGTGCGCGCGCGACGTCACCACGCCGCCCGATCCATGTCTCCCACGCGCCGCTCGCGCCGCTGCCGCTTGTCCAGTTGGAATTGCCGGGATACGTGCCGCTCCCGCCGCCTTGCCCGTTATTGGAGACAGTCGCTTTCTCGGTGCATGACGTGGAGCAGTATTTGTATGGCTTGTTGCCGCGCGAGCTGTTGTAGCTGCTGTCACCATTCATCAGGTGGTGGCAGTCCGTATAAGGATAATTCATTGATCCGTCGATCGGAAATCCATATGACTTGGGCCATGTGTGTTCGCGATTATAAAAGCTGTTCCCCGCGCCGGCCTTGGTGTACGACGCATTCTTGTACACGTCCAGCATCTTGCTGGAGTCGGATGGATCGGTCTGCGCCGCATCACAAATGTCCCACGTGTCAGTGGCCGTCGATGTATAAGGATAGCGCTGGTGATCGTCGATGATCTCGTGCAGACTGGCACGCAGAGTGGCCGGACTCGTGGTGTCCGCGCTGTCATAATATCCCGCGGGCGGATCGGCATTGGCGCCCGTCGGAATGAAAAGGACGGCGGCCAGCAAGGCCGCGGCTGCCGTCAAATTCCAAGGACGGTGGTTGAACCGGACAAAAACATGATTCTCAATCTCGGGCATGAACTGACCTCCTGTCAGAGTCGTGACTCAGTGCCGATCCAACGACACTTATTCATCCATGAGTCGACCGCCCGCGGCCCGCTCCCCTCCGCGAATCTCGACAGCGGTATATTGATCCCCCGCCCCCTCCGTTACAAAAGAAAAATTGATGAATATTGGGTCAAATCCTGCAATTCCCCGAACCAATGCCGAAAAATCAGATGCCGGGATCAAATTCAACTGATGACAAGCCCTCGCCCGGCCCCGCGCCAAAGCAGAACCACCCGGCGTTGCTGGATGAGTACCCGCCCGTGTAAAAAAACCGACGGCGGGAAGGATGTCGCCAACCCGCCGTCGCAACAGATTGTGATGGCCTCATTTCCCCTGCAAGGTCGTGACCGATTGAGTCCGGTCCTTCGGCCGAATTCAGAATCGATCGCATGCAGGTCAGCGCCGCCGCCGAATGGCGAACAGGCCGCTGAATCCGAGCAGGGCGAGTGTTGCCGGCTCGGGAACGAGATTGCCGCTGATCGTCACGTTGTCGAAGCGCCAGGTGCCCGCCGGGCCGTAGTCGCCGGTGCCAATGCCGCTTCCGGGATCAAAGCCGGACTGGGCGTTGGCCCGCTGATACGCGGTGTTCGCGGCAAAGTCAGGGAGCGACGCGTTCTGGTCAAATGCGACCGGCGCGAAGATCGAGACAATGCGAATGCCGAAATCAGGATTGTTGTTCGCACCGGCGATCGAGCTCAGATTGAAGCTCTGGGCATAAAACGTGTCGTGCGGCGAAAGCAATCCGCCGTTGTCGCCGAAGGAATTCCAGGTCGAGCCATCGAGCGTGTACTGAAGTTCCGACCAGCGCGATGCCGTTCCGCTCGCGCGATGATCGTAGGACACGGTGATGTCCTGATATCCGGCCGTGCTCACCAGAAACTCAACGCCTCGCGTGCCGCTTCCAGTGCCTTGCGCCGCGTAAGTCGTCGTATTCCAGCCGCGCCCGGCGGGATTGCCGGTTGCAAACGTCGCGGTTGTGCCGCCCACCAGCGAAGCGCTGCCCGATCCGGTGGATGGCGTGGTGACATCGCCTTCAAAATTCCACTGAGTGATGACATCTGCAAAGGTCGAGCCAGCCGACAACGCCAGCACGACAGCCATTGAAACGAACCCTCTCTTGAACATATCTGATCGCTCCTTCTCCGCCCCCGGAAAGCGCCGGGAGACCATACCCTCTTCCGCGAGCGAACCCATGTCGCCCCTGCGGCACACTCGGTGCGCACCATCATCCCCTCGATAATGGGCACCCTCTTGATTTCAGATCGATGCGGAATTCTAGTAGTCGCGCATGAGCCCAGTGCGAGCCCAACAATAAAATCGCGCAAAGACGCGTGTGCCCAAACACAAAATGAAGGCCCCCCCCGGACCCCGACAACGGTTCGTCGAACCGGATCATCGCCTTCCTAAATCTACAAATTTTCGAAAGTTACATCCGCCGCGGCAATCACATGACCGAGGCGGGTCATGGCTGCATTTTTTCCCGCGAATGTTCCATCTCGGCGATTTGGGAAAGGAGGCTTCTGGCCGTCTGCCGCTCGTCCGGCGTACCGCTTTTCTCCACCGCCAGAAGCAATCGCCGGGCATCATCCATACGGCCGACACGCGCATAAAGAAATGCGAGCTTGATGGCGTGTTCGCCGCTGTCCGGCAGGAGTTGATGAACGATCTCAAACTCGCGGATCCCGCCGGCGGCATCATTCTTCGCGAGAAGAACTGCCCCCAGCGTCGCATGCAGCGCTGCGGAATTGGGCGAAATCTCCAGCGCCTTGCGACAAACTCCCACGGCCTCCTCAAGCTGACCCATTCCCGTGAGCGCCGTTGCGAGATTGTTCATGACAGCGACATTCCCGGGAATCCGCCGCAAACCGTTGCGATAGGCCTCCACGATCGCGAGCGACGAGGGTTCAGTCGTGCGAAGCCGTTCAAGGTGGGAATAAATCGCGGGCGATTCGACGTGACGCGCGAGACAGTCAATGACCAGATCGCGCGCGGCATCCAGGTCGCCGATTGCTCCATGGTACTCCAGCAGGGCGAGCGGCGCATTGCCGTTGCGCGGATCAAACGAGATCGCGCTCTCCAAAGCCTTCACGCCCTCGGTGGTCTCGCCGCTGGCGAGCAGGAATTGTCCCCATTCCGTCCAGATTTCCGACGAAAGCGGGTGCAATGCATCTGGCACTTTACGAGTCAGCGCCTCGCGCGCCGGCCGCTCGCATTCCATGGCCCGGCCAAAGCTCGCGCGGGCGGATTCAAGCTGACCAAGAAACACCTCGATTCGCGCCCGCCAGAGCCAGTACGCCGCTGTATCCGGGTGCGCGTCGGTCGCAACGCAAAGCTGGGCCAGCGCGTCCGGTCCCCGATCCAGAAACAGATAACACCACGCCAGCGAAACGCGGTAGGCGGCGACATCGGCAAGCCCCCAGTGCTGCATCGTCTCGAAATGAAGCGCCGCATCCTGCGCGGCCGCCTTCTCCGAAGGCTGCGCGCGTTTGACAAAGTCCGGATTGTACGGCCACCCGAACGCCTGCGCCGGCGCCGCCGCAAAAGAACGCCCCGCGCGGATATCGTGATAGCGCCATATCGCCGAGTGCCCCAGCAAAACCAGAAGAACAGCGGTGGATGCCAGAACGGCGATGCCCGCCGGCTGTAGCCTGCCGCCGATCTTGAGGCGGATCTTCTGGATCATCGCATCAGGAGAGTAAAAGACGCGAGCGGTCTTCATGAAGACAAATGTCAAGATGCCCGCGATTGCCAGCGACATCAGATAGGGAAACTGGCCGTACAGTCCATTCACCGTCACGAGCACCAGCACAAACAAGGCCAACGACACAACCTCCTCAACGAGCGTGAGGTCGTACTTCGGCGCCTTCGGCTGCCCATCGGGCCTCGAGCCGACCGCCGGCCTGCCGAGGCCGACATACAATGCGTCGTTTGGACAGACTTCAACGCAGTCCAGACACTTCATGCAACCGGGATCGACAACCATCTTGAAGAGGTTGACCTCCTCGGCGACGTTGACGTTGGAAGTGCAGCTCGCCGTGCAGTGCCCACATTGATTGCATGCGTCCGTCACCCGAATTCGAGACGGCGCAAAGCGGTCGCTGATCGCGAAAATCGCGCCATAAGGACATGCGTACGTACAAAAACCCTTGGGGCCGAGAAAGTAGATAATCACGATGCCCGCGAACAACACGCTGAGAACCGCAAAAACAGGACCCGGAAACGTGTCCCAATAGCCCGTCCGCGTCAGGTGCAGCGTGATCTCCGGTCCGGAGTGCCCGTTCAACGCGGACCAGACGCGGTCAATGAGCGGCACGAAGTAGAGCCAGCCCGCCGCGAGAACCAGAGTCGTGAACTTGAACAGAAACCGAGTGCGAAACGCCTTCGGACGCAGGTGCAGCTTCTTCAGCAGCCAGAGAGTCAGGTCCTGATAGGCCACCAGATGACAGCCCCACCCGCAGACCCATCGCCCCAGAACAAGAGTCGAGAGAATCGCGAGCGAAAAGAAAATGAAGCCCAGATTGATCTCGCCATGCCAGAAAACGTCCTTGGCTTCGGATGGCTCGATCGGCGTAAGCGTCTTGCCGGCCCAAAGCCAATGCACGAAATGCGCGATCATGAGAACGTGAACCCCGGCCAGCACATAAAAACGCCGACGCCCGGCGCGCGAATGCTTCATGCCGGTTTGCGGATCAATCAACGGCAGGGAGATCGTGCGCGAGACGGAGGACGCCGCCGGAGTCGGCTGACACTGTTCCTTTCGAGACTTGGAAGCGGATTTCATTCTTGCACGCCATTATAGGCAAACGCATTCGCCTTGTGCTTTGCGCTCGGCTCCCGCACCGTGTAAACGAAGCGAGCCGCTTGTCCGGATGACAAACGGCTCGCGGGGGTGCTAAGGCTGGCGACTCGAGTGAATAGCGCGGAGCAAATCACTCCGATACGACAATGCCCATGTTGCGGGCCGTGCCGGCGACAATTCGCTTTGCCGATTCGATTCGCCCATGACAGTTGAGATCGTTGATCTTCTGCTTGGCGATGTCGGCCACCTGGGTCCACGTAACGGTCCCGACCTTCTCGCGGTTCGGAACGCCGGAGCCTTTTTCAACCTTGGCGGCCGCCTTGAGCAGGACCGACGCCGGCGGGCTCTTGATGATGAAATCGAACGTGCGGTCCGCATACACGCTGACGACGGCAGTAACAGGCATGCCGTTGAGCGCCTTCGTTCGATCATTGAACTGCTGAACGAACTGTCCGGGATTGACGCCGTACTGTCCGCATGCCGGTCCGATGGGCGGAGCGGGAGTCGCCTGTCCGCCGGGGCCCTGGACCTTGAATACTGCTGTTGGAACCTTCTTCTTCTTTGCCACGTTTCAAACCTCTGTCGTCTATGTCACTGCGGCGTCCATGCGCGGGTTCTGTCTTACAGGCGGATCAATCGCACCGATCCGCGGGCATCACTATTCGTTGCCGGTCAGCTCGATCTGCCAGTATTCCAGCTCGATCGGCGTCGTTCGCCCGAAAATGGAGACGTTGACGCGAACCTGACCCTTGTCGGGCATGACCTCGTCGATCTCGCCCTCGAAATTCTCGAAGGGACCTTCCTTCACCTTGATGCGGTCACCCTTCTTCATGCCGGCCATCCCCGCGAGCGTCGGCTGCTCGGCGGATTTCTCGACGACGGCAAGCATCTTCTCAACATCGTGCGGCTTCATCGCGGTCGGCTTCCCGTCGGAGCCGATGAAATCGCCGACACTCATCGTCTCTTTAATCATGAACCAGATGTCTTCCGGAATGCTGCCGTCTTCTTCGACAAGCATCTCGACAAAGACATAGCCGGGATAAAGCTTCCGATCGAAAACCTTGGCGACACGGCCGCGCATGCGCTTCTCACGCTGCGAAGGAACCAGGATCCGGCCGATGCGGTCATCAAGACCTTCCACGGTCACTTTTCGCTTGAGCGCCTCGCAGACCTGGTCTTCGCGATTGCTGGCGACGCGGAGTACATACCACTGCATGCCGGGCTTGGTGGGCGTGAGCGCGCTGATGGCCGGCGCCGATCCCGCCGCGACATCATCCTGCGACATGGCGTAAGGCTTGGTTGTGGTCTCCGTTGAAAACACCCTGATTCCCTTTCGAGCCAGAATCCCGAATCGCAAACAACCTACTTCCCGAAAATCGACGACAACAGGCCCTCGGCCTTGAGGACGCCAATCCACGAAAAGAACAGTATGAACAGGATATCCACCACGAACAGCAGCAGCGACATCGCGACCACAACGAAGACGACAACCTTCGTCGATCCGATGATCTCCTTGCGACTCGTCCAGTTGACCTTCTTCATCTCGCCTTCAGTGGCAATGAGAAAGTCGCATGCCTTCCGGTTCAGGCCGAGCGCCCAGTATCCGAGCAGACCAAACGCGGCGATGATGACCGCGGCCACACTCACCGGCACAATCGTATGCATCGCGCCCGTAAACATGGCCTGAAGCTTGTCGAAGATGAAATAGGCGAACCAGCACACCAGCGAGCCATACGCGACACCGGACCAGACCCGTATGACAGAGCCTTGCGTCGGCTTATACACGTCAAAAAAACTGCCGGAGCGATCCGGCTCGCGCGGGGCCGCCTTCTCGCCTCCACCCCCGCTCGTTGCAAAATCAGACACGGGTTTCTTCCTTTCCGCGAGCGCGACCGGCGAATGTCCCAATGCACCCGCGCCCTTCGACTGATTATCGTATGCGGCCATCAGGCTGCCTGCCCATCTTCATCGGCCGATCGACGCGTCACATTCGACTCGCGATCAGGGGCGGAGGGACTCGAACCCCCAACCGCCGGTTTTGGAAACCGGTGCTCTGCCAATTGAGCTACACCCCTTTGTCAGAGTTCCTGGTTTCGAGATTTTGGTTTCTGCTCACTGGGGCCTGGCAACTCGAAACCAGCCACCATGAATATTACTTCCGCTTGATCTTGTGCGGCGTGTGCTTGCGATCCGCCTTGCAGTACTTGTTCAGGCCTTCCTTCAGTCCTTCAGGAATGCCGGACTTCGCATTGATCTCGGTGCGATAATTCAACTGATCGCACTCCTTGCACTGAAGCCACACATACTCACGCTTGCTTGCCTTCGCCATGATTCGCCAACCTCATCCTTCGCTCGGTCTCGCCATCCAAACTTCACCGATCCCGGACCAGGCCAGATCGGACTGCACGCTGAAAAGAAAGGCGGCCCGGCCGACGCATCGACCAGGCCGGCCTCTTGCGCACATCAATTCGCTCACGCGATGATCTTGGTCACAACGCCCGACCCGACCGTTCGACCGCCCTCGCGGACAGCGAAGCGGACACCCTCCTCAAGAGCGACCGGCGCGACCAGCTCAACCTCAAGCGAAACATTGTCACCCGGCATGCACATCTCCGCGCCGCCGAGCAGCTTCAGGCTGCCGGTCACGTCCGTCGTTCGAACGTAGAACTGCGGCCGATAGTTATTGAAGAACGGCGTGTGACGCCCGCCTTCCTCTTTCGTCAGAACATAAACCTCGGCCTGGAACTTCGTGTGCGGCGTGATCGAACCGGGCTTGGCCAGAACCTGGCCACGCTCAAGCTCGTTCTTCTCAACACCTCGAAGCAGAAGACCGACGTTGTCACCCGCCTGACCCTCGTCGAGCGTCTTGTTGAACATTTCGACGCCGGTGACGACCGTCTTCTTGTTTTCCTTCATCAGGCCGATGATTTCGACTTCCTCGCCGACCTTGATGATCCCGCGCTCGATTCGACCGGTCCCGACCGTCCCGCGACCTTTGATGCTGAAGACGTCTTCGATCGGCATGAGGAACGGCTTGTCCTGCTCTCGAACCGGCTCCGGAATCTCGCTGTCAAGCGCCTCCATCAGTTCGCCGATGCACTTGGACGCCTCGGGATCCTTCGGATTGAGCAGCGCCCGGTTCGCCTGACCCCGGATGATCTTGGTCTTGTCGCCGGGGAAGTCATACTTCTTGAGCAGATCGCGAACTTCCTCCTCGACCAGGTCGAGCAGTTCGGGATCGTCAAGAAGATCGATCTTGTTCAGGAACACGACGAGCTGCGGAACGTTCACCTGGCGAGCAAGCAGAACGTGCTCGCGCGTCTGCGGCATCGGACCATCCGCCGCGCTCACAACAAGAATCGCGCCGTCCATCTGGGCGGCGCCGGTGATCATGTTCTTCACGTAGTCGGCGTGGCCGGGACAGTCAACGTGTGCGTAGTGCCGCTTGTCAGACTCATATTCAACGTGCGATGTCGCGATCGTCAGAATCTTGGTCGGGTCACGACGACCATCCTTCTCCGACGCCTTGGCGACTTCATCGTACGCCTTGAACTTCGCGAGACCCTTCGCCGCCTGGACCGCGGTGATCGCTGCCGTCAAAGTGGTCTTACCGTGGTCGACGTGGCCGATCGTGCCGACGTTCACGTGTGGTTTCGTTCGTTCAAACTTTTCCTTGGCCATGCCAGCGATTCCTCCGCGAGTCTAGTCGCAAAACAAAAACAAAAGGTCTATGGTTCGTTCCTTATCTTCCGTATTTTCGCACAAGGCGAGCCGGGCGTCGATTCCAACACGGCCCCGGCCGCCTGGCCTTGAATCGAATCCGCGATTCAGTTTCGACGGGGAGTCCGAAACACAACGCTCCGCGAGGTCCGTCGGGCCACGCTTGCCGCAGGGCAAAGCATTGCAGCGGAATTGCCGCCATCGAGCAGGGGCGTCGACCCGCGCCGCGAGACGCCGATGCCCCGACTAGCTGCTGACGGGATTTGAACCCGTGACCTCGTCCTTACCAAGGACGCGCTCTACCAACTGAGCTACAGCAGCGGATAGGACCACGCCCACACGCCGGTCACGGCCCCGCACCCATCAAACATCGCGGCAATCTATTGACGCGCGCTGACGGGAAAACAGACCCGCCAGTATAAGGTTTCACATCCGCGCGTCAATTGCCCCGGGTCCTCCGAATTTCAGGCCCCACGCCCGAAAATAGCCGCCCATCAAACAGCCCACCCCAACCTCGCCGCCGACCCGCCCCCCCAGCCCCGACAACCCGCCGGCCCCACATGAAACACCACCCCCAAACCGCCCAACCCGAAGCCACAGGCTCTCAACCACCCAAAGCCTATAACGCCGCAATCTAATACCAATCATTAACTTGCAATCACTCACGCGCCCCAGCCATACCCCCGCGCGAAGACGGCTCCAGCACGAATGCAATCAATGACTCCGAGAGCCTCACTTCCTTATAACGTTTGCGCAGCGGCAACAGCGAATCTCCGCCGCGCGCTGCCTCACCCACCGACAACACGAACAGCGCATACCGACCACTCGCCGCCAACTCGGCCCACCGCTCCGGATCCGGCTCTACCGTGAACGCCCGGTCGGCATAAAACGCAAACTGCGGCGGCACAATGTTCCTAAATAGGTAACCACCCCGCCGCTCAGGCCACGTCGGATCTCGCCACAGGATGATCCGGTCATCAGGCCCGGTCACCTCCCTGATCCGCCGCCAACCAGCGACCGCCTGAACAATGGCCTGCTCCCCACGATCAAAATAGGTGAACTGCGCGATCCACGCGAGCGACATCACAAAGAGCATGCACCCCGCGCGAGCGATTCGACCCTCGGCCGAACCAGCGGCCAGATTCGTCGGCGACGACAAATCGCGCGAAGGCGCGCCCACGCGCGAACGAGTCAACATCAGCACCGCGCGCGCGGCATACATCGCGATCGCCGGCCCCAGATAAAACAACCAATACTGATGCAACGCATACTGCCTCGGAAAAACGGCCAGCCAGATGACGCCGGTCACCCCAATGATCGCCAGCGCGCCCCGAGCCGCAAACCGCCGCTCGACGCTCGCGGATGCCTCATTGCCGGCACTCTCCTTCGACCGCTCGCGAATCAGCGAGAGAAGCCGAGCCACTAATCCGATCGCCGCGAGAACCAGCAGCGGCCAGGACAGGTTTTCGACGGTATTTTGCCAGACATCCCCGCCCTGCGCCAGCGCCGGCCGCGGCGCAACGCCGCGATCATCCGTGGCGCGTGAAAAGAAGATCGCCGCCAGATCAGCCCAGCGGCCGCCAAGACCCGCATAGACGATGTATGCCATCATCGCGGCACATCCCGTCGCGACCGGCAAGGCGGTCAGCATCGCGGCCTGACGACCGATTCCCCCGCGCCCTTCGCCGTCCCGTACGGGCCTGCGGCGCGAACGATGGAGGACATACGAAAGAAAGACCGCCGCAAACAGACACGAAGACCAGTCAATCCAGCAGCCGGCGACCAGGAACGTGCCGAATAGTGTCAAAAAGGTGGCATCTCGCGCGGGGGCGAGCCGGCCGCGATCGCCGCTCGCCGACGGCCCAGACCGGCACGATTGAACCCAGCACGCCGAGGCCGCCAGCATCGCACAAAGGCAGACCGCTTCGTGATTGACCATCCGGCCGAAATAAACGGACATCGGCATGACGGCATAGAAACCCGCCGCGATCAGAGCCGGCGACGCGCCGAATGCAACACGCCAGAGATGAACCAGAAGAACCAGACTCGCCGCGGACGCAACGATCGGCACCACACGAGCCGCCCACTCCGATTCGCCAAATACGCGAAACGCACCGGCCACCAGCCAGACCAGCCCCGGCGGATGCGTCGCATAGATCGAACGCTCCGTCGGCGGAGGAACCTCGCTCCCGACCGCAACAATCGGCATTCCGTGGTGAATCCCAAACGGATAACGATCCAGATTCCGGGCCAGCTGTGAAAAGAACGCACCATTCCAATCATGAAGCCCGATCCACGGCTCGGTCACATCGCGGCAAAGTCCGATGGCATATATTCCTACGACGAGCACGATAAAAACCCACCACCCCCGGGGATGGTGGCGTTCAGTCATCGGCTCAGGGTGGAATGAAGTCATTCAGGCCTCAGTCTAACGATGGCGCCGACCCGAAAAAACGTAGCCGGAACGCCGGAATCGATCCCACGCCATTCAACGACACGATGGCCCCGGGGCGACCCGGCTCACCCCTTGTCCGGCCCGGAAGCTCGGATATCATATTGGATCGGTCGGACGTGACGACGTGGTTTGAGGTTTGCGGATTCTGGACGAGCCTGCCCCTTCTTGCCTGTTTCGCCTGTTCCTGCCACTGGGCCGACGGCGGCCCCTTTCGTGTACCCTGAAAGAGAAACCGGGGTCAAGTGCGTTTTCCTGAACGGAGCGTTTTGCATGGCCAAGAAACTCTATGTTGGCAACCTGTCTTACTCAGTTACCGGCGCGGACCTGGAGCGTTTGTTCTCCCAGCACGGAGCAGTCCAATCCGCCCAGGTCATCAGTGATCGCGAAACAGGACGAAGCAAAGGATTCGGTTTCGTCGAGATGAGCTCCGATTCCGAAGCCGATGCCGCCATCACGGCGCTCAATGGCCAGGAGCACGAAGGCCGAACACTGACCGTGAACGAAGCCCGGCCTCCCCAGAACAAGGGCGGCGGCGGCGGACGCGGTGGCTATGGCGGCGGCGGCGGACGCGGTGGCTATGGCGGCGGAGGTGGTCGCGGTGGCTACGGCGGCGGGGGTGGGGGTGGTCGCGGCGGCCGAGGTGGCGGTCGACGCGATGATTACGGCGGCGGCGGCGGCGATTGGTGATCCCGCTCCGCAAACCGGCTGAACTCCAAAAATAACAAAAGCCCGTGCGTTGAATCGCGCGGGCTTTTTCTTGCGCAAACTCTGTCTCATGCGACGCGCGCCGGGAAATCGTCCGCCCATTCACACGCCGATATCGGCAAAGATCATCCGTTGATCGATGCCGACCACCATGTGCCGTATCCACGTGCCGCCGGATTCAAACCCCGGCCTCGTAATGTGAAACCATAACTCGATGACGGCCTCGCTGCGCTCCGATCGCGCGACGTGAACGATCATCCTGAAAAAGCCGCCGTCGTCATCGCCGAGAAATTCGTCGATCCGGCTGCAAAGCAAATCGAGAAATCCGTCGCGCGGCCTCAATCGATAAGCACGTTCGTCTTCGCCGGCGGTCGCAACCAGGTCTTCGGCCTCCGATTGCGACACGAAGCCCAGGCCGTCCAGCGCGAGCGCAAGCTCCTCTCGATAAACGGACGTCGAGCCTTCCATCGAAAGAATGCGCCGTTCCACATTGAAAGATTCGGTTGCCATCTGCCCCGCGCAGTGTACCGCGCCGGCCGAATCGCGCGGCCACGCATCCCGAAAGGATTCTTTGCATCAATCAAAAAGAAATGGCGCGATGCTCGGACGCAGATTATCGGGGCGGCCGTCGGCGGAAAACCCGCACCAGACGTGCAAGCGCCGCGATACTCTCGGAACGAACAAAGAATGACAAGGTTTTTGCTTCTCGACCGGTTTGTATCTTAAGTTTGTGATGCCTTCGTCGTGACTGTCGCCGCGACGCGGGCCGCTGACGAAGTCGGCGCCGAACCGCGTGCGACATGCAGTAAAAGGATCGAACAACATCGACCCATACCCGGCCTGATCGCAAGGCCTGAACTCATCCCTAATTCTCTGCGGCGTCCGGCTCTGGCTGCCTCCTACAGAGCCGGGCGCCCACCTTTTTACCGGGTGAATTCCCTGATTAAACTCGCCCCGGACGCAAGCACGACGCCGTGCGCCGCGACGACAAAGCTGTCCGGAATCGACTCAAAAAGGGGAAGATTCCGCGTAAATCACCGGACCGAGAACTCATGACAAACAAAGAGAAGAAAGATGAGAAGCCTGCCTGAAGTCTCGACCGGCGCGACAGACATGGCGGATGTGTGGTGAAGCGCAATAAAAAATGGAAGGTGCCGCCGTGGCTGGAGCACCTTCCATTATTTCTGTGGCCTCCGATTTCTCGAAGACCTTGCCTGATGTCACCGGAAAATTTTCGTCAGCGACACCAGGCACTTGTCGGCGGCTACTTACTTCTTCTTTGTAGCCTTCTTCTTCTTGGTGGCCTTCTTCGTGGCCTTCTTGGTGGCGCTCTTCTTGCGTTTAGCCATGCGTCACCTCCTTTCTGCAAAAAAGAATAGACTCGGCCGAATCTTTGTCAACAGAAAAGTTCGGCATCATCACATAAAATGTTTTCGGCATGATCGGCGCCGATCATGACTAAATCATCTCAAGTTCATCCGACTTCATTCACCCGCGATCAACAAACGACGACATGAACAACGCGCGCGCGATACTCTTTGATCTCGATGGAACACTCATCGACTCGCTCCCGGACATCAACGACGCGCTCAATCGCGCGCTGCTCGACGCAGGATTGTCCCGCGCCAAAGAGCGCGATGTTCGCGCGTGGATCGGCGACGGAATCGAGACGCTCTGCCGACGCGCGCTGATCGCTCAGACGGCGGAGCATCGGCTCAACGACGTGCTCACACACATGAGCGCCGCCTACGAGGCCGCGCCGGCCAATCGCACCACGTGCTTCCGTAACATATTAGAAATGCTTGATTTAACGATTTCAAAAAACCTCTTGACAGCCGTCCTGACCAACAAGCCGCACGCGCTGGCGGTCCGGATACTCGATGCGATGTTGCTCTCCTCGCGATTGCGCGCCGTGCGAGGATACGTCTGTGAGTCCGACAAAAAACCGTCGCCCACGCACGCCTTGTCGATCGCGCGCGAGCTGTCTGTCGAGCCGTCGCAGTGCGTCATCGTCGGCGACTCGCCCGTCGACATTCAGACCGCGCGCAACGCCCAAATGCGCGCGATCGCGGTCAGTTGGGGATACCGTGATCGTGATGAATTGATTGCCGCGCGACCCGACGCGCTGATCGATGACCCGTCCGAACTGATCGAATTATTGGAACAGGTCCCGTAAAAAAATTTTCGATTTGAGCCGGCCCCGGACCGATGCAATGAGAAATTTCCCTACCAGATCACCACGCGCGAATCAAAGACGGGGCCTTCGCGACAACAAAGCGCATATCGCCAGCCGTCCTGTGCGCCTGCATCCTTCACCGGAACGACACACGACTGACACGTCCCCACACCACAGCCCATCACGCGTTCCATCGCAACCTGGCAAGACACCCCGCGCTCATCACACAGAACACTCACCGCCTTCAGCATCGGCTCCGGTCCGCACGCATAAACGCAAAACGCGCCGCCCGCCGTCCCGCTCAACCGATCAAGCGAAGCACCCAGCGCATCCGTCACCCGGCCCTTCAGACCGAAACTCCCGTCATCCGTCGTGATCAGTCCGGGAATGCCCATCCGGGAAAATTCATCGGCGATCTGCTCAAACTCCCCGGGATTCTTCGGTGAATGAGTGACGCGCAGCGGCAGCAACGCCTTCGATTGCGCGCCCACGATCGCAAGGCAGGGAACACCATCCGATGCGAGCACCTCACCCAGCCATCGAATCGGCGGAAGTCCGATGCCGCCGGCAACCAGCACGGCCGTCTCGCCGGCGCTTGGCGCGACAAACGAGCCGCCCAGCGGGCCGAGAAGATCAACTTTCTCGCCTCGCCTCAGCCCCGCCAGCCAGGCCGTGCCGACGCCAACCACGCGACCCATGATATCGATCTCGGTGAATGAACCCGTCGATCGAAGCCCGCCAATGCTGAACGGGCGACGAAGCATCGGCCGCTCCGGACACGCGTCCGTGTTCCACCTCATCGCGTCGAAATCTTCGATCGATGTGCAGAATGCGTCCGGCTCGTGACAGAGTACCTGAATGAACTGCCCCGGCGCTGCCGCCGGAAATCCTTCAACAGCCAGAGTAATTTCAAAATGCTCGCGGCAAACAACCCGATTGCCCAGAACCTGCGCTTGAAAAATGCCCGATGCGGTCGGCGACATGCAGGGAATGTTAGTGAACGCCGCCGCCTGTGTGAATGAGACCCGAAGCGACGTACCGCGCGCACAGGTCAGCTCAATACGCCGACGAGCGAGATGCCTGCTCAAAAAAAACCACCGGCTCAAGACAACTCTTGAGCCGGTGGAGCGCCACGGCTAATAGAAGTAGCCGATAGCTGTGGCGATTAGCCTCTTGTTTAACCGGCGACGAAACGCCGGAAGGAATCTATCACATCGCGCCGGGGGTGTCAACGAAACAATCGCGATTTAACCTGCCGGCTATGATGATTATAACTAACTGGAATAAATATAGTTACAATCGATACAGCGGGCCGGCCTCGCCTCAATCCACCGACCGCAGCTATTCCTAATCTACGGCAAATTACCGCCTCTGGTTTTATGTGAGAAAATTTCCTCACCGCCGGCTGGTGATAAACGATCGGCGCGCAATATAATAATCCATAATAGTTTATGCCTCGAAGCCCGTGGTCGCGGCGGCAAACTCATTTTTTTGACGCGGTGATTGTGATTTTCGGACGGCCCGGCCCGGCGACAGCGAGGCCAATTTTCTGGATAGGGGGGCGGCGGACGATCAATGGCGCGGCCATCGATCACCCGACATGCCGTCCGCGACGCCCAAACTATTGCGATGCGCACGCGGCGCTCGTATCTTCGAACAGGACATTCCCAAATTGGTCCCTTGTGAGAACTCCGCCCCATGTTCGACGCCCTGACAGATCGCTTTCACGACGTATTCCGTAAGCTCCGCGGCCGAGGAAAGATCACCGAGGAAAACGTAAGAGAAGTAATGCGCGATGTTCGCACGGCGCTGCTTGAAGCCGACGTTCACCTCGACGTGGTCAAGCGCTTCGTCAACGACGTCACCCAGCAGGCTATCGGCGCCGAGATCATCAAGACACTCCAGCCCGAACAGGTCATGGTCAAAATCGTCCATGACGAATTGATCCAGTTGATGGGACCGATTGATTCGCGCATCCCCTGGGTCACGCCCGGGCCCACAATCATTCTCATGGCTGGTCTCCAGGGTTCCGGCAAAACGACCACCTGCGGCAAACTCGCAAAGTATTGTCTTGCCAAGGGAAAGAAACCGATGCTCGTCGCCGCCGACTTGAAGCGCCCGGCGGCCATCGATCAGTTGCAAGTACTCGGCGAACAGCTCGGCGTCGAAGTCCACACCGAACGAGATCATCAGAACCCCGTGAAAGTCTGCCGAAACGGCGTCATGGCGGCTCAGCGAAAGCTGCTTGACGTTGTCATCCTCGATACGGCCGGACGACTCTCAATCGACGAAGAACTCATGCAGGAAGTCGCCAATGTCGCATCGGCCGTCTCGCCACACCAGATCTACCTGGTGCTCGACGCAATGACCGGCCAGGATGCCGTCACGACCGCCAGACACTTCAACGAGCGCCTCGAGTTGGACGGCGTCATCATGACCAAGTTCGACTCCGACACGCGCGGCGGCGCGATCCTGTCCGTAAAAAGCATCGTTCAGAAACCGATCAAGTTCATCGGTGTCGGCGAGAAGCTGGATCGGCTCGAAGAGTTCCATCCCGACCGCATGGCGAGCCGAATCCTCGGCATGGGCGACGTCGTCTCACTCGTCGAGCAGGCCCAGCAGCAGGTAACCGCCGAAGACGCCGCAAAGCTCGAAGCAAAAATGCAAAAGGGCACGCTCACGCTCGACGACTTCATCGGCCAGATGGACAAAGTGATGAGCGGCCGCTCGATGAAGGACATGCTGAAAATGATCCCCGGCGTCGGCAAACTCATGCGCGACGCGGATATGAACATCGACGAAGGCGAAATCGTTCGCATGAAAGCGATCGTCCAATCGATGACCCCGCGCGAAAAAGCGAATCCCAAGCTGATCGACGCATCGCGAAGGCGGCGAATCGCCCGCGGCAGCGGAACCGATCCGGAGGATGTGAGCGGCCTGTGCAAACAGTTTCTCCAGGCGCGCGACATGATGAAACACATGGCAGGCATGTCAATGATGGACCGCATGCGCTTCGGCTCACAGTTTGCCCAGTTGTCGATGGCCGGCGGCAAGATGCCGACGGTCAAATCAACGAGCGCCCCAAAGTACAAGCCAAACAAAAAGGACAAGCGCAAAGACCGCAAGCGGAAAAGCCGCTGACCTCACGCCGGATGAGGGTCATCGGGTTTCACTTTCGATGTGCCGCGCCGCCCACTACAATGCACCACGGCACTCGGGAACGAAAGGACGCGGCCCGTGATCGCAAAAACCAACGCCATCAGGAAAAAGCTGGCTGAAAACCTCAAGCGTGTGAAAGACCGCATCGAAGCCGCCTGCGCGCGTGCCCATCGAGACCCCGCCACCGTCAGGCTGATCGCCGTAACCAAATACGTCGAACTCGACGTCATCCGCAATGCACTCGATCTGGGAATCCTCGATCTCGGCGAAAGCCGAGCCCAACACCTCAACCAGCGCGCGGGCATGATCCACGAATTCATCGAACGAAAAAGCGTCCTCTCCGGACGCCGCGAACCGCCCGGACCGCGCCCGCGCTGGCACATGATCGGCCACCTTCAGCGAAACAAGACCAAACTGGTCATTCCCTGGGTCGAACTGATCCACAGCGTGGACAGCCTGCGCCTGGCCGAAGACCTGCACGATCAGGCCAAAAAACTGGGGCGCACGATCGACTTCCTCCTCCAGGTCAACACAAGCGGCGAAAAAAGCAAATTCGGCGTCGCCGTCGGAGCCGTGCCACACCTTATGGAGCACTTCGCCGAATGGCCAAACGTTCGATTGTGCGGGCTCATGACCATGGCGCCGGCGGACGCCTTGCCCGGCGAATTGCGTTTGTATTTTGATCGCCTGCGTGATGTGTTCGAGGACCTGCGCGGCGAAAAACATCTCGGCCCGCATTTTCGCGAAATGTCGATGGGAATGTCCACAGACTTCGAAACAGCCATCGAAGCCGGCGCAACCATGGTGCGCATCGGCAGCGCACTCTTCGATGGCATGATGTCACCCACAAGTCACGACGAAGACACGGATGACAACTGACTCCGCCTCATTCCCGGTTCCGCCCCGTTTCACTCAAATCGCAACGCCTCGATCGGATCAAGGCGGCTGGCTCGAAATGCCGGGTAGAATCCGGACACAATTCCCGTCAGAAATGCGCAGCCAAGGGCAATTCCCGCGACAAACGGAGAAATCTCCGTTTCGTAGCCCTGCTGCGTCATGAAATACGTAAAAAGCCAGCCGCACAGCATGCCCACCAGCCCACCGATGGCACATAGCATCGTGGCCTCTATCAAAAACTGAAGCAGCACATCAAAACCATTCGCTCCGATAGCCATGCGCAGCCCGATCTCCCGCGTTCGCTCCGTAACACTCACCAGCATGATATTCATGATGCCGATGCCGCCCACGACCAGCGACACACTCGCAATCATCCGCAGAAGCCATTGAAACTCCGCGCTCGCCGCAGCCTTCGTTTCGGCGTTCTCGCTCTGCGCGAAAATCCGGAAATCATCCGGCTCGCCCTCACGCAGCCCGTGAAGCTGCCGAAGCAACGCACGAATCTGGCCCTCCGCGATCTTCGGATCAACGCCATGCTGAGCCGCCGCCAGCATCGTGCCCGAGCGTTCGCTCCCCGCGATCTTCCGCTGGGCCACCATGAACGGCACAAAAATGATGTCGTCAAGATCGCGCCCATCCTGCTGACCCTTGAACGAAAGCAGACCGACAACATGAAATCGCGAATTCTTGATCGTAATGTATTCGCCTACCGGGTTGATTGAACCAAACAACTCACGCGCAGCACTCTGTCCCAGACAGCAGACCGGATTCAGACTGTCTTCGTCCGCCTGATCGAGCTTCCGCCCGGCGACAACGTCCCACCGGCGAATGTCATGAAAATTCGGATAAGCGCCATACACCGCCGCAAGATAGTTGCCATAGCTCGATTTCACCGGAAGGGAAATACGATTGCTCGGCGTGGCGGCCCGCACGGCCGAGCACTGTCGCATGATCTCGTCCGCTTCCATCTTCGTCTGAAACGGCTTCCGCTCCTGATCGCCGCGACGAACCCCACTGCTCGGTATGCCCCAGTACCCTATGAACATCCAGTCGTCGCCAAGACGCGCGATCTCACCTTCCACGCGGGTCTTTGTCGCCTGGGCCATCGCCACGAGCACAATGACCGCCCCCACACCGATCACTATGCCCAGCATCGAAAGGGCCGTGCGAACTTTGTTCTTCCCCAGGCTGATCAGCGCTTCGGCGATAAGAGTGAATATTCCCATGACATCCCCTGTTTCAGGCTCTTTTCCAGCAAAATTGTAGCACGAACATGGGCACCCCGCGAGACGAACCACCCAAATGGCTGATACACGTTTCACGCTCGATCAGCATGGCGCTGCTGCGAAGAACCACGATTCGTCACATAATCCGGAAATGAACGATGCTCCCCACGTCGTCCGTTCTCGCCGCATGTTCCTCGCGGCGATCGCCGTCGCCGCAATACTCCGAACTGCCCTGGTCGGGTTTCCAATCTGCATCGATCGAAACGGCGTCCAACTTGTTGAATTCGCAAAGCGAATGGCAGACGACCCGATCGCCGCCATGAAACTGACAACACGCCAGCCTGCATATTCCTGGCTGCTGCTCAAAACACATCAACTGATCGGCCCGCTCGCGGGGGGCGACACGCCGGAAGCGTGGCAACGCTGCGGCGAGTTCATCGCAATGCTCGGAGGACTGGCGGTCTGCATCGCGATCTGGGCTGTCACGCGCCGATTGTTCGACGATCGCATCGCGGCCTTCGCGGCCGTGCTGGCGGCATGCTGGCCGCAGGGCGTCACGCTGTCCGCGGGGGTCTTGTCGGACATGCCGCATCTCGCGGTATTTCTGGGAGCAATGCTCCTGATCATCGACGGCTGTTCGCGCCGAAGCATCGGAAGACTGGCGGCCGGCGGCGCAATGGCGGGAATCGCATATCTCTTCAAACAGGAGGCGATCTCGCTGCTCGCCGGCGGATTGATCGCCTGGTGGATGTCGAGCCGCTCTGAACCGATCGCACGGCGACTCGGCGGCGCAGCGGCATTCGCCGTCGTATTCGCAATGGCCGTTTCGCCGCATTCAATCGCGACAGGCGCACTGATCCCGAATAAGAATCCAATGGACATTCTGCGACTCGTCGCAACACCGCAAAGCGACGCAAACAACCCGATCCTCGCGTACGCCGTGCCGTGGTGGCAGACACCGGGCCGGTTTCTCGAAGACTGGCTGCGAAGCGGCCGATATGTGATACCGCTGCTCTTTCTGGCCGGCGCATTCCTCAAGCAGTCCGCGACCGCCCAACGCGAGGGGCGCACGCTCGTCGTCGCGACGATCGCGACATACATCGTGCTGATTCAGGCTCGCTCAATCCTCTACGGCGAAATCAGCGAACGCTACGCGGCGATTCCCGGAGTCCTCGCAATTCCCTGGGCCGCGGCCGGATGGTGCGCGCTGGCCGATCGACTCAACGTCCGAAACCCCCGATGGGTGACCGCGCTCGGAGCACTCCTCCTGCTTCCATTGGTCGCATACAGCCTGCGCCCCGTCGCTGCGCCAAAATCCGGATTTCGCGAAGCCGGCGCCCGCCTTCGCGCCGCCGCAGCAGCCGATGATCGCGTCCTCGCGCACGAGCATCTTGAGCAGATCATGTTCTATGCCGGGCGGACCTATCCCGATACCACGTGGATCAAGTGCCGTCGCAGTGACGCATCAGATCGGATCAGACGCTACATCCGCGGAAAGCGACCGGCATGGTACGTGGACGCCGAATCCACCCATCGCGGAGCGCTGGACGAAACACGACATTTCGCCTGGCTGCGGCAGGCGAGCGACCTGTTCGAGCCGCTGACCGAGGCCGGCCCCGAAGGCAATCGCGTCTTCGTATACCGAATCAGAACGGCCAATGCAGCGCGATAAACCGCCTGGACAACCCCCGAATCGCGCGGTTTGCGCCGGAACCCGGCGTGATTAGACTCACCAGCAGGATGAATCAGAATCATCAGGGTGATTCCAGCGCGCCGGCCGGTAAACAACCGCCGCCGGCCATTCAGCGAGTTGACCGTGCCGCCCGATTGCGCGTGCGGATCATCCGGATTCTCGCCGTCCTGTTCGCCTGCTACTGCGTTGGAGATGCCATCTCCTTCCTGCGAGCATGGGACAAACGCAAGCCGACATTGAAGCGCTTCCTGCCCTATGCCGCCGAAATCGGCTCGGATGACAGGCTCTATCAGAAACACCCGGACTACATCTATCCGCCGTTCTTTCTCACGATCCTAAAGCCGCTTGCACACGTGCCTGCGCCGGTCGCGGCGCTGATATGGCAGACCATCAAGTACGGCTGCATCATCGCGGCCTTCAGCCTGTCCTGGCGAATGTTCCGGGTGCATGGGCCGCGGTTCGATTGGGTGAGGATCGTCAGTGTCATAGTTGCGGCACGGTTCATTCATTCCGACCTGCGTCACGGAAACATCAACCTGTTCATCGCCGCCATGATCATCGGCGCCGGCGTGCTCCTCGTGCGACGACAGCGTTTTCTTTGCGGCCTGCTGATCGCGCTGGCGGCCTGTATCAAGGTCACGCCCGGGCTGTGGGCACTGTACCTCCTCTACAAGCGCGACGTCCGGGCCCTGGCGGGCTGCTGGGTCGGCGCGCTGCTCGCGCTCGTGGTTGTCCCCGGCGCGATCATCGGCTTCGAACGCAATCACGCACTGCTCATGCAGTGGCGGTCACATGTCATAGATTCATTTGTCGAAAAGGGAACGATCGATTCGGACGGCATGAACCAGTCCCTCTCCGCGGTGATGAATCGCTGGCTGGGACACTCCGAAGTCCCCGGCAAGGACCGCGTGGCGATCCTTCAATGCGGAGATTCCGCGATTCGCTTGGCCTATCGCGGCGCAGCGCTCGGGCTGCTGGCGCTCACGTTCTGGATTGCTCGCGCCGGACCAGGATCACCGTATGATCAGACCGTGCTGGACTGGGCACTCCTCGCGCCCGTATCCCTCGCCCTGTCAGGTTTGACCTGGACAGGGCATTTCTGCCTCTTGATCCCGGGAATCGTCGGTGCGTTCGCATGGATCGAAAGATCCCGCGGAGAAGGACGCCGGGATCCGACCACGATAGCGCTGGCGGCCGCGGCGGCTGCCATGTTCATTCTCACAACAGACATCCTGACCGAAACCGGCCGGGAATGGACATCCCGGATGGGCGCGCCGCTGATCGGAGCAATGATCCTCTACGCGGCGCTCGCCCGCCTGCGGCGAAGTCGCTCGATCACGGACACGGACCGCCAATAAGGCAATCGACAAACAACGCAATGTCCTCTGATTGTTCGAGTTGGCCGTCGTCATCCATGTCCGTTGCACAGAATGCAGCCGTCCCAGGGGTTCCACCCGTCAGCAGGGTGTTCACGAACAGCCGAATGTCATCGCCGTCAACGCGCGTGTCCTGGTTCGTGTCACCCTTTCGGCATACCGCCATGAACTGCCGCATCATCTCGTGATCCTCGTGCTCGAGAATGTGGCAGTGATAGGGGAAAAGCCCCGTGTAGTCCTCGAACTTCGCAATGACGCGCGTGATCTCGAACGGATTCACGCGAACCGTGTCCTTCCAGCCAACTTCATTCGCGGGCGGTGGCGCCGGGACGCCCACCGGCACAACGTCATCGCCAACAATCTGAAACGCCTGCCGATCAAGAACCTGAAACATCGTCAGATGCATGTGCATCGGGTGAACCGTCCCCGATCGATTGATGAAGCTCCAGATTTCCGACGTCCCCAGCATGGGAAATTCAGTGATGTCATCCCAGAGCAGACCGTTGATGTACCACGCCGTCCCGGTACACGGTTCACTCAAGGCGCGAAGCACGAACTCGCGCTGCGCGGCCGCCTCCGCCGGCGGCAACGGCTCGAGCGGGCGCAAAGCCTCCGGAATCGCCGCGGTGTGCCCCGTCTCCGAGCCAACCACGAATTTCATCACATTCGGCACGACGCCCACGCCCACGCCACCAGGATAAGGCGCCGGCGCGCTGTTCGTCAGAATGATCTCAGTGCCCGCGGAATAAGGCTCGAAGTCGATCACAATCTCCACCCGCTCGCCCGGAGAGAACGTCATGCTCGTCAGCGATACCGGCGCGGGAAATAAACCCCCGTCAGAGGCAATCTGCTGAAACGTCGCCCCGTTCGACAATGCGAGCGTGTACGTTCGCGAGGACGAACCGTTCAATAAGCGGAATCGATACTTGCCGCGCTTCACATTGAAATACGGCCAGACCTTCCCGTTCACGAGAATCGTGTCGCCGAAAAAGTGCTCCATCCACATCGCCGGATACTGGAAACTGCCGTCAGGATTGAAGGTGCGGTCCTGAATCGCCATGCCGATATCGTACGCGCCGGCAGGCAGACCCAGTGCCGCTTCTTCGGCATCGCTGATAAGATAGAAGCCCGCAAGACCCATCGTGACATTCAGCCGCGTGATGCCGAGTGCGTGATCGTGATACCACAAAGTCGCGGGAAGCTGTTCATTGGGATAGAGGTATGTCGCGTCGCCGCCGGGCGGAAAAGCGAATTCCGGGTATCCGTCATCCATTGCGGAGACGTGCCCGCCATGAAGATGCACCACCACGCGCGGCGGCGATGAATTCATGTGCGCGCCATGTGGACAGTGATCCACCGGAAGCGCGTGCTCGGTCAGATAGTTGTTCTGCTCATCACGAAGATTGTTGATCCAGCGAACCGTCACGGGCTGATTCCGCGTCGCGAGAACGGTCGGACCGGGATACGTGCCGTTGTAGCCCCAGGTCTTCGTGGGAGGCAGATCGCGATGCAGGGTCTGATACTGCTGAGTTATCGAAATCTCGTAATACGCCTCGCCGCCCTGCGTGCCACTCGTCGGAGTCGCAACCGCCGGAATCGGTAGCGCATCCACAAATGGCTCAAGGATGACCGGACAAACCGTCTGTGCGCAAAGCGAACCGTCGCCGTTGTAAGTGCCCGAAGCCGCCGCGCAATCCACCGAACTGAGCGTCGAACAATTGCCATTGTTCAGACAACAGGCCCCGAACGTGGGGCACAGACCGGGAGAGCAGGGCGTGTTGTCACCTTGATAAGTGCCGCTCTGCGCGCTGCACTGGGCCGGCGTCAGCGTTGCACAAACACCGATCGGAAGACAGCACGCACCGCTCGACGGCGGCGTAAAGTTGATGAGCAGCCGCGGCCGCGTGGCCGTCGTGCCATGATGCCGGGAATTGAAACGACGTGCAGTTCGCGTGGTCGATTCGTCGCCGACAAGTATCCATCCGAAATTCGTGGCCGGATCGTTAAGCCACTGCTGTACGTCGGCGGCCATCGGCGCGGAGGACCATGTGTAATCGCCAACCCCCGCGACATTGGAAGACGTGCTCTGACCAACGTTGTTGAACGTCCCGCCGGGCGTCGTCCATTGATCGAGGTCGTAGAAACGATGAATCCACGTAGCGTCCCCAATCGTCGATGTCGTTCCGGAACCCTCGTTGCTGAAGGCGTTGGACGTGCCCTCACCCCAATCCTGCAAGAGCTTGTAAATCGACATCCGGCGGATCGCGCCGTCCGTCGTCCGCGACATCCTCAGCGTCAGTGAAACACTGTTGATCGTCGAACCCGCCGGCACGGCGCCGACAAGATTAAACGCCAGCACCGCGCGGCGACGGTCATAAAACTCACCCTGGTTGGCTGTCCGGCCACTGAAAAGATAATCCCCCTGCCCATTACTGACATCGCCGTTCGGATGATCGTAAAGCGTGTTATCCTTGTACGGATTGATCGTGACCGTGTCAGCGACCGTCGTGCGCGTAAAACACAACAGCACCACAACAAGGCTCGATAAGAAAGCCCTCCCCAGACCCCGGGACACAGACTTCAAGCGCACTGCGACCGCAACCGCCAAAGCCTGTCCCAAAATTGACACAAACGACGACGACGCAAGCGCGACATCGCGTCGCAATTTCAATCGATTCATCTAATTCCTACCCTACCCTCCCGCAACGGACGCTCCCAGATTGCGTCCGCCCGGCTCGTTATCACCTATTCTAACGCCTGGCCACACCTAACTTCGAGCGATTCCCCCAAAGACTCGCGTCCGATGTAAGAAAACCCGCCCGGCAGTTTCTGCCGACCCCAGACAATTCCCCAGATGGAACTACCAGCCTATCAACAAGTTATCCACAGCGTTCTCATGGGCCAAACAGTGCGTTTGATGACGCATTTGTTGTCGATTCCGGCGCTTTCCAGGGTTGTATTCACAACGCGATTCGGTTACGATCCACACTCGCCGATTCAGTTTAATACAAACATTAGTTGTTATTTGATAATAACTTACATTCGCGGCAATTGCGTGCGCCTCCCCCGCGCAACAGCCGCCATGCACATTTCGGACCCATCTTCATGAGCATCCAGACCGAAACTTTCTGGACCAACGTCCTCGCATATGTGAAGCGTCAGCACCCGGCCGTGAATCGCGGTTGGTTTTCGCAGCTTCAGCCCGGGGCGATTGAGCAGGGCCGCTATCAGATTTTTGCATGCGATCCGGCTCAGGTGATTTATTTGAATCGTCACTGCTCGCGGGCGTTCACGGAGGCGGTGCAGGCCGCAACGGGTCGCTTGATCGGTGTGGATTTCCTTACATCAAACTCGTCGGCGGACCGAAATTATTCCGCCGAGGTATTAGACGAGGACGCTCCATCATTCGAGCGGGACTCGTCGGTTCTCCGTTTGATTCCCGACTACACATTCGAGACGTTCGTGACCGGGCCGTGCAATCGATTCGCGCATGCCGCGGCGTTGGCAGCCACCGAATCGCCCGGCACGGCGTACAACCCACTGTTCATTCACGGCTCATGTGGATTGGGTAAGAGTCATCTTTTACAAGCCATGTGTCATCGTGTTCTCGATCGATCACCCGCCACGCGGATCATGTACGTTTCATGCGAGACGTTCGTGAATCAGTTCATCGAGGCCGTGGAGCGCGGCGCGCTGCATTCATTTCGGAATCTGTATCGCAGGGTGGACATGCTGGTATTGGATGACATGCAGTTCCTCGCGGGACGGGACGGCACGCAGGAGGAGTTTTTTCACACATTTAACGCGCTGCACCAGGTGAACAAACAGATTGTTCTTTCGGCCGATTCGCCCCCGCATCAGATACCCAGCCTTGAGGAGCGGCTGGTCAGTCGATTCAAATGCGGACTGCTCGCGCGGATCGACGCGCCATGTCTGGAGACGCGCGGTGCGATCATTCGCAAGAAACTGAGGTTGCGTCAGCTTCAATTACCGGAAGATGCAATCATGCACATCGCCGAGTTCGGCCCGTCGAACACGCGGGAGTTGGAGGGTGCGCTAAACCGGATTCACGGACTGTCGGTACTGGTCAATCGGCCGATCGATTTGCCGCTGGTGCGCGAAGCGCTGGGGGGCGAACCGCAGGCGCCGACGCGCGAAATCAAGATTCAGGACATCATTCATTTCGTGACGGATCGATTCGGCGTCAAGCTCTCGGATTTGCAGGGTCGCAAGAGAAGCCGTTCGATTGCGCTGCCGCGGCAGGTCTGCATGTACCTGGCGCGTCAGTTCACGAGACACAGCCTGGAAGAGATTGGTGGATTCTTCGGCGGCCGCGATCACACGACGGTACTGCATGCGAACAAGCTGGTGGCAGGTCGGCGGCGATCAGACGCAGCGCTTCGGGCCCGATTGGATGAAATCGAGTCGACGCTACTGAAGGGCGAGTGAAGCGTTCCGGCGGACTGACTCACAGCGTGTTGGGAAATCGGGTGGATAACCTGCTTCTTGCTTGCGAAGTGCCTTGTGTGCAAAGGCTGATGGTCAGGGCAACTGTGACTATCAGCACTGAAACCCGCGTCAGGTGACAGGACTGTTCACAGGTTATCCGCATGGACCTTTCCGCGAAATTCGATTAAGATTCGTCCTCGCTTGAGGTTGCGACTTCGGCCTCAAAGAAGCGTCGAATTTGACAGGTTCTAAGAGAGACTACAACGGTTCATTCAATATAAGTTTTTCCTCTTTATAAGTGTTTGAGTTTCCTCAATGTGAGCCGAGTGAGTTTGGGAATCTGTCCTTGCTCGGCGGCGACTGATTCGTATGATCGATGATCGTTGAGATGGCGGTGGGTCGCGGGATCGCTGCATTCGATCGGCATGGCAATTGTTGGCGGGTCAGTGCCTCCGGGACCGCGGATCGGCCGACCCTGTGGGAATCGAAGATGAAATTCATTTGTGAGCGTTTGGCACTACAGGAAGCCCTTGGCGCTGTTTCGAGCGTTGCGATGACGCGTACGCCGCGTCCGATTCTGGAGTGCGTTCGATTGACGGCTGAGAAAGACAGTCTGCTGTTGACGGCATATGACCAGGAGCTGGGGATTCAGTATCGCGTGACGCAGGTTGATGTGTCGAAACCCGGCGAGACGCTGGTGAAGTGTGATCGGCTGATGGCGATCGTTCGCGAGTCTTCGGACGAGACGATGACGTTCGAGACCGACGACGACATTCTGAGTATTCGGGGGCGCGACAGTCATTTTCGGGTGAACGGGCAGAACGTTCGGGAATTTCCGCCGGTTCCCGGCATGGAAGGCGAAGCGAATCTGACATTGCGCATCGGTGATTTGAAGTTTGCCATTGAGAAGACGCTTTTCGCGGCGGCGCGTGAGAGCACGCGATATGCGATTAATGGCGTGTTGTGGCAGAAGAAGGGCAAGCAGCTTCGCCTGGTGTCCACGGACGGGCGGCGGCTTGCGATGAGCGGAGCGCCGATTCAATCTGGGACGGACGCCGACGTGAATGTGATTGTTCCGACGAAGACACTGAATCTGATTCAGCGGCTGCACTTTGATGCTGACGAGTCGGTCGATATTCGCGTGACGGCGAATCAGATCGCGATTCGATCGCCGAAGGCGACGATCAGCAGCGTGCTGGTGGAGGGCAATTTTCCGCGATGGGAAGATGTCATACCCCGGGACAATGACAAGACGATGTCACTGAATTCCTCGATTTTTTTGAGTGCAGTGCGGCGGGCGGCGCTGTTGTCCAGCCCCGAATCCAAAGGCGTGCTGCTGAAGGCCGAGAAGGGGATGCTGGAGCTGACGTCGCGTTCGGCTGAGCAGGGCGAAGCGAATATCAAGGTCGAGGTGGATTACAAGGGGCCGGAGATTCGGATCGGTTTTAACCCGGAATTTCTTGTCGACGCCTTGAAGGTCTGCGACGATGAGTTGTCGATCGATCTCAAGGACGGCACGCGGCCGGGGCTGATCAAGAGCGGCAAGGAATTTCAGTATGTCGTGATGCCGGTCAATCTTTCGTAGCCATGGATGGTTTTTTTGGCATTCACACCTGAACAAACTGGCCGTCGAACCTCACACCGCGAATACATCCTGCGACGCGAAGGGCTTCTGGCGGCTTCGCCCGCGGAGCGGGAGTTGTTCTGGCGGCGCTACAATGAAGGCCGGCGGCGTTCGGCTCGCAAGGCGGTATCCCTGGGTGAGTTGATTGGTCCGTGGTTGAAGTCGGAATCGGCATCGCTGGCGTCCGGGTTGTCGCGGGCGATCGGCCTATGGACCCGGCTTTTGCCGGTTGAGTATCGGGATCGATGCCGCGTGGAGAGTTTGCGGCGCGGGGCGCTTCGCGTGGTGGTCGACGGAAAGCCGACCGCATTTGCGCTGAGGCGGCACGTTGAGGCGATGTTTCTGAAGTCGGCACAGGCAGAGATGGTCGGCGTGGTGGCGATTGAGCGCGTCGAGTATCGGGTCGGCCGTGTGAGTCGGTCGGTTTAGCGATCACGGAAAGTTTGCGGCGAAGCATGAATGATTCGACGACGAGTGAATCCGTAAGGCCATCCATCAGCATGTCTGATTCAATAGAGAACGTTCCGGAACCGAGCATCCCGATCCCTGCCGTCGGCGAGGATACGTACGGGGCGGATTCGATTCGCGTGCTCGAGGGCATGGAGGCTGTTCGCAAGCGGCCGTCGATGTACATCGGCGACACGCAGCTCCACGGGCTGCACCATCTCGTCTGGGAGGTGGTTGATAATTCGGTCGACGAGGCGCTGGGGGGTTATTGCCGGAACATCATCGTCAAGATATCGGCGGACGGAAGCTGCACGGTGATTGACGATGGGCGGGGCATTCCAGTTGAGACGAAGTCGTTTCCCGACAATCCGATGCTGGATGGTAAGAGCGCCCTTGAGATTGCACTGACGGTCCTTCACGCGGGCGGGAAGTTTGACCGGAAGTCGTACTCGGTCAGCGGAGGTCTGCACGGCGTCGGCGTGAGCGTGGTCAATGCGCTGTCGGAATGGCTGGTCATCGAGGTGAATCGCGGCGGCAAGGTTCACACGATGCGGTTCTCACGCGGCAAAGTCACCCGGGAGCTTGAGTGCATCGGTGACACCAACAAGACAGGCACGCGCGTCGAGTTTCAGCCGGACCCGCAGATTTTCCCAGACACGAAGTTCCGTACGGAAACGCTGACGACGCGGCTTCGCGAACTGGCCTATCTGAACGAAGGTCTTCGGATTCAGTTCATCGATGAGCGCTGCGACAAGCGGGAAGAATTTCACTACAGCGATGGTCTGCGCGCATTCGTTGAGTACATGAACGAAGGCAAGAATGTGCTGCATCCAGCGCGGGTGTTGAACGCGTTCGACGATGAATCGCGACTGGGCTGCAAGGTCGCCTTCCAGTGGAACGATTCATACAACGAAAGCCTGCTGGCTTTTGCCAACAACATCAAGAATCGCGACGGCGGCACCCATCTATCGGGCTTTCAGGCCGCGTTGACTCGCACCTTGAATGCGTTCGGCCGGAAGAACAACCTGATCAAGAACGATCTGGCCATCAAGGGCGAGGATTGGCGCGAAGGATTGACGGCGATCGTTTCGGTAAAGGTTCCCGAGCCGGATTTTCAGGGTCAGACGAAGGATCGTCTGATGAACGCGGATGTTGAATCGTTTGTTCAACAGACGGTCAACGAGCAACTGGGCAACTGGCTGGAAGAGAATCCCGCGGAGGCGAAGAAAGTTGTCGCCAAGGGCATTCAGGCGGCGGTCGCGCGGGAGGCCGCGCGGAAGGCGCGTGAAGCGACTCGCAAGACGGCGCTTTCGAGCGGCGATCTGCCCGGCAAGTTGTGGGATTGTCGCAGCAAGAATGCGGATGAGTCCGAGCTGTTCCTGGTCGAGGGTGATTCGGCGGGCGGGTCTGCCAAGCAGGGCCGCGATGCCGTGACCCAGGCGATTCTTCCGCTCAAAGGCAAGATTCTGAACGTCGAAAAAGCGCGGATGGACAAGATTCTCTCGCACGAGGAAATTAAGACCATCATTCGCGCGGTGGGTTGCGGCGTACCGGGGTCGGAGGATTTTGACATCACGAAGGCGCGGTACGGCAAGATCATCATCATGACCGATGCTGACGTTGATGGGAGTCATATTCGCACGTTGTTGCTGACGTTTTTCTTCCGGCACATGCGCGGACTGATCGACTCGGGGCGGGTGTATATCGCCCAGCCGCCGTTGTATCTGCTGAAGCGCGGCAAATCGGCGGAGTTTGTGTTGAATGACTCGGTCATGGACGGCAAGCTGACGGACTGGGGATTGGCCGGCACGCGGCTATCGGTGCGGACCTTTGGCGAAGATCCGTCCGTTCCGCCGGACGAACGATCGATCGAGGGTGAGAATCTGCGTCGATTGGTTTCGATTGTTGACACCATCTCCCTGGTGCAGCGGATCATGCAGCGTCGCGGCATTGAGCTTCGGAGCCTGATCGCGCGGCATCTGTCCGGTGGAAACATGATGCTTCCGCGGGTTCGGGCGGTGCTCGACAATGAAGACCACTACTTCTCGGATGAAGACGCGTTCAACCAGTTCCGCCGCGAGATGCAGGAGAAGCATGGCAACGTCGAGGTGGTCGACGGCGGCGTAAGCCTTCCGTCCCAGACGGAGGATGAGAGCGGCGGGAAAGTGCTGATCCGATATGAGCTGAGCGAGTCGCGTGATCTGGAGCGTGCGATTCGGCAACTCATGGAGTTTGGCATTTCGATCGACGATTACTTCATGCAGCGCGAGGAGCTTGTCACGGGTGAACTGACGCCGGCGAAGTATGCGCTGGTGCCGGAGAGTGGGGAGCACGTGGAGCTGGAAAGCCTCGCCCGGGTACCGTCTGGTGTTCGGTCGTTGGGCCAGCGCGGCACGACGGTGAAGCGTTTCAAAGGTCTTGGCGAGATGAATCCGGGCGAGCTCTGGGAAACGACGCTCGATCCGCAGCGCCGCAAGCTGCTTCAGGTTGCGGTGTCCGAGGAGGATCAGGACGCCGAGCAGCTCGAGATCGACACACGGGCGGCCGACCGGATATTTTCAATTCTCATGGGTGAGAACGTCGAGGTTCGGCGGGAGTTCATCGAGAACAACGCCATTCATGTCAAAGATCTAGATATCTGATCACGACCCCGCGGCGTGATCATTTCGGCTTGTCCGCTTCGCGCGGGACGAATTCCCATCCATACTTTCCGCCGGTGATCAACGAAGCCCCGACCATCGTCAAGAATCGATTGCCCCGAAGTGCGGACGGTTCGCGCGTTGTGCGACGGCGTCGAATCGCACTCTGGTACGAATCAAGTCGTCGACCGGCGTGGGTGCTCGTGGGGCTGGTTCTTCTGCTTTATGGCCGAACTTTGCCATGGGGGCTGGTGCTGGATGATCATCGTCATTTTCAGATTTTTGAGGACTATCGGGCCGGGAGGATAGCTTGGGCGCCGATTTACGAATTTCTCGATGGAGAGCGGACGAACGCGGCCGCGCGGATGGACGGGGATTATCCGTGGTGGCTGGGTGACGACCTTCGCTATCGGCATTGGCGTCCGGTTGCGGAGCGCCTGATGTATGGCCAGTTCATGTTGTTTGGCCGGGAGCCGCTGGGGTATCGATTGATAAACCTGGCGTTGTATGCGGCGGGGGTTGTGCTGGTATACCGGTTGTTTCAGGCGTTGGCGGATGACGAACGCCTGGCACGCTGGGGTGCGCTGGTCTTCGCATTGATGGCTTCGCATCTGATTCCCGTGGTTTTCATTTCCGCACAGGGCGACCCGCTGTCATTGGTGTTTGTGGCCGCTGGGCTGCTCGTGGCGATGCGTTTTACGGGAGATGGGACCTGGTGGTGGGCGGTCGTGGGGACGGCTTGTTACGTTCTTGCCCTGGGGACGAAGGAGGCCTGCCTTCCCGCTGCGGTGGGTCCTGCGTTGTTTGAATGGTCACGATCGCGGACGGGGCGCGCCGGTTTGTCCGAGGCGGCCTCGGCGGAGCTTCGTCGGCGCCGGGCGCGGGCACGTAGGCTGTCGGCCGTATGGACGCTGATCGGGTGTGTGTGGCTGATCTACTATCTTCGCGGCGGCTATGGATCGAACGCGCTGCCGATGCTGAATCCGGGGACGGACCCGCTCGGATATCTTGCGGAGCTTCCGTTGCGGGTGGTTGTGCTACTGACGGGCATGGTGATACCGGTGAATCCGTTTCTGTTTTATCTGCGGGAGCAGCCGATGTTCCTGCTGGTGTTTTACTGCGCCGTGGGCGCGGTCACGGTGGCGGGTCTGTCATGGGTGACATATCATTGGCATGGATCGCGCCCGGGCATCGTGGCGATGTCGATCTGGATTGTGATGTTCATGCCGCTGCTGGCGTGTACGGTGCCGGACGATCGAATTCTGATGCTGCCGAGCATCGGGCTAGCGTTTCTTGCGGGGGCGTGGGTCACTCGCGTTCGCGGTGACGTGCGATTGAGCGGTTTGCCGCTGATGTGGTTCCTTCTGGCGCACACGACCTGTGTGATCATCGGGTGCCAGATCATGCGGGTTCTGGAGCGGGAGGGAGATCGATCGATGCGGCTGGCGTATGAGCGGATCGGACGCGAGCCGCGGGCCGGCGATCATATTTTCCTGCTTAATTCGACGCTCGATTCGAATGTACTCTTCGCGCAGGCGCATCTGAATTCACTGATCGGCCGGCGAGATGTCCGGGTATCGTTTCTGACGGACACGGATCATCCGGTCGTTACACGGCTGGACGACCGCACGCTTCGGCTACAGGCGGTCGGGTCACGCTTCTTCACCGGATTTCTGGGGGCGATGAGTCAGAGCCGAGAAAAGCGACGGAGCGTGGGTGAGATATTTCGAACGGACGCTTACACCGCGCGTATCACACGGGCTGACGAATCGGGCGGCATCGTCGAAATAGAGATCGAGTTCGATCGGCCATTGGAGGATGAGACGTATCACTTCTTCGAATGCGGCCATTTCGGGGAGCCTTCGCGGTGGACTCCGCCGCCGTCAACCGCTCAATCTCCGGAGGTCATCGGGCGCCAGCATTTGTCGTTTTGAGCGGTGCGCGTCGGCGTGGGGTCGGAGGCGGGACCGCCATGGGATCTCGATAGTCCGCGCGGTCGCCGCCGGCCGCGGGCATGAGCAGTGATGCGAATTGTGAGCTGGACGGCGCGGATTTGATGATATGGGCCGGGACTCCGACGACGGATGTCATCGGATCGACGTCTCGAATTACGACGGCCCCGGCGCCGACGACTGCGTCGAATCCGACTCGGACGCCCTGTATGACGGTCGCTCCGATGCCGATGAACGCTCCGCTTTCGACGGCGACATGTCCGGCAAGCTTCACGCCCGGGCAAATATGGACGGAAGTGCCGATCATGGATTCGTGATCGACGATGCTGCCGGTGTTGAGAATTACGTAGTCGCCGATCTGGCAATGCGCGCAAACAATCGCGCCGGCCGCGATTACCACTCCCTGTCCGATCGAGGCACCGGCGGCGATGTTGGCTGACGGGTGGATGGCGCTGACGATTTCAAGTCCCGCATGTTGAACCTGCAGCGCAAGGCCGCGTCGCACGCCGTTGTCACCGATGGCGATGACGGCCTTGGAGACGCCTTGGTCCCGGATGGCTGCCAGTTGATTGATCGATCCGAGAACAGGCAGGCCATCGACGCGCCGGCCGTGGAGGGCGGCGTTGTTGTCGAGGAAACCGACGGGTTTGTACTTCTTTCCAGCGAGGAGAATATCGAGGACGACTCTCCCGTGTCCGCCGGCGCCCAGGATGATCGTTTCCATAATTCAATCTCCGTAACGAAGTGGCGCGGGAATTGGAATCGCGCGGACAATCGAGAGGACCGGCGGGCCTCGTTCAATATGGGTATCGGATGGGCCGGTGAGTTCGTTGAAAGAATCGCAGCGGCCGCCGGGGGAAGACGGCGGACTGTCCGGGGTGTGGTTGAAGTGCGGCGCATCGTTAATCTAGATTAAGCGAACCGCAGGGCGGGGCGAGCGTAAATTGAGCGGGGGTCTCCGCGCAAAAATCGCGCGTTCAGTCGGACAGGCGGGACGGCTTGCGGCGCGCGACAGCGCTGCGGGAGATCGAAGGTAGCTGCGAGCAGCATCGGAACGACGGAGGCGTGCGTGGTTATCGGATGATTCGGCCGTCATTGCGCTGCGGGCGGCGAAGTCTGCGATTTCGGATTTGCGAGTAAAATGATTGTTTCGGCGGCGAAAAACGGTGTGATCTGGATTCGGAGGTGTCGATAAGAGCGATCTGGAAGATGCGTGTTATTGGGCTTTACATGCCAGAGGAGCTCTTGACGTGAAGCGTACGCCCCGAAATTCCGAGTTCCGACGAATTGTTCGAATTGGCCGGGCCACAGGATGGCTGAGCGCGGTGACCGCGATCGGCCTTGTCTCTGCATGTAGTCAGCAATTTCCGAGTATGTCATGGTTGAAGAACGGATTGCTGGATCCATCGCAGTCGGGCAATTTTGAAAAGCCGGTTCGACTGGAGATTCGCGATTCCGTCAGTGTGCTGGACGAGCCGATGGGCATTCAGGATGCCGAGGAGCCGACCGAAGAGGATGTCGCGGTCACCTATGAGGAACTGCCGATCGGTCCGGGCGACTTTCTGCGGGTGACTGTCTTTGAACTGCTTGCGCCGAGCATCACGTCGGAGTTGCAATTCCAGGTTCGGGCCTCGGGGTATGAGACGTTTCCGGTGGTTGGACCGGTGCGGGTTGCGGGAATGCGCCCGCGCGAGCTGGAATTATCCATCAAGGATCAATTGCGTGAGGCGGGCATTCTGGAAAACGCCGACGTGCAGGTCACGGTGCTGCGGTCGGAGTCGCAGCAGTATTCGGTGGTGGGCGGCGTGGTTCAGCCTGGCAACTATCCATTGACGCGTCCGAATCTGAAATTGCTGAATGCACTTGCCGCGGCAGGTGGGTTGCCTCCGCAGGCGCAGACCGTGATCGTGATCCGCAACGGCGCGGCCAACCGCGGAATGGATTTTCCTTCGCCCCCCCCGACTTCCATGCCGGGTGGTGTGCGGCCGATGAACTCGACGTTATCCGATTCCCCTGTTTTCACCATGTCGGATGTTTCACCTCAGGGCGTGGCGGGCGCGACGACGGCTCCGGCCACGACCACTCGCGCGGCGGGCGAGGGCCAGGCGGTGGACGAGCTGGAAATACTGGAAGGGGGGCCGAAGCCCAATTCGGATCCGCCAACACCGATTTACAATCCCGAGACCGGCGAATGGGAGGTTGGCGGGGTGAAGCCGGTTACGACGATGACGGGTGAGCCGGGCGACATGATGCGTGGTGAGCACGCGGATGAGGGTGAATTCACGTCTGATCAGCCTGCGTCAATGCCGACGACGGCCGTTGCGGGCGACGGCGAGATGTTTCCGGAAACAGAGGAATCGTTGATTCCGAGTGTGCGGATTCTGGAGATTCCCGCGAAGGCTTTGAGAGAAGGTGATCCCCGGTACAATGTGGTGATTCGCCCGTCGGATTTGATCGACGTGCCCGTCGGCGACGTCGGCGAATTCTACATGTACGGGAATGTGTCGCGGCCGGGGGCGTACCAGTTAACGGGCCGTCGGATTACGGTGAAGCAGGCGATTGCTTCGGCCGGGGGATTCGGACCGTTGGCACTTCCGTCGCGGGCGGATCTGATTCGGCGTGTCGGCAAGGATGAGGAGCAGTTTATCCAGATTGATCTGGACGCGATCTTCGCGGGTACGGCACCGGATTTCTATCTGCGGCCGAACGACATCGTAAACGTTGGATCGTCGCCGGTGATGATATTCCTTGCGGTGGTTCGGAACGCTTTTCGATTCAGCTACGGGTTCGGATTTGTATACGACCGCAATTTTGCGGACAGCGATTCATTTTTCGCACAGGAGCAGGTGAAGCAGCGTCGGCGGTTGGAGGCGCAGCAGCGCGGATTGCCGTTCTAGTTCTGTTTTCACTGCGTATTCATAGGATTGCAGCGCGCCAGGGGACAATGGGCGGGTTGCGGTGAGAAATTTCGGCAAGATGAACGGAGTCATCGGTTTTGCCGTCGAGCGCATGGAACGTGGACGATGGGAAACGATGGTTGCTCCGTTGAATCTGAGCCGGTCATGAGCGGGACTCCTGCATCCGAGATCAGCCGGTCGTCCACCGCGATGGAGGGCTCGAGCGCGGCGCGCCCGAATCAGATGGGCTGGTGGTCGTATCTCGGCGCCTGGGGCGTGTTCAAAATCCTCTCTTTGGCGGCTGTTCTAGGGTGGTTTTACTTCGATCACATCAAGCGGATGTCCCAGATCTGGAAACAGCCGGACTGGTCACATGGTTATTTGGTTCCGTTCTTCAGCATTTACCTGATTCATCAGAACCGCAAGCGGCTGATGGATGATCGTCATGAAGGGTCGCTGCTCGGTCTGCTGATGATCGTGATCTCGCTGGCGGTCTATGTCGCGGCGGTGTATGCCAAGGTGGGGTATCCGCAGCCGTTGTCGATCGTGTTTGTGCTGGGCGGGCTGGTCTGGCTTCTGCGCGGGTTCCATGCGCTGCGGATCGTCTGGTTTCCGCTCGCTTTCCTTTTTCTTGCGATTCCGCCTCCCGATCGGCTTTATCGCGAATTGACCCAGCCACTTCAGCAACTGGCGGCGCTGGTGGCGAAGCATGTTCTGTCGATGCTTCCCGGAGTCTATGAGGTTCAGCGGGCCGGATTCAATCTGGCCTATTACATGGACAGCGGGCGGGAAGGTTCGTTTACCGTTGCGGGTGCGTGCAGCGGGATGCGTTCGCTGATGGCGTTCGTGGCGATCGGGCTTGCAATGGCTTACATGTCTCCGCGTCCGGCCTGGCATCGGATCGCGCTGGGCGTAAGCGTCATACCTGTGGCACTGTTCTGCAATGTGGCCCGCGTGATCATCACGGGCAGTCTGCAGATGTATGACCACGGCAACCTGGCGACTGGAACGCCGCATACCGTGCTCGGGTTGATCATGTTCGCACTGGGATTTGCGATATATCTGGGCATCATCTGGCTGCTGGATCATCTCTTCGTGGATGATGCGGGCGATGACGACGCCTCCGTCGTGGCGGCCGGAGGCGGGGAATGAGTCGTTCGTCGAAATCGAATTTTCATTTCGTGCTGGGTTTTTCGGTGCTGCTGGCCGCGACGGTGAGCATTCAGGCGGCGAAATCGCGCGGCTGGCTCTACATCATCAAGAAGCCGTTGTCGATCCTGAAGCCGCTGAGCGACATGAACCGGTCGGCGCTGGCGCCTTACGGCGTGGTGGAGATGGCGCCTTTGTCTCCGGAGCTGATTCAGGAGCTGGGTACGACGGAGTATCTGAACTGGATTCTGCGCGAGCCGGGCGTCCGCAGTCGATCGAATCAGGACGTCACGCTAAGCATCACCTATTACACGAATGTGCAGGACCAGGTTCCGCACGTTCCGGAAGAGTGCTACTTTCAGTCGGGGAATTTCACGGCGGCGGGCGACACGTCCATGATGTTTCATTGTGTGTCGCTGGGCGCGGATGTGGCCGTTCGGAGGCTGGCGTTCTATCGGGCCGGCGAAATGGTCAAGAAGAGTTATGTGTATTACACTATCTGCGTCAACGGTGAATTCTGTTCAGATCGAACAACGGTGCGCACGCACATGGCGAATCCGTTCGACACGCATTTGTACTATTCCAAGGTAGAGATCGCGTTTGATCAGACGCTGCCGAAAAACGAACCGGAGCTGGATGAGAAGGCGCGTCAGTTGTTTGACAAGGTACTTCCGGAACTGGTGAAGGCTCATTGGCCTCCGAAGGGATCGGAGCGGGGCGGCATGTTGCCGGCGCCGTGATTGCGGCGCGCCGCGGAGTTCGATCCGGTTGCGCGTGACAGGGAAAGAAAAAACCCTCAGGGCGAGATTCATGGCTCAGAAGCTGAACAAGAAACTGGTTGGGTTGCTGGTTGCATCGGCAATGGTCCTCATGACGGTGACAGGCATCGTTCTTTTGAACAATCTGCCCGATCAGGATCCTTCGAAGTATGCCGCCGACGGCGACAGGTTCATGGCGCAAGGCGAGTATCAGAAGGCCGCGCAGTCCTTCAGCCGGGCTTATGCGAAGGATCCGGCGCAGAGCCCCGATTATCTCGTGAAAGCCGCCAAGTGCATTATTGAACTGGGCGAAATCGGCAAGGCCCGGCCGCTGATTCAACTGGCAAAGACGCGTGACGGGCGACACAAGGCGGCGCTTGAAACCGAGCTGGAGATTGAATTCGAGATCGCGCCGTACATCGGCACGGCCAACCAATGGTACAAAGTGGTTGAGTGCGCGAAGGCGATGCTGGATCTTGAAGAGTTTTCCGGATCGGCGCGGGTTCACCTCGTGCTGGGACGCGCGTATCTGGAGCTTCGGAAGGAAGACGCCTCCTTTGACAGCAAGGGTGAAGCGCATCTGAAGCGGGCGCTGGAGCTGGATCCGACGAATGTCGAAGCCCTGACACTGCTTGCGGACCAGATGTCGCGAACGGCGATGGAGCGCGAGGCGGATCGACAGTTCGAAGAAGCGCGGGCGACGCGTGCCGGTCGGACGGGACTGATCGTGGCCGCGATGGAGAAGGTGAAGGCGTCGGGCGACACGGAACGGCTTGCGGAGCTGGACGAACTGCGTGCGCGCTGCCTGTTGATGGATGGCGAAATCGCCGAAGGCGAGCGGCTGCTGCGGGAACTGGCGGCGAAGGAAACGACGCGCAATCGCGCCAGATTGATGCTGGGCCGCATGCTGGCGGGCGCCTCCCGATTCAAGACGAATCGAAACCTCGAAGAGGCGCTGTCGGTGCTGAAGTCGGCCCACGAGGCGGATCCCAAGGACATTGAACCGTATTTCGCGCTGAACAATACCTATCGGATGCTCGCGGGAGAGACGACCGATGCGGCCAAGCGGGCTCAGTATCTGCTGGAGCTAGAGGGCCTCTTTGAGGAAGGGTTGACGAAGATCGAGGCCAGCAAGCACTTTCGAAAGCTAGTGAATGCGCGGGCGAGAATTCAGTTTCTCGAAGAGCTGGCGATGCTGGACATCGGGCGCGCGCGGGAGGCGGCGACCGACGCCGAGCGTGAGAAGTTCCTTGCATCGGCCGAGCGGAAGATCGAGCGTTTGAAGTCAGAGGCGGATCCGACGTCGATGCCCGTTCGTTACACCACGGCGCAGTTGTACGCGGCGCGAGGCGACATCGTCGCGGCGACGCGCGAAGCCGAGGCGGCCTACGCGCTGAAGGAAGGCTCGTCCAATCTTCAGGTGCTCAGGCTGTGCGCGGAGCTTTATACCCGCCAGAGCCAGTGGGGCACGGCGCGCGAGATGATTCGGAAGATGCTGGCGCTTGATGCCAATGATCCGTCGCTTTACATCGGCATGGCGCGAGTGCTTCTCAATTTGAACCAGGCCGCGGAAGCGCTGGCCTATCTCAAGCCGAGCGAACCGGCGGAGCTTCGGGCGATTCTGGAACAGGATCGAACGGCCATCAGCCTTCAGATCGAGGCGCTCCGACAGTTGAAGCAGTTTAATCTGGCGGAGGAGGCGAGCCGCAAGCTGGGTGAGGGATCGCCCGATGACGCCGTGCGGTCGGCGCAGATTCTGACCTGGGAGGGCAAATACTCCGAGGCCGAACAGAAACTTCTCGGCGTGCTGGCGTCGAATCCGGGACAGGAGACGGCGGTGCGGGCAATGCTTCAGCTGTATGAAGAGTCCGGCCGGCGGCCGGAAGCCCGGCGGATGATCGACGATCTGATCGCAAAATTTCCGGAGAATCGGCGCTTCAAGCAGTTCCGAATCGCGCTGCATGACGACCTGCCCGACGAGGCGCGGGACCAGCAGATTCTCGATTTCATCAACGAGGAGCCGGACGAGTTCACCCGGCTGTCGGCGTTGGTGGGTTTTTATGAGCGTCGCGGACAGCTCGACAAGGCGACGGAGAATCTCGACAAGGCCGAGCGCCTGAAGCCAAACGATCCCAAGGTGATTGAAGCGCAATTCACGTTCGCGCTTCGCCAGAAGGACTGGGACAAGGCGGCGAAATATGCCCGAAAGTCGGGCGAATTGAACATCGACGGGACCATGGGCAAGATTGCTGAAGGGCGTCTGGCACTGGCCCGCGCCGCCGTCTTCCGTGATGAGGGAAACAAGGCGGAGTTTACGAGTTTCAACAATCAGGCGATCGACCTGATTCGTTCGGGGCTCGACGCGTATCCCAACTATTCGCAGGGCTGGACCTTCCTGGCCGGCGCGTATCTGGATGCCGGACGGGTGGATGATGCGAAGGCGACGCTTCAGCGGGCGCTCCAGATCAATCCGGCCAACGGCTATGCCAGTTTGTTCCTCGCCCGAATCGCGCAGTCGCAGGGCGACGAGGTTGCGGAGCGCCGGTATCTGGCGGACGCATCACGAAGCATCGATGACGACAAATGGCTTCGCGACCGCCAGCGATACTACGCGGAGCGCGACGATCCGCGTTCGGGAATCGAATCGCGCGAGCTTGCCGCGAAAGAGAAGCCGGACGATGTCGAGAACTGGGTGGTGTTGGCTCGGCTCTATGGAGATCCCAAGGTCGGCGCGATTGAGAAAGCGGCTGACGCGTATCGCAAAGCGCTGGCGGCGTCCCAAAACGACATTCGCATCGCCGTCGAACTCGCGAACTTCTACGGTTCGCCGGAGGTCAACCAGCCAGCTGAGGGCGAGAAGCTGCTGAAGGGTCTTTTTGATTCGGAGCCGGATGGCGCGAAACGGGCGCGAATCGCGGTCGCGATGGGCGGCTTTTATGAGAAGCAGGGCGTGCTAGCCACGGCTGATCGCCATTACCGGCAGGCGGCGTTTCTTGATCCGTCGATTCCGATCCTCAGCGTCGTTGCCGATTTTTATTCCCGCACCGGAAAACACCGTGAGGCGGCCGAACAGTACGAAAAGCTCGTGACGCTGGCGGCGGACAATCCGGACCAGCTTCGGGATTTCAAGGCGCGGTTGATTGCGATCTTCCTGACAACGGGCGATCTGGATCGTGCCCGTACGATGATCGACGATTATCTCGCGAAATATCCGGATGATTCGCAGGGCATGATCCTCGATGGGGCGTACCACCGCGTCGGCGGGGACATCGACAAGGCCAAGGCGGCGCTCGACGCCCATCTGGCCAAGGATCCGGACAATGCGGTTGCATTGTGGCAGCGCGGCTCGCTTTATGTGCTGTTGGGCCGCTGGCAGATGGCGATTGAAGATTTGCGCAAGGCCAAGGCGCTCCGGCCGGACGGATTTAACTATCAGCACCGTGTCGCGCTGTCGGATGCATTGATTGAAGCGGGGCGCGGTGACGAGGCCATCAGCGAGTTGCAGCTCATCCTTGAGGCCAATCCCGATCAATCTCTGGTGGCCGAATCGCTGATCGATGCGTACACGCGCGTCCGGCCGCCGCGGTTCGCCGATGCGGAGAACCTGATCTACCGATTGCAGGTTCGGTTTCCCCGGGAGCCGAAGTGGCCTTCGATGCTGGGTCGAATGGGCGAGCTGGCCCAGGACTGGGACAAGGCGATCGCGGGCTATGAGAAGGCGGCGGAGGTCTCGAATTATCAGGCGCAGTCTGTGCGCGACCTCTTCAATGCCTATCGGCTGGCGAATCGGCCTCAGAAGATCGTTCATGCGGCAACCGAGCGGATGTCTTCGACATTGCTGGACCGAATGCCCGAGGCGCTGTCGACCCTGGCGTGGGCGTATGCTCAGATGCGGGTGAATGAGAAGTGTTATGAGGCGTTTGATCGCGCGTTGGCGGCGACCCAGGGGAACTTCCAGCTTTATGCGCGGGTGATCAACGATATCGTGGTGACGTTGGGGCCTGCGGTTGCGTTGGAGCGCGCGAAAGAGCAGAGCGATGCGGACCCGCGCAACGTGGGCAAGCTGCAAGCGCTGGTCCATCTGCTGAAATATAACGATCGCGGCGCCGAGGCGATTGAGATTTGCGATCGGATTCGGGACCTGGCCACCGGCGACGCGGACCTCATTTTTGCGCATCTGGCCAAGGGGATGCTGTTGTCGGCCGAAAAGAGACTGACCGAGGCCCGCGACGAGTATGAAACCATCCTGAAGCTGAATCCCGACCAGCCGCTGGCATTGAATAATCTGGCGTATTTGCTGGGTGAACAGCTGAATATGCCCAAAGAGGCGCTGCCGCACGCGAAGAGGGCCGCGCAATTACAGCCGAACGACACGAACGTTCTGGACACTTACGGCTGGATTCTGTTCCTGAACGAAAGATACGGTGAGGCGGCCGGCACCCTGCTTCGGGCGATTGAAATCGAGGGTGATCGCGTTCCTGAGTCGATGAAAAACATCGATATTCGCTATCACATGGGCCTTCTGTATCGCAAGCAAGGAAAGCCGGAAGAGGCGCAAGCGATGCTCGAAGTGGCGGAGCGATTGTGTGAGACCCAAGGCCGCAAGGGTGATTTGCCGAAGAACATCAAAAAGGCGCTGGAGGAGCTTGGCCAGCCCGGCGGCCGTAACTAGTTTCATGGCCGCGTCCCCGGAGTCGGGTTGCAGTTCGGTTGCTTGCGATCGCATGGGCCCCGGGGGACGGGGATCAAGCCGGCTGCTGCGGCCACGAGGTTGAGGTCATGACAACGCTGACGGCGGCAACGCCCGCATTTGGAAGCACATACCTGCCGGGGCCGTTCCAGCGCCCTTCGCAGCAACAGGCGGCGGCGAGCCTTACCGCGGCCGACTTCATGCGCGCGATTCGTCAGCGTCTCGTGATGATTCTGCTGTTGTGGTTTCTGCTGATCGGTGGAACGGTTGCCGGCACCCTTTATGTTCAGGCGAAGTATCCGAAGTTTGAGGCGAACGCCCTGATTCGCGTGGAATCGCTCACTCCACCCGACCCGAAAGATCCTCTTCGACGCGAGGCGACGGCTTCCAAGGCAGACATCGAACGCGAGCTTCAAAACCAGACATTCTTGATTCGCAGTCCGGACGTGCTGACCGCGGCGATTCAGGCGCCGGACATGAAGCGTCTGAAATGGTTTGCCGAGGCCGAAGTCGTCGCGAAGGAGAAGGGCGAGAAGCTCCAGGACCTGCTGGGCGATATTCTCAATGTCGGGCCGCTTCCTGATACGAACTATCTGAGCGTGTCGGCCTCCTGGCGGGAAAAGACCGAAGTCGCAACCATCGTCAACGTGGTGGTTAATCAATATGTTTCGATCGTGAATCGCCGACAGCGCGAGATGGTCAGCGATGCCAAGGATCAGTTGTCTCAGGAACTGGATCGCGCGCAGCGGGCCTTGAAGTCGAAGAACGATGAGATCGCGACATTTCGGACCACCGCGAACTATTCCGAGTCGGCCCAGGCGGAATCACAGGAGACACTCCTGACGCTGAACGCGATGGTCACCGAGCTTGAAGTGGAAATGGAAGGCCGCAAGGCGCAGTGGGAATCGCTACAGACCTATCGTCCCGAGGATCTTCCGATCACTGGAGAGCTTCAGGCCTACCTGGACAGTGATCCGACTTTGTTTCAATTGCAGATGCAGTTTCAAGGCGCGCAGCAGCAATTGGAGCAGGCGATGCGGCGCTTCGGCCCCAACCATCGCGTCGTGAAAGATGCGACGATGTCGCGCGATGCGGCTTATCAGAATTTCAGCCGGGACCGGTCGGCCAAGATCATCCAGTTTCAGTCGCGTCAGCAGGAGCTGGCCCAACGAAACTACATTGAAGCCAACGCCCAGTTGCTTGGGCTGAAGGACCGGCTGTTCAAGGCAAAGAGCGAGCAGCAGGACCGCGAGGCGAAACTCACACAATACAACGCGCTTCTCGATGATCGGGAAGTCATCAAGATCAATTACGAGAGTCTGCTGGATCGCAAGAACCAACTGGAAATGATCATTCGTCAGGCGCGCACGGTGCAGATCGAGGTCGCTTACAACGCGACGGAGCCGATGCGCATGAGCAGTCCGAAGCTGGCGGTGTGGATTCCCGCCGGGACCTTTCTCGGCTTGATGGTCAGCGTGGGTCTCGCGCTGCTGCTCGAGTTGGCGGACAAGTCGGTTCGAACGCCCCGTGATGTCACCCGTGCCCATCTCGCGGTGCTCGGAACCATTCCGACGACCGATGATGACGAAGTCGAGATCGATCGCGTCGAAACCGCTTCGCTCGATGCGCCGCATTCGGTGGTGGCGGAAGCGTTCAGGAATCTGCGCGCCAACCTGTTCTTCAGCGCGCCGGCCGAGCAGCAGGGCGTCATACTTGTGACCAGCCCGAGCGGCGGCAACGGCAAGACGGCGGTTGCCTGCAATCTGGCGATTTCGATCGCGCTGAGTGGCCGGCGGGTTCTGCTCGTGGATTCGAATTTTCGACGGGCGGCCTTGCCGCGGGTGTTCCCGAATGTGCGCGCGGAAGGGCTGAGCAACATCCTGATCGGCCAGGGCGATCTGAAGGATTATGCCACGAGCACGAATGTGCCGGGTCTCGATATTCTGAGTGCCGGTCCGCTGCCTCCGAATCCGGCGGAACTGCTCGGCAGCAGCTACCTGCGCGACGTGGTGGTTGATGCCCGGTCGCGATATGACCAGGTTATTTTCGATGGTCCGCCGGTGCTGCTGGTCAGTGATGCGATGGTTCTCGCGGGCGCCGTCGACGGCGTGCTGCTTGTCTGCGAATATCGGAATACGTCACGTGGCGCGCTGCAACGAACGCAAGTGAACCTGGAAGCCATCAACGCACGAATCTTCGGCGCGGTGTTGAACAAGGTTCAGTCACGTGCCGGCGGCTACTTCCGCAAGCAGTATCGCGAATTCTACGAGTACCACGAGACTGACGAGGAGGCCAACGTTCCGCGTCCGCAATTGGATGTTGCGGCGGCGGCCGCTGCCGGCGCTGTGTCGCGGCTCGACTCGCACGGCCCGGGGCCCAAGGGCTCGGGTGGCGCAGCGGATCGAGATTCGGCAGGCGGAGTGACTTTCCTTCCGTCCGATCGATTTGAGGCCGATTCGCGCGGAGGGGTTCCGGATGTTGCCGCCGAAACAGCGGCGGAGAACATCGACGCCCTGTCACGGGCTGCCAGCGCGGCCGTGGTTTCGAACGAAGAAACGGTCGTCGATGAGATCGGCGAAGACGCACTGGTCGAAGTCGAGGACGAAGCACTCGACGCTGTCGAGGCCGGGCCCGTGGAACCGCCGATGGCGGCGACGATCGAGGAGACCGATGCGTCAATCGAAGACGCCATCGCTGGCGCGTTCCGAGATGTCGGCGAGCCGCCCGCTGCCGGCTCCGGTCTCATTCCGGACATGTCTGACGTCGAAGGCGTCGATGAGTTTCGACTTTCCGAGGACGAGTTGCGTCGAGTTGAGGAATCGTTTCAGCGGCCGGAAATGCCACCGACGATCGCGGCTCCGGCGACGCCCGATGTCGCCGGAGGTTCGGAAGCCGATGCCCCGACGACGGTCGGCGATCTGGACGAGTTTTCGGATGTGTCGGACGACGACATCCTCGCGCGTCTGAACGACGAATCCGCGATCGATCTCGCATCGTCTGATTCGGCAGTCGAGCCTGCCGGTGAGATGGAAGCGCCTGCGGACGAGGAGCATGCGCGGCCGTCGACGTCGATGTCTGATCCGTCCGCATCGCCGTTCGATCTGCTTGAAGACGAGATCGACCTGGGTGACGACTTGACCGATCTGGACAGCGATGAGTTCCGGATTGATGATAAGTTCGACCTGGATGACGATTTTGACGATCCGTCCGACCAGGGTCCACGTCGGTAGACGAATTCTTTTTCAGCATTCGAAATTGCCGGGTCCGCCCTGGGGCAGACGCGACAGGCCTTGCATCCGGAGCCCGCTTTGAGTTCATCCCTCGATCTGGCACGTCGTTTCATTCGCGAACAGGCGGCGGCCTTGGGTGCGCTCGCAGATCAGATGGAGGAATCTTTTGATCGCGCGGTGAAGCTGGTGCTGGCGTCTTCCGATCAGATGATCGTATCGGGTATCGGCAAGAGTGGATTGATCGCGCGAAAAGCCGCCGCGACGCTTGCGAGCACCGGGACGCCGGCGATTTTCATGCATCCGGTCGAGGGGGTTCACGGCGATCTCGGCGCAGTGGGCGTCGGTTCGGTGCTGCTTGCGCTTTCGAAGAGTGGGCACACGGAGGAGTTGGTCAAGTTCGTCAGCCATTTTCGGCGGATCGGCGGCCATGTGATCGGAATCTGCGAGGTCGGTCGATCGCCGCTGGCGGAGTTGGCGGACGAGGTGCTGGCGATTCCGGCGATGGCCGAGGCCGGACCGCTGGGGCTGGCGCCGACGACGAGTACGCAGATGATGCTGGCGTTGTGTGACGCGCTGGCGATGGCGCTGCTGGACGCGCGCGGATTCGCGGCGGAGGATTTTGCCCGTTATCACCCGGACGGCAGTCTTGGCCGCCGGCTGCTCCTGCGGGCGAGCGATCTGATGCATGGAGGCGGCGAGCTACCGACGGTGTGTGAGTCGGCATCGTTCAATGATCTATTGCTGGTAATGACGTCTCGCCATCTTGGCATGGCGTGCATTGTGCGGGATGACGGCTCGCTGCTTGGGGTTTTTACTGATGGCGATCTGCGTCGACTGTTGACGCGCGTTGAGACGCCGGGTCGGCTGTCCGCGATCGAGGCATGGCGGCAGAGTCGGCGCGATCCCGCGGAGCCGCAGGTGAAATGCTCGACCGTTCATCCGCAGATTCTTGCGGTCGAGTGTCTGCGATTAATGCGTGAAAGCGAAATCACTGTTTTGGTTGCATCAGAAGATGGTAACATTCCGATGGGAATTGTACGTTTGCAGGACATCGTTCGAGCCGGCGTCGGTTAGTCGGCGGGAAAACATGTCACGACACATCATTGGACGGGAATGTTACTTCGAAATTCAACCAGGCTGAATTCGCTTCGATTGGAGCGGATGTTTCGGGACGCCATTGCGGGATGGCCGCATGATGGCGCCCAGGTTTTCGTGCGTTACAGCCGCGGCAGCGATTTTTCCGGCGCGTGCTATTACGAGTCCGACCGCATCTTCATCAATCTGGGTCGGCATGTTTCCTATCCTTACAAGCTGCGAATCAATGTTGCCCGTCCGCAGTCGAATCGAACGCACTGGTGGCGGGAATTGTATGCGCTGGAGATTCGTTCGCCGGAAGAGCTGGCCTTGTTCATCTTTCTGCACGAGTTCTACCATCGGCTGGTCAAGCGCGCCGGCCGGAACATTCGGCAGAAGGAGGCTCGGTGTGATCGGTTCGCGACGCGCGTGCTGGTGGACCACTATGGCTGCGTGATCCGCGATACGGCGGGCCGGCTGGTGAATCGCTCCGAGTGGGATTTTCAGGATCTTAATGGATTCGTCGAAGCGGCGCGCGGCTCCGTTCGAAAGTCGGCGCGCAAGCCACTCGGGCGACCGCGTCGGAAGGGCGTCGGGCGGCCTGGCGAGGTCGGCGGCGCCGGGTCTGCCGGGTCCGGCGCGGCGGTGAAGTCCATCTTGAGCACGCTGCAGGGGATGCTGTTCGAGGTGTGAGGCGCTGCTTCATGCAATAATTGCGCGGATTCTATTGACTCGATGCGCTGTCTGAAATATCATTATCCAAAGTAGCAATGAGGGCGTCTCGCATGGCCCTCCCGCACCGCTTTTTCAGATTCGAAATTCGAGTTGCCGCCGATTCGGCCCGTTCCGAAGCGCTGCTTCGTGCGCGGAATGCAGGCCTTAGCGAACCAGGAAGGCGGGTGCGTCGTTCATAGAATGTCTTCCACTCGCTGCGGCGCCCCTTGACCGCGCCAATATCCATGGGGCGCCGCACGCCTTTTTACACGGCGACCCTTTGGGTTCTTCACGTCGCTTCGCCGATTCCACCATTGCCGATTTGCCGTTCGGGTGAATAATCACTTCCACTGAAAGGGGTGCGCTGATGTCAGAACATGGAAGCAGTTCGGGCCGGCGATTCATCGCGGCCGACGCCGATCTGGGTTCGCCGGCGGTTGTTGAGTCTTATTACAGGGAATTGCAGGCTCGCTCGATCGGATCGCCTTCGTCGCTGGAGGCATGGTTGCTTGATCGGTCAGAGTTGGACAGCTGGCTCAGCGAGGAGGGGTCGGTTCGTTATGTTAACATGACATGCCACACAGATGACACGGCGGTCGAGAAGCGCTATCTGGACTTCATCGAGGAGATTGAGCCGCTCAGCCGGCAGTGGGAGCACCGGCTGGATGAGAAGCTGCTGGCTTCGGAACATCGCATGGCGCTTCCGCGGGATCGGTATGGCATTCTATGGCGACAGACGGAGGCGCGGGTCGCGATTTTTCGTGAGGAGAACATCCCGCTGCATACCGAGGATGAGAAGCTCAGCCAGCGGTACCAGAAGCTGGTCGGTGGAATGACGGTACAGCAGAACGGCGAAGAGCTAACGATGCAGCAAATCGGCCGTGAACTGGAGAAGCCCGACCGGGAAGCCCGCCGTACGGCGTGGGAGAAAATCAACGCGAAATGGCGGGAGATTCGCGAGGATGTCGAGTGCATCTACGATGAGATGGTGAAGACGCGGCATCGCATGGCCGTGAACGCGGGATTTGCGAACTACCGCGATTATGCCTTCAAGGAGAAGCAGCGGTTTGATTACACGCCCGCGGACTGCGTCGCATTTGCCGATGTGATTGCGGAGATCGTCGTGCCCGCGGCGAGACATCTTGCGGAGACGCGGAAGCGTCAGCTCGGCGTGGATCGGCTGCGACCATGGGACATGCAGGTTGATCCGCTGAGTCGGCCGCCGCTGGCACCGTTTGATTCAGTGGCCAGGCTGAATTCCGGCTGCGAGGCCATTTTCGACCGGGTGAATCCGGTGTTTGGCGAACAGTTTCGCTTCATGCGGAACGCGGGGCTGCTGGACCTGGACAGCCGCAAGGGTAAAGCGCCAGGCGGCTATATGAATACTTATCATGGCCGGCGCGTGCCGTTCATTTTCATGAATGCAGTGGGCACGCAGCGCGACGTTGAGACGCTTCTGCACGAAGGCGGGCACGCGTTTCACTCGTTCGCGGCGGCCGGCGAGTCGTTGTATGAGCTTCGCGAGGCGCCGATTGAATTCGCGGAGGTGGCGTCGATGTCGATGGAGCTTCTTGCGCTTCCGCACATGGGCGCGTTCTATCAGGACGCCGACCGGGCGCGGGCGGAATCGGACCATCTCGACGGGATTGTGCGTTTTTTTCCGTATATGGCGACGATCGACCAGCTTCAACACTGGGTTTATACGCATCCGTCACACACCCGGGATGATCGCCGTGCCGCGTGGACGGCACTTGTTTCTAGCTTCGGCGATTGGGTGGACTACGAAGGAATTGAGGATGCTCGCGGGTATGACTGGCATCGCAAGCAGCATCCATTCACGGTGCCGTTCTATTATGTGGAGTATGGCATTGCCCAACTCGGAGCGCTTGGCGTGTGGCTGAATTCGCAGCGAGACTATCAAGCGGCGGTCGCGAAGTATCGCGCCGGCCTGTCGCTCGGTGGGACGCGGCCGCTGCCGAATCTGTTTGAGGCGGCGGGGGTCCGGCTGGATTTCAGTGCGGGGGCGATCCGGCCGGTGACCGATGAGATGATGCGGCGAATTGCCTGATCCGGAGGAGGTTGTCGAGCGGCGTCATACGCGGTCGTCGGGCTTCTCGTCCTTGGATCTGGGCAGCGGCACTTCGAACGTGAGCTGGCAGAACTGGCAGCGCACGACTTTGCCGCGGCAGTTCGTCGGAACACGCAGCACTTTCCGGCACTTGAGATTCGGGCAGAGCAGCATCACGATTTCGCTGGAATGTGCGGTTCCATCCATGACAGTTTCCAATCCGGCGGGCGATTCGGTGTGTGCTTCCGATACCGCTCCCCCCTCCGACATCGGACGGATCGGCGTTGGAATTGAGATCGTTCGGAGGCGATTGAAGGTCAGATAAGAACCGCCACGGGGCCGCTTGCATTGCGATGCGCGGGTGCCACCGGGTAGACTGCGCGGGCTTGTCTCGCCGGCCGGTGCGGATGGCGGGCCGCGGTTTGCGGGGAGCGAGGGAAATCATGCCGGGCTTGGCGCTGTGGATGACAACGAAGGCCGGTCCGGATGCCGCCGGGCGGTTTTCCTCGGCCCTGGGCTCGATGGTGCATGGGCCTGACTTTGGTTCGACGACGCTCGTCAACGGGCCGCATCTGTTCGCGGGATACGCCGGCTATGCAGCGTATCCGATTCGGGTGTTTGGCGGCGGCGCCGGCGCATCAGTCTATTTTGAGGGCCGAATTTATAACAAGACGGAAGCGCAGGCCGAGCAGGAACTTCTCGCACTGGCGGATCGCGTGCTTGCGGAACCGGATGGCGCGGACGGGATGTTGTCACGCTGGATTCGGGACAGCGAGGGCGAGTACGTCGTTGCAATGTTCGACTCTTCGGGACGGACGGCGGCGGTATTCGGCGATCCGCTTGCAAGGCTGGCGCTGTTTCATCACTCGGCCGATGGGGCCTTTTTGCTTGCGAGGGAGTGCAAGTTTGTTCAGCGGCTGAAGGCGGATCCGGCGTTTGACCGTGTCGGCTGGGCGGAGATTCTGACGTTCAATCACCTGTTGGGCCGACGAACGCTGTATGAGGGTGTCAGAAGCGGGCCGACCGGCGCGCTGTTTGTGTGTCATAACGACGGCACGCGGGTCAGGGCGAGAAGCACTTCGCTCTATATGACCAATCTGGACGATAAAGATCCGCCGGGCCGGTCGTCGACGGATTATGCACGCGAGCTGGTGGATTTGTGGCGGGAGCGGTGCGGTCCCTGGGGACAATGTGCTGGCGTTTCGCGGAATGTGATCAGTTTGTCGGGCGGAAAGGACTCGCGGATTGTCGCGGCGATCTTGTCGGACCTTAAGCTGCCTTACACGGCCACGACATATATCGACGTGCATCGCGACGCCAGCGCGGATGCAAAGTGCGCCGAGGGACTTGCGCACGCGATCGGTTTTGACTGGCGGCTGCTCAAGATTCCAGCGCCGTCGCAGGCGCAGGTCGATTTTCTTGTTCGCGCGACGGATGGGATCAATCCCGTCGCGAATGCGAGGATGCTGCCTTATCTGGAAATGATCGTCGGCGAATTCGGCCGATCGGCGATGTACATCACCGGCGACGGGGGCGACTACATATTTCCTGACCTGCGATTGGGCTCAAGGGTCCGCTCGCTCGACGACGTGGCCCGGGCGTTTCTGGGATTTAATCCGGCGGCGACGCCGGCGGCGGTCTCGGAGGAGATGATGGGCCTTTCTCGCGGCACGCTTGAAGGCGAGTTGCGGGATTTGCTGGCGTCGTATCCCGAGAAGCAGGTGATGCAGAAGGCGATTCACTATCGCGGATTCGAGCGCGGACAGAACTGGGTTTACGGCGGCGAAGAGCGGGCTCGTTTCTTTCTCTGGGAAAGCTCGCCGCATTATCTGTTCAGGATTTTCGAACGATCGATGCGCATTCCGGACGAGGTGAAATCAGACGATGCGTTGTATATCGAATTTCTGCGGGCGCTCTCGCCGCGGTGGGTTGAGTTGCCGGAGGCGAATTATGGACTGCCGCTATCGAGCCCGCTTCGTTCACGCAAGATGAAATTGAAGAGCTTCGCGTTCGGGCTGCCGCTGCCGTTGCGCGAGGCCGTTCGTTTCGTGCTGAAGGGGCGGCGCAGGCCGTATGTACCACCGACGGACGTGGCTGCATCGATCCATGAGCAACTGTCGAAGCAGTCAGGACTCGGAGGCATCATGAATGCGGACGCTGTTCGGCGGCGGCTGCCTCGGATGAGCCGGCATGAGTTCGAGAATTTTCGCACGCTGGTTGTTCTTGAGCGGCTGATGAATTCAACGGGTGCGTTCGGGTAAAAACGACATCGGCCGAGCATTTGCCCGGCCGAGTCGCGGCTTGGAAGGTCCCCTCACATCGCTGTGCGTGCAACTGGTGATGACGACCACTACTTTTGTCGGTCAGCAGGCTCGCCGTCCTGAGTCTGGCGCGGCCGATTGCCGCACTACTCGGTCCATGAACGCGGACGCCGCGGACCGTGCCGGTCGGGCGATTTTATCGCGCAAGCCCGTCGAACGCGGGGCAGACTCGCATCAGCCTTTTTTACCCTGCAGTTCGTCGGCCAGGGCCCCCGCGTTGTACACGTTTCTCAGTGCTTCGATGATGGCTTGCGAGTGAACAGCCAGGGCGCGGCCGCGTTCTTCGTCGAACTGGAAGTCCCATACGAGGCTGTGAATGTTCCCGTCAAAGATAAGTCCGACGACTTCGCCGCGTGTATTGATCATCGGGCTTCCAGAATTGCCGCCGATAATGTCATGGGTTGTCACGAAGTCGAAGGGCGTGGCGAGATCAAGCCGGTCCTTCGTTGCGATCCAGCTCTGGGGCAGCGTGTAGGGCGCTTTCTGCAGGTGGCGATCGGCGGTCTCGAAGGCGCCTTCGAACGTGGTCATCGGCGCGATTCGTTTTCCTAGTTCATCGTAGCCCTTCATGGCGCCGAATGCGAAGCGAAGCGTGAACGTGGCGTCGGGGTAGACGCGCTCGCCGAGCATTTCAAAACGCGCTTTCGCGATTTTCGCGTAGGCGGATTTCTCCACGGCCTCGAATTCCCGGTCGTATTTCTCTCGCAGCGGCCGGGCGTGCTGATCCATCTCGCGGGCGAATCGGATCATCGGGTCATCGCATTCCTCAATCGCGACGGAGCCGCCCTCATAGAGTTTCTTGCGGAAGGCCACATCGCGCAACTTCGTGCCGGCCAGGAGTGACGCCGCACGCGATTGAGCGTCGCGGCCGCCGAACGCCGCCATGACGGCCGGATGCTGGCCGCCGAGAATTCGTCCGAGGCGGATGAGGCCGTCTTCGAGACGAAGCTGTTCCAACTCGTCGTGAATGGGCGCGGTGGAGAAGAGGTCTAATTCGAGCGAGGTGAGGTTGGCATCGCGGTACTCGGAAAGTCGTTCGCCGTCGGGCTTGCGGCGTTCGTCGGCCGCCCGCACCAGCTTGGCGGCGATGTCATGCAATCGGCACAGCTTGGTCCGGCGATTTTCCAGGAGGAAGTAGGCGGCGAAATAAGGCTTGACGTTCTGTATGGCCGAGGTCAGCGATTGCCAAGCCTCTCCGTAGGTCGCCTTGCGGGCCTTGTCGGCCTCGACAAAGTCCCGGAGGGCGGTCTCTTCCGTCTGCTTGCGGGCCATCAGTGATTCATCGAGCAGGCCGGCAAGAATGCCGCTGAAGGCTTTGCGCCCGTTCTGGATATAGAGCAGATCCTCCATGGCGATTCGATTGTGTTCGTCGCTTCGGGCGGCGAACTGGATCAGTGCGACCTCGCGCTCGTTGTATGCCTGAAGGATGAGCGGCATCCACACGTCGCGAAGGAATCGCAGATGGTCCATCGTGTTCAATCGCTGCGTTCGGCCCGGGTGGCCTGAAACGACGAGCAGCTCGCCTTCTTTGGGGCCCGCAGCGCTCCACTTGAGGTAGTGCTCGATTTTGGCGGGCTTGTCGTTTTCGTAAGCGCGAAAGAAGCAGGCATCCAGGCAGTACCGCGGGAATTCAAAGTTGTCGACATCGCCGCCGAAGTAGGCCGCGCCCAGTTCCGGCGCCATGACGAGCCGCACGTCGGTGTATCGCTTGTAGAGGTAAAGATCGTAGCGAGCCCCCTGGAACAGCGTGACTATCTCAGGCGTGAGGCCGGTCTTCTCGGCTTCGCTCTCAATTTTCGACATGGCGATCTTGCGGGCGGCCGCGGCGTCTGCCGCGCTCATGTCGGGGGTGAGCGCTTCGTTCACGCGGTCGGTCACTTCCTCGATCCGGATAAGGACATTCAGGTCGAGGCCCGGACACTTGACTTCATCCGCGCGCGTTCGGGCGTAGAAGCCGTCACGCATGTAATCGCGGTCCTTGGTGCTGAGATTCTGCACGGCCTCCGAGCCGACATGGTGGTTGGTCATGACAAGTCCGTCGGGCGAAACGAATGAGGCCGATCCGCCGTCACTGAATCTGACCGACGCCCGCATGATGTGATCGACCCATTCGGAGGTCGGCTCGAAGCCGTATCTCTCCTTTAACTGGGCCGTTGGCAGCTTGTTCGGCAGCCACATTCCTTCGTCGGCGAGGGTGGCCGCGGCGGTGAGTGCGACCCCGAGCGTCGCGATCATCACGAGGGCCGATCGGTTACGATGAATCAGGTTCGAATGCGCACGATGGGTTTTCGGCATGTCATCTGCTCCGTTGAAGGTGGATCCTGGTCGGTTTGATCGGTCGCCGTTGTCGAGCGGTGGCCGCGCATGCGACTCCTGATTAACGGGCCGCCGTCGCCAAGCTTTCATCATACCGGACGCGGGGGCCGGAAGCGATGCGATGGACCGGGGGCTGAATCTCGGCGTCGGCACCGGGCGATCCGGCGACTTCAGCGCAAGCGTGCCGGGTATCGCGTAGAATGGTGTGTTGATATTCGACCCTGTGGAGCAATGATCCGTATGTTCAAGGCCGATTTCGTTACGATTGTTTCCGGTCTGCCGCGGAGCGGCACATCCATGATGATGTCAATGCTGGAGGCCGGCGGGGTGCCGGTGTTGTCGGATGGTGTTCGGACCGCTGACGCCGACAACCCGAAGGGCTACTACGAATTTGAGCGCGTGAAGAAGATCAAGGACGACAAGGCCTGGCTGCCGGAAGCGCGTGGCAAGGTTGTGAAGATGATCTCGCAGCTACTGCTTGATCTGCCCGAAGACGGCTCCGAGTACAAGGTGATCTTCATGCGGCGACATATTCACGAGATCCTTGCTTCACAGAAGCAGATGATGATTCGCCGCGGCACATTCAAGGAAGGGGGGCCGAGCGACGAGGAAATCGGCGGCCTGCTGATGACACACGTCGACGCGGTCTTGAAGCGGATGGGCTCGCGAAGCGACGTGGACCTGATCGAAGTGGATTACAACGCGATCATGAAGGGCGATCAGTCGTGCGTGCCGCGGATCAATCGACACCTTGGCGGCACGCTGAATGTCGAAGCGATGGCAGCGGTCGTCGACAAGAACCTCTATCGCCAGCGCAAAGACTGAGCGCGACGCGACGGGGGGCTGGGGGGCTAGTCGTCCGGAAATTGCCCGGGCGATGCGCCGACATCGATGATGCTGCATGCGAGAATGGGGTCGAGCCCCAGCGCCTGCGCCTTCTCCACCAGTTCTTCGCTCTCTGCGCCAGGGTTCACGAAAAATTCCGTGGGCTTTGCCGCGGCGATGTCCGCCATCGCCGTGACACCGACGGCCGGCGGCAGGTAGAGCGAGATGCGATCGATCGGCCCGGGGATATCCTTCACGCTGGTATAAACCGTCAGGCCTTCAATCGTGCCGCCCCTGGGATTGACGGGGTAAACCTGCCAACCCTGTCGAAGGTGGGCGCGGATGGATTTGTTGCTGTATTTCGAGCGGTCGGCCGATGCGCCGACGATCACCACCGATTTTCTGCGGTCATTCATTCCGATCAGTCTTTCGTGGGCTCCGCCTTTTCTGTGGTCCCGGGGTTTTCAGTGGGCTGTGTGGCGGGTGCGGGTGTCTGTGTCTCAGGCGTTGGCGCGACTTCCGCGTCCTGCTTCTTCTCGCTGTCGGGCGCGACCTTCGACGGACCACCGGATTGGCTATCAGGAATGTTCTTTACCGGGTCGCCGGCCAGTCGCCGGTGCAGGTCTTCCAGGGCCTTGCGATCCGTCTCGCTGACTTCCGAGCGCTGCTTGCTGGAGGGCAGTGATTCGAGACGCCGGCACATTTCGATGAAGAGCCGGCGCACAGGCATTTCGAGGTCATTCTTCTTGCGATCCGCGTCGAGGATTCGCTTTGCGCGCTCTTCCGGTGACATCTCGCTGGTGACAGCCTTTTTCTCGTCCTCGACCTGGCGGAACTTGTCCTTGTTGGCCTCGCGATACTGCTTGGCTTTTTCAAGCTGGTCCTTGTGGATCTTCTCGCGAGCGGCGATTTTCTTGGCGTCGTCGAGTTTGTAGGCGCTGATGAACTTCTCGACATAGGCGACCCACTGATCCTCGATCTCCGGCTTTCGCATGATCTGCGGCGGATTGTTGGAAACGCCGCCGCCCGCGCGACCGGTCTGGGCATCAAATATGGGTTGCCCCTTGCCTTCCTGCCAATCTTTCAATTGCCGGGTGACGTTGGTGAAATTCGTCTCCATGAGGCGAAGATCGGTGGTGTGGATCTTCTTCTGCTCCTCGTCGAGAATCTGGCCCCACTCGTTGTTTCCGTCCAGGATGGCTTTCTTTGCGGCCTCATAGACGGGCGCAGCGCGCACGGCCCATTGCACCATGACGTTCGGATCGCCGCCCTTGCGGCCCAGCCGCATGTCGATGGATTCCTGAAGCAGTTCGCGAACATCCGTTTCATATTGATCGAGGAACTCGCGGACGCGCATCTTCAGGTACAGCCGCGTGTATTCTTCCTGCTGCGGCGTGAGGTTGTACCGCTTCGAAATCTGCAACACCGCCTCATCCATCATCTGTTCGGCATCCCAGAGCATGGGATCGTTCGGATGGGTGCGAGCCGTCGGCGGAGCGCCTGTCGGTTGCGCAGGCTGACTTGCCGCGGGCTTGGCCGGCGGTGGAGCGATCTTCGCGGGCTGTTGTGCGGCGGCCGTGACGACTGAAATCGCAATCGTCGCGGTCAAAACGGCCACTTGCAGCGCGGAGTTGCGATGTGGGACATGCTGTCTGCTTGAACTGTTGGGGATCATTTGAAACACCGCTGACACACCCATTCCATTGCGAGGGACACCAGGCAGGGCCAACCCCTGCCGATCACTTGTACGGGTTTGGGGGCCCTCGGTTGCGAACGAAGTTATCGGAGCAGACCGCCGGGCGGTCAAGCGGGGCCCCCTTTCGTCCATATCGGCGTTAGTTGGGCCTGTCGCGCGATATATCCGCCACCTGCCCTGACGAAATTATACGAACAGCAGCGTTGCCGAAGGTCGCGACGGCGTGCCGGGAAGGCTACAGTGGGGGCGATAAGCTTAAATCCGGCGGTTAAGAGGCGTGTATGCTCAAGCTCACATTTCACGGGGCGGCCCAGGAAGTCACCGGCTCCATGCACCTGCTCGAGGCGGATGGCATTCTGGTCGCGTTGGATTGCGGATTATTTCAGGGGCGGCGCGAGGAATCGAGCCGGAAGAATCGCGAGTTTCCGTTCGATCCGAAGAATCTGCATGCCCTGGTGCTGTCACATGCCCATGTCGACCACTGCGGGCGAATTCCAATGCTCGTGAAGAACGGGTTTCGGGGGCGCATCTATGCAACGCCGGCCACCCGAGACCTCTGTGCGTTGATCCTTCGCGACTCGGCCCATATTCAGGCTGAAGACGCATTCTATCTGAACAAGAAGCGCGAGCGCAAAGGGGAATCGCCGATCGAGCCGTTCTATGATGACGATGACGCCATCGCGGCACTCCGCTTGTTTCACGCCGTTTCACCGAGGCATCCCTTCTGGATTACGCGAAGGCTCCGCGCCGAGTTTCTAATGGCCGGCCACATGCTGGGCGCCGCGATGATTCGCCTGGACTATCAGCATGGCGGTGGAGGCGGGGCGCAGGGGGCGACCTCGCTGCTTTTTTCCGGCGACCTGGGCCGATTTGATACGCCCCTCTTGAAGGATCCATCACCCTTTCCGGAGTCCGATTATCTGATCTGCGAAAGCACGTACGGCGGCCGGCGGCATCCGCCGACGAGCGATCTGCGCGAGCAGCTTGCGGATGTTGTGAATGATACGTTTCGTCGCGGCGGCAAGGTTGTGATCCCGGCGTTCAGCGTCGGGCGAACACAGGTGATCGTCTATTTCCTGCATCAACTGGTCGCGGAGCGGCGGATTCCGGACATGCCGATTTATATTGACAGCCCGCTGGCGGTGAACGCGACCGAAGTGTTCCGGCTGCATCCGGACCTGTTTGACCAAGAGGCATTGGCGTTTCAGGCGCAGGCGGGCGACATACTGGGCGGCGATTGCTGCACCTATGTCAGAGATTCCGAGCAGAGCAAGGCGATCAATCGTCGTCGACGACCGTGCATCATTATTTCAGCCAGCGGGATGTGTGAGGCGGGGCGCATCCTGCACCACCTGAAGAACAATGTTCAGAATCCCAGGAATACCGTGCTGATCGTCGGTTTCCAGGCGGCTCACACGCTCGGAAGGCGCATTGTGGAGAAACAGCCGGAGGTTCGAATTTTCAACCAGACCTACAAGCTAAAGGCACAGGTTGCGGCTCTCAATGGTTTCAGCGCCCATGCCGACTCGGAAGAGCTGGGGCGACTCTACCGCCCCATTGCGAATTCGTGTCGCGGGGCATTCCTCGTGCATGGCGAACCGGATCAGATGAAGCCGCTTGCCGCGGCGATGCGGGACGCCGGGATGCCCGACGTTCAAATGCCAATGCCGGCAGATTCATTCGTGCTGGATGCCGACGGCCGCTAGCGGCGGGCGCCAGGAGCGGGCCGGCTCGGGCTCATTGGCAACAACCCGCCCCTGCGCACGCGCAGCTCAGCGGGCAGACTATGTGATGATCACAGACTTCCCGCTGCGCAATATATCACCGCAATCCCCATTCCAGCAAATCTCTAGTATCGTGCGAATTCGGCGACGTAGACGCAAATATATGTAATGCAACCATTTATGTCCTCAAGAATTGGAATCTGGTTCGCCGCGCACATGGTCAGTTAATTCGGATGGGTAATGAACACCACTATTTCCCATTATCGAGTATCGCCTTGATGCGCAGCGGATTGAGTTCCGATAAGGCTCCGATGATGGTGTTGGCTGCGGACAATCGATCGCGAGGGTGGGAGCTGGTTAGTGCGACGCACCGGATGCCGGCCCGGCGGGCTGCTTCGATTCCGGCCGGTGCGTCCTCAATCACGATGCAGCGATCGGGTGGCAGCATCATCCGCTCGGCCGCCAAGGTGAAAACCTGCGGATCGGGTTTCCCACGGCTGACATCGGCGCCTGTGATGCAAGCGGCCAGTCGGTCATTGAGTCTCAGTGCGTCGCGGATGAGTTCGACGTTCTCCGGTGGACCGGATGAGCCGATGGCGATGCTTGCGCCGGCGGCGTGAATTGAGGCGATCAGATCGCGAGCACCGGGCATCTCAGGCACGTTTTCTCGGATGATATCGCGGTAGAGCGACTCTTTGCGGTCGTCCATTTGCCGAATCGCGGCGTCATCGTGGGTATGGAAGAGTTGTTGGATGATCTCGCGGCTTGTGCGGCCGAAGGTTGCGGCGAATTGGGATTCATTGAGATCGTATCCCAGCTCGAGAGCGAGGCCCCTCCAGCTCTCGAAATGTGGTCGATAGCTATCGACCAGGACGCCATCCATGTCGAAGATGACGCCGAAACCGGCGAGGATGGGCGTCGATTCGTGTTGATTGCGGGGCATGATTGCTGACTGGGCGCAAGAAAAAAGCGCCGTACGCGAACGTTCGGCGCCTGGGGTTGATTGGGGCAAGAGCGATCAGGCCGCCTTGGATGCGGCGTGTTTCCTGGCGATTTCGACGATTGCGTCGAATGCCGTCGGGTCGGCGATGGCGATTTCGCTGAGCATCTTGCGATTCAGATCGACAGTGGCAAGCTTCAGGCCGTTGATGAATCGGCTGTAGGAGATGTTTCTTGCGCGGCAGGCCGCCGTGAGCCGTGTAATCCAGAGCCGGCGGAAATCGCCCTTTCGCGCGCGTCGATCGCGGTAGGAATAGACGCCGGCGCGGAGCACGGTATCGCGGGCCACGCTCAGCAGTTTGCTTCGCGCGCCGTAATAGCCTTTGGCCGCCTTGAGTATTCGCTTCACCTTTTTGTGGTGGGCGACGTGTGTTTTGGTGCGTGGCATGAGTCAATCTCCAGCGAGTTCAACATGGGCCGAGCGAAATCGGCGCAGATCGCGGTTCGCCAGTGGCGAGCGATCGGTGTTATTTACCCATCATCCGGCGGATTCGCTTGGCAAGCGGGGCATCGAGCAATTCGACGTGTTTACGCATGCCGCGCCGGCGCGAAGAGCTCTTTCCGCTCATGAGGTGGCCCGCGCCACTCTTGTTGTAGCGCACCTTGCCTCGTGCGGACACCTTGATTCGCTTGACGAGTCCCTTATGCGTTTTCATTTTCGGCATGGCCGATACATCCTCGGATTGGTTTGATTTCAAACGAGCCCCGCAGTGTAACGGCCGGGCTGTGATTCTGCAAGGCGCGCGACTTCATGGGGCTTTTCGGCCATGCCGATCCGCGGTCCGGGCAGCCTGGGAAGGCGACTCGAATCCATGTGGGCCCAGTGATGCCTGTAACAATCTGTGAATGATAAGCTTATTGTGTCTGTCGGGGTGGCTCGTGCGGGGCTGCGATTTGGTCGGCGGGGGAATAGGCGGGGCCGGCGTCGATTTTTCGGACGACCGGGACGGTTTGTGAGTCGTAGAATAGGGATTAACGGGGAGGGAACTCGAGCATTCGGTTGGTCGGTCGTCGCATGCGCGGTTTGTGCGGCAGGGGCGTTGTCGGGCGAGGGCGGATTGGACCTTGAATCCACCTCATCGCTAGAAACTGGGAGCGTTTGACATGTCGAGTTTATCGAAGCGTCGCCTGATTGATCTATTTTCAATTACGGCGACGGTTGGACTGTTTGCGGCGGTTTGTTTTGGGGATTTGGTCGCCCGTGGCCGTTTGTCCGGCCCGCGGGCGGAGGGCCGGCAGCGCATCGCGTCGTTGCCGGAGATCGATCCTTCCGTTCGATTCGAGGCGTGCTTTGAGTTGAAGATCGACGACGCGACGGTGGGCTTTGCCGTTTCGCGCGTCGAGGGAGAGAAGTCGGAATCGGGACCTGCCTACCACTATTCAGACTTCAGCATGATTCGGGGCCCGAGTGGCGCGAGGACGGAGCTTCGCACCTCCGGGAGGCTGGACCGATATTTTGAGCCGATCAGCATTGTCTGGGAGACCACCCATCGCGTGGCGATCGGGGCCAGCCCGCCGATTCGCGAGTCGCTGATCGTGGATGCCAAGCAGGCGACACTTCAGGTCGTTGAGGAGAAGCAGCCCAAGGAGATCGTGGTGGCGCGGCCGGCGGATCGGTTCATTCATCCGACGGGCCACTTGTTTCGGCTGTTGAAGCTGGAAGCCGGGCAGCGTTTCGCCTTGCGGGATTTTGATACGGAGCTGAAGAAGTTCCAGTGGCGAATGTATACGGTGACGCGCAAGGATGATGGCCGGCTGCGCGTGGGCGTTGGAGATGCCCGGGGCCTGAATGAAATGGCGTATTACATTCTTGACGCGGACGGGACAATGGTTCAGCACGGCATGACGGGGGTTCCCTTCGTGTTCAAGAAGTGTGATCCGGGTCGCATCGAGGAACTGCGGAAAGAATGGGGCATCGGACCGGAAGAGATGCCCGCGACCGCCGGGTCGACGACCGGGGCGGCCGACAAGGGGAGTGCCGGTCAGTGATGTATCGGGCCGGCTCGTCGCGCGGACTTCAGAGCCGCCCTGACCGCTTACATGACGGATTTTGCTGTTTCGAGCAGTCGATGCCTATGCTGTTTGAGGAGTGCATCGAGTCTGTCACCAAGTCCCGGGTGTTGTCCGTCGAAGCGGACTTTTCCGGGGGCCTGTGAGAGGGCAATAAACCACTTCACAAGATTGAGATAATCACGCACATCGATTGATTCCGGGGCGATCTTCTCGGCGGCCGAATCCATGTTGTGGTAGTTGGCGAGGGGGAGGCAGATTCCCGTGGCGTCGTAACCGTGGTGGCAGTAGGCGGTTGATTCGCATGTGCCACCGTCCATGAGTTTTCGCTGGTAGCGGAATGTTTTGTCTTTCTGTTTGAGCTGATCGGCGACGACGTGACAATAGGCTGTCGCCGCGGGGGTGAAGACGGTGGCCTTGTCGCCGACGCGCAGGACGGGGCCTCCGCCGATATCGACGCCTGTAATCGCCTTGCTGTTTTCGACGGCGACGACGACGGTGTTCATTGGGACGGATTTGTCGGCAACAGCGGCGAGAGCGCCAGCGAATCCGACTTCTTCGGCGCGAGTGAAGAATGCGCGGGTCGCGACTTTCGCTCGGCGGCGACAGATTTCATCCAGCATGGCCAGGATTGCGGCGAGCCCCGCGAGGTCATCGCAGGCTCGGGCATGGAGGCGCGTGCCGCGGATCACGGCATCATTGAGTGCCCACATGCCCGGGCTGTGCGGTTCGACGGGCGATTTGACGCGGGCGATGATGCCGTCCGGCGGGCCGTCCGCGCCGAACGACCTGGCGCTGGCGGCGGCCTGTCTGGCTTCGGCCCGGGTTGGCGTGTGAAGCTGGACCTCTTCAATGACGGCGGGGATCCATCGGTCGGCGGAGTGGAATTGAATCTTCCGGCCTTTGAAGTAGGCGGACTGTACCCAGCCGCGCCATTGGGCGTGTACGTGCTTGTCGTTGAGCATTTTTGTGGCGACGAATCCGGGGTGGTCCATGTGTGCGGCGAAGAGGACCGGTCTGCCGGCCAGCCGGGATTTTTTTTGATCCGGCGGCGTGTAGGTTACGAGCAGGTTGCCGAACCGGTCAGGCTTGAGCTTTAGCGCCGATCTTTTTGAGACGAACTCCTTGATGAATCGGATGACATGGGTTTCGACGAATGGCGCGGTCGGCAGATCGACGACAGACCTGAGCAGTTTGAGCGGATCGGTTGGCATGGGCCGTCTCCTGTGCCCCGGGAGTTGATCGGGAGCATCCGCCCGGGTCCGAGCGGGGCGAATTTCTGTAATCGGTCCGACGGTTCAGCCGATTTGACGTGAATGCTACGGGAAATCGCTCGAAAAGGAATGCGCCGCCGCCGGGCAGTCTGTTTTGCGCTGCAGCGTCGGCACTACGACTCTCGGGGCTGGGTTCACGCGTACCGGATTTATGCGCGGGAGGTGATGGACCGGCTTGCCGCGGGCGGCGCGGTGCTGGATATCGGATGCGGCCGGTCGTTTGAGTTTGCGTCGGCGCTTTGCGAGCGGACATCCGACGTGCACGGGATCGATCCTGCGGCGGAGGCCGGCGCGGTCATGGTTGCGGGCGCGCGGGTTTATCGAGCGCATGGTGATGCGCTACCGTTTGCGGACAGGCGGTTTGATCTTGTGGTTGCGCGGTCGGTGCTGGAGCACCTTGAATCGCCTGAGCCGGTCTTTCGGGAGATCGCGCGGGTTCTGCGGCCGGGCGGCGCGTTTGTGTTTCTTACGCCGAGTCGCTTCGACTATGTGTCAGTGATTGCATCGATGGTGCCCAATATGTTGCACCCAAAGATCGTGCGATTCGCGGAGGGCCGGTGCGAGGCGGATACGTTTCCGACGCGGTATCGCGCCAACACGGGCGGCGCGGTGCGGCGGCTGGCCCGGGCTTCGGGACTGCGCGTCGAATTGATCCGGTATCTGCATCATTGCCCGACATCGTTGATGTTCAGTCCGGCGCTGTATCGGCTTGCGACGCTCTACGACAAGGCTGTGTGTTCGTACGAGCGGCTTGCATTTCTTCGCGGGTGGATGCTGGGGGTGGTGCGCAAGGAACCGAGCGGGGCGTGATTGGCGGCGGGAGTCGGTCCGTCTCATCCGGGCCCGATGTTCGCGCTGCCGCTTCCGGGACGGCCGGCGCCCATGAGCGGACTGTTTTTTCCGGGGCGGTAGCGTTCGACGATGTGTCTTCTGAATCCGGCCCGATCGTTGTCCTGCAGCAGTTTTGCCTGCCGAGCGAGTTCGTTCGCCCTGAATTCCCGATCGTCCGACTCAGTCCGGTTCGCGAGCCCCAGATCCATTATTGACTTGAAGGCGTGATCGCCGTTGCCCGGTTCGGTTTCGGCCGGATCGAAGCGATCGTATTTGCGCCGCGGCGGCGGATAGAAAGCGTTGAAGCCGGCGGTGAAATCGTCGATCGGGCCGCCCGACTTGTTAATGACAATGTTTTCGAGCCGCATGAACAGGTTGTTCTCGATCGCGATCGGGACGGGGCGTCCTGCGGCATCGAGTTCCACGGCCCATGCCGTATTGCCGGCACCGTCGAAGACGTTGTTCTTAATTGTCGTCCGGCGGCGTTCAGGCTCGGAATCGGCGCCGGGGCTACGCATCGGCCACGGTGCGAGCATGGCGCCGGTGGGGCCGATGAGGTAGTTTTTTTCGAATCGCGCACCTTGCGGAAGCGAGGCGACGAGCTTTCGCGATCGCGGCTGATCGAATGAATGTGCGGCAGGGGGTTGGGCCATGATGATGTTGCCCATCATGGTTCGCGGTCCGGCGAGGACGCACGTTTCCGCGCCGATGATGATGTTGTTTGTGATGGTGCTTGCGGGGGAATTCACGCTCAGTGCGTAGGTTCCGGGCGTGGCGGCGCAGCGGCGGTTGAGTAGATTGTCTTCGATTCGAGAGCCCGTCCCGATTCGGCTGGTGATGAGCAATGAGGCGGAATCGCCCGCGATTGTGTTGCCGACGATTTCACCATTGACGCCATCAAGCATGATGCCCGAGTTCAGGTTGTTGTCTCGAATGTCGATTTTGCCGGCGAAATCCGGTCGCGCGGTTCGGCTGATCGTGAGCGATGTTGCATCGACGGCGGCCAGTTCGCAATCGGTGATCTTGATCCGCGAATCCGCGCCGGCGCGAATGAGCACACCGCTTCCATCCGTGAATCGGCAGTCGTCAAGCTCGACGGTCGTGCCGTTTTCGGCGCAGTTCACCGTGATCGCCGGCACGCGTTGAGATGCCGTTTTCGTGGCACCTTTCCGGTCGGCTCTTTCGAAGCCGACACCGGTGAAGCGGACGCCGCGCCAGCGGAATCTCGAGCCAGCGGCCGAATCGTTGGGGGGCGGTGGCGGGAGATAGACGATGATGGCGCCGGGCTGCGCGTGTTCCGCGACGCCGAAGTAGACGGGTCGCGCCTCATCGGGGGCGAGGCGGATGGAGCCGTGCTTCTCTTCGGCGGATCCGACGGTGAGAACCGGATTGTGGCCGGGCTCGGCTCCGGCGAACAGAATTTCCGTGCCGGGCTCGATATCGACGACCGCGCCTATTATCTGGGTGTCGCCGATAATGAGGATTCGTCCCGACCAGGTCTGGTCCTGGTGGATCAATCCTCGAATGCGGCGTGCGGAGCCGTCGCGGTCGTTTGTAGCGGGTTTCTCCGGCGAGTTCGGTTGCGTCGCGGTCACGAGCGGGTTAGATAGAATGAACATCGCGAGGGGAAGAAGCGCGAGCTGCGCCCGATTCCGAAAGAGTGATTTGCGCCTTCGCGAGTATTGCATTTGAAAGGTCCGTCATGAAGAAGAGAAGCTGGCTTAATGCGTTGATGGTCGGCGGTTTGACATTTGGATTACCGTTTTCGTCCGGGTGCGGTCTGGTCTGCGACGACGACGATGATACCGAAGAATGCGTCGAGAATCTTCTGGATATTCTTGATGAGCTCGGGTTCAACCAGGACGACGACAACGATCTCGAGGATTTTCTGGATGACCTGTTCGACGGCGATCTTGACGAGGATGATTTTGAAGACTTCTGGGACGATCTGTGGGACTGACGATTGCCGTATGGGATCGCCAGTCCGCCGGAGTCACTGTGCGCGGGTGTCGAGCCGCCTTCATTTTGGCATGAAGGCAACGGCCTCCGGGAAGTTGAATGCGAGGGCGGCGTGAGCCTGTCACGGGATATTGAGCTGCTTTCCGGTGCGGTGGTCCGGGTGTTCGAGGCGCATTGCGGCGAGGCTGCCGCCCGGCGCCTCGATCGGATGGTCGCCCTGTGCCGCAGAGCGGATTTTTCGACGGCGGAACCGTTTGCGACGCCTCGGTCGGAAGCGCGGCAGCTGGCGGACGACGAGATTCATGAGCTACTCAAGACGCTCACGATTCGATTTCATCTTGTGAACAAGGCCGAGCAGGTCGCGATCGCGCGAATCAACCGCGATCGAGAGCGTCGGGCGACGCCGGAAATGCCGCGCGCCGAGTCGATAGCCGAGGCAATTCATGCGTTGAAACAGCAGCGGCTTTCGGTCGATGAGGTGCTCAGTGTGCTTCGCCGAATCGACATTCAGCCGACCTTCACGGCGCATCCAACGGAAGCGCGTCGTCAGACCGTGCTCCGACAGCAGCAGGGAATCGCGGAAGCGTTGTCGGATTCGCATGATCCTGAGCTGTCGGTGGCCGAGCGCGAGGCGATCGGGAGCCGGCTCGTTCGGGACATTCAGTTGATGTTCGCGACGGACGAGCTGCGCGTCGAGCGGCCGCGCGTGATCGAGGAAGTTCGGCACGGTCTGTACTTTTTGAAGGGGCCTGTGTGGCAGGCGATCCCCCAGCTATATCGCGATTTGCGGAGGGCGATTTTCGAGCAATACGGAGTGACGCCCGTGCTGCCGAGCATTATTCGATATCGGACGTGGATCGGCGGCGATCGGGACGGAAATCCCCGGGTCACGGCTGCCGTGACGAGGGAATCATTCGCGGAACTTCGGAATGCGGTGCTGGACCTGTATGACGAGGAGCTGACAGCGCTTCGCCGCGAGCTTTCTGCATCGCGGCTGCGCGTTCAGGTTCCCGCGGCGCTGGACGCGGCGATCGAGCGCGACCGGGCGCTGTATCCGGTTGCTCCGCGTGATGAGCGCGTGATGGCGAATGAGCCGTTCCGGCTTCGCATCACACAGATGATTGCGAAGCTGGGCCATTCACGCGTTGAGCCGGGGGCCTATCGCGCGGGCGAACTGGTATCGGATTTGGAGGAGCTATCGCTCGCCCTTGAGGGCTGCGGAATGGCGCTCGTTGCAAGCGAGGGGCGCCTATTTGATCTGATTTATCGCGCGAAGTCGTTCGGTCTTCACATGGCAGCGCTGGATATTCGGCAGCACTCGCGCGTTCATGCCGAGACGGTGGGTGAATTGTTGCGCCTTGCCCGCGTTTGCGACGATTATGCGGGGCTTCCGGAGTCAAAGAAGCTGGAGGCGCTGCGAGCGGAACTGCGAAATCCGCGCCCGCTGCTTCCGGTCGGCGCGCTCTTGTCCCCGACGGCGCGGGATATGCTGGACACCCTTCATGTGATACGCGAAGTGGTTGACACGACGCCCGATGCGGTTGGCGGTTACATCGTGAGCATGACCCATGAAGTGAGCGATGTGCTGGCCGTGATCGTTCTGCTCAAGGAGGTCGGGCTGTGGCGAGATGATGGCGAGCATGTGACATGTCAGCTGGACCTGGTACCGCTTCTGGAGACAGTGGAGGATCTGACGCGCGGACCGGATCTGATGAGCGCGCTGTTTGCCGACGAAACGTATCGACGGCACCTGCGCGGCCGCCGACAGTTTCAGGAGGTCATGCTGGGCTACTCGGACAGCAACAAGGATGGCGGTTACTGGATGTCGAACTGGGGACTTCAGCGTGCTCAGGCCCGCCTTGCAGACGTGGCTGCGAAGCATGGGGTGGAGTTGCGTTTGTTTCACGGCCGTGGTGGAACGATCGGTCGCGGGGGTGGTCGGGCGAATCGGGCGATACTGGCTACGCCGAAGCAATCTCGCAACGGGCGGATTCGTTTCACGGAGCAGGGCGAGGTCATTACGTTTCGTTACGCGATGTCGGCGATCGCGCGTCGGCATCTTGAGCAGATCGTCAATGCCATGATTGTGGCGACGGCGGATGCGGGCCGAGTTCCCGACTCGGATGGTTGTGATTACATGGAACAGGCCGACTGCCTGATGGATCAGATTGCGGAGGCGTCGATGCAGGCCTATCGCGGGCTGGTCCGCGATCCGGCGTTCTGGCCCTGGTATGCGGGCGGAACGCCGATCGAGTTCATCAGCGATCTGCCGATCGCATCCCGGCCCGTGGCCCGGGGCGGGGGGGATGTGGACCTGGATCATGTGCGGGCGATTCCGTGGGTTTTTGCGTGGACGCAGACGCGCTATGTCGTGCCGGGCTGGTATGGGCTCGGGTCGGCGATTGAGTCGATCTGTCGCGACGATTGCGAGGCAATCGGCCGGATGCGTGATCTGTATCGAAACTGGAGCTTCTTCAAGACGTTGATCGACAATGCGCAGCAGGAGATGGCTCGGGCCCGGCTGCCGATTGCCGCGCTGTATGGTGACGGCGGCTCGACGCGGCATGTGCAAATTGCGGCGGAGTTTTCGAGGACAAGTCGCATTATTCTCGAAATCACGGGGCAGTCGCGTCTGCTGGATAATAATCGCGTCATTCAGTCCGCAATCGATGCGCGGAATCCTTTCACGGACGTGATCAACATTCTGCAGCTTGAACTGATCGAGCGATTTCGGCAGGCCGATGACGCGCGGCGGGCGCGCCTGAAGCCGACAATTTTTTTGAGTATCAACGGCCTGGCAGCCGCGATGCAGAGCACGGGATAGGTTCTCGCGGCGAGAAGTGGATCAGGGCGCAGGTCACGGCAGCGGCCGGATTCTGCCGGTTATCGATAGCTCTCCAAGACATTGTCATGGACCGCGTCACTGATTACGCCTTCCGCGAGGAGCTGGTCAAGGGATGACTTCATGGGTTGCATGCCGTAGCGCTGGCCTGTCATGATTGCATTTCGCAAATGGAAGGTCTTGCGATTTCTCAGGACGTTTCGGACGGCGTCGGTCGCGACGAGAGTTTCGGCCGCGATGCGTTTGCCGCCGTCGATGGTGGGTAGAAGTTCCTGGTGGACGATGCAGAGCAGTGCTTCGGCGAGCAGCGTGCGGATGTGGCCATCTCCGCCGTCGGGGGCGTAGGAGAGCAGTCGTTCGATGATCTTGTCGATTGATATAACGTGCAGCGTGGAGAGAACAAGGACGCCGGTTTCCGCGGCGGTGAGGGCGATTTTGATCGTGTCGTAGTCTCGCATTTCGCCGATGGCGATGACATTGGGGTCCTGCCGCAGCGCGGCGCGCAGGGCGCGGACAAAGGAGCGGGTGTCTTTTCCGATTTCGCGTTGCCTAACGATAGAGTTTTTGTTGGTGTGAACGTATTCAATCGGGTCTTCGATGGTGACGATGTGTTTTCGCGCGTTCCGATTGATGTGATCGATCATGGCGTTGAGTGTGGTGGTTTTGCCCTGGCTGGTGCTGCCGGTGATGAGAATGAGCCCTTTTCGAGCCCGGGTGACGCGCGTGGCGATTTCCGGCAGGTGGAGGGAATCAAGAGGCACGGGGTCGCTGGGAAGCAGTCGTATGACTGCGCCGACACGGCCGTCGTTGTAGCTGATGTTGACCCGATGGCGGTTCCGGTCGGAGTCAGCCATCATGAAGTCGATATCGCGTTCGCTTTCGAACTCAGCGATCTGTTCGGGTGAGAGCAGGGCGTAGCAGAGGTCTTTTGAGATTTTGGCCGTCAGCGGTTCTTTGGTTGCGGGTTGAAGGTCGCCTTCGATTCGGAACAGAATCGGCGCATTTGCGATGATGTGAATGTCGGTTACCCGCCGCTGTCGCGCGGCGGTGAGAATTTCCTGAATTTCCTTCACGCGTGGTCGGCCCCTTGTCTTCGGCGTGGTTGGCGAATTCGTGGTCTTTGGCGAGTAATCGCGATTATACGCGATTCAATGTCGCTAATGCGAAGATTCTTCGCCGGAATTTCCTGTTTGGGCGAATGTGGGCGAAGTTGTCTCCGGTGATGCGTGTCAAAAAGGCAAAAGCCCGCGGCAGGGGGTGCCACGGGCTTTTGTGTTTGGGTTCGGGTCGGTCCGCGGGCCTCAATTGGCGTGGGCCCGGCATTCTCAGAGTGTGCCGTCTGATTTTCGAGGAAGGTCTCGGGGCTTTTCGACCTTGATGGGTGACTCGGATGAAAGCGCCTCGAGGAATGCGATCAAGTCGTCCATTTCCTGCTCGTTCAGTGTGAACGGCTTGAGGAGCGTATCCTTGTTGGCGTGGTCGCCGGCGCCCTTCATGTAGAACTCAATGACATCTTCCAGGGTTTCGAATGCACCATTGTGCATGTAGGGCGCGGTCCACTTCAGTTCGCGAAGCGAAGGCGTCTTGAATTTGCCACGGTCGGATTGGCTCTTGGTAATGAATTCGCGTCCGTAGTCGCTGTCGACCTTTCGCGGGCTGGGGTATTTCTGGTCGGTGGCGAAGAAGTGCCGCGTCGCGACGCGGTCGGCGTCTTTCGTAAGCTCGGGAATTTCGGGAACGCCCGTCGTGTGAAAGCCGTGATCCGTGAGGAGCGGGCCGTTGTGGCATGCGATGCAGTTCGCCTTGCCGGTGAAGATTTCCATTCCGCGTTTCTGGGAATCGTTCAGCGCGGATTTGTCTCCCATGAGGAATTTGTCGACGGGGCCGGGCTTCGACACGATTGTGCGCTCGAAGGCCGCAATCGCCTTGGCAAGGTTATCCATCGTGACATCATCCTTGAACACCCTCTGGAATCGCTCGCGGTACTCGGGGATGTTGTCCAGCTTCTCAACGAGGTGTGTGTAGTTCTGATTCATTTCAATCGGCGCGGCGATGGGGCCGATGGCCTGGGCTTCGAGTGTGTTTGCGCGGCCGTCCCAGAAAAGCTGCTGTAGATATGCGGCGTTGAGAACGGTTGGGACGTGTCGCCAGTGCTTGGTGCCGGGATAGGCGTCGGACATCTGCAGGCCGTTTGAGAATCCCTTTTCGGGGTCGTGGCATTTGGCGCATGCAATGCTGCTGTCGCCGGCGAGACGCGGATCGAAGTAGAGCATGCGTCCGAGTTCGATCTTCTCGGGTGTCATGGGGTTGTCTTTGGGGATGGCGACGGGCGGCAGCGGCTCGAGTTTCGGGGTGGCGGGTCCCTCGGCGATCGCACTGTCGGCGCGGGTGAGAGTTGTCGCGGCGAATGCGATCGCGAGCGCTGCGGCTTTGCAGAAAGCTGATCCTGACATCTTGGGGTCTCCTGTCTTGTTTCAGAAATCGAGGACGATTCTTTTCAGGGAATATGCGAGGCGTTATTGGTTGGTGGCGAGGCTACTGGCGCTCTTTGGGTGCTTCCACTTTAAGATCGAGCCGCGCTGTTTCGCCGTCCTTGACCTCGACCTCAACGAATTTTTCACCAAACGTTTCCTGCCAGACGGCGAGCTGGTATTTGCCGGCCGGCACGCCTTCGAGTTTGAAGGCGCCGTCCTGGGCCGTGACGCAATAGTATGGATGTCGAAAAACCCAGACCCAGGCTTCCATCCAATCATGGACGTTGCATCGGATATGGACGAGGCCCGGCCGGTCAAATTTCTGCGACGCCCGCATGTCCTTCTGCGGCTGGAGGACGTTGAATAGTGTGTAGATGCGCTGAGATGCGTTGATATTGTGGGCAACCGGGTCACTATTCAGGACTTCGACGGGCTCGCCCGCCTTGACCGCCATGACGTGCGGCTGAAATGTGCAGTTAGTTTGATCGATCACCGGCGGGCTCTCTCGCTTTGGGAAATCCCGTCCCTGGGTGATGTCAAACAGGTACACAACGGCTTCCGCGACCCGTCCTTTGCCGTCCACTTTGATCGCGGATCGTGACTTTTCGCCCTTGTCGCAGGTTTCGTGGTCTTTGACGATATTGAGCACCTTGGCGTCGGGTTCTTTGCCCTCGAATTTGACCACGCCTTCGATCGTGCCGCCGCGTTCGACGGGGACGACTTTGTAATTCGGCATGGCGCGTTCGCGTCGCCGGCTCGATTGCTGTCCGGGCGGTTCATTCAGCGCGACATACTCCATCGTGGCGGAGCGTGCCAGTTGCGCTGGGACCGCGTTGGTCGACGGGGTGTCGGTTGCCTTGCAGCATGCGGCCCTTGGCTGCGTTTCGGTTGATTGCTGGTCCTCGGCGAAGGCTGCGATGCTGACGGCGGCGAGGGCCGTGATCGCGGCGCACACCCGGCAGGTCCGGCCGATGGTTTGGAATGTCATGGTGCGGGTTCTCCTTCTGCGGATGGCGGCTGCGCTTCGTTTTCGGGCGGTTGCTTCCCGGCCCGGCAAGTCGCACAGACGCCGTGAAAGTGGATGGAGTAGTCAACGATATCAAAACACTTTGCCTGTTCGCCGAGGAACGGCGACGGATCGATGGGCGAGCCATCGTCTTCGATGTCCATGACCTGGCCGCAGTTGACGCAAACCAGGTGGTGGTGGCGGTGAATGTTGGGTTCGTACCGGGTCGCGGCGCCGAAGTGGCTGGGTTTTCCGATGACGCCGAGTTGCACCAGCGCGTCGAGCACGCGATAGACGGTGGTGCGCGACACGTCGGGGATTCGGAGCCTGACATCCTCAAAAATCTGATCGGCGGTGGGGTGATCGTCGCGGGAAAGGACGGCCTCGAGCACCACGCGCCGCTGAACCGTCAGCGCCAGTCCTCGCTCGCGGCAGCGCGCCTCAAAAAGGCGAATGCGATCGGTAATTCTATTCGAATGCGATGACATATTGGATGGTATTTTATATTATCTGGTTCATTTGTCCATCCAGTCGGATGGCGATTTGGCGGCTGCTGCCCAGAATCTGTTGATTGACGGAAAGTTAGGCTATTTCTAGACTTCCGTTCGTTCTTGGTCGCGAAGCGCGAGAACCTCGGGCGTTTTTGATTCTCGCGAGCTCGGCCGATTTGTTTCAGTGTTCGGGCATGTACGCGCTCAATCGGAGTGTTGAGCGGCGAGCCCCGCCGAGTGTTTCCGCATCCGCGTCCTATCTAGACAGGAGTCAATATCTTATGGCGAACATTTCAAAATTCTTGGCAGAATTGATCGGCACGTTTGCGCTGTGTTTCGTCGGAGCGGGCGCGATCTGTATCGCGACGATGCAGGACGCGGGGTACGCGGGCCTGGTCGGTGTGGCGGCGGCTCATGGATTGATTCTCTCCATCGGTGTGTCTGCGGCGATGAATGTGTCCGGGGGACACCTGAATCCGGCTGTCACTTTTGCGATGCTCGTGACGCGGCGGATCAATCTCACCGACGCGATTCAATACGTGATTGCCCAGTGTGTGGGTGGCGTGGCCGCGGGAGTGTTGATTCTCTTCATCTTCAAGGGCATGCAGACGCCCGGCGGGGCGCAGGTTCTCGAGGCATGCTCGATCGGCACGCCGAAGTTCGATGCAGGTCTGATCAGCGCGCCGACGGCGGCACTTGTTGAGATTGCGATGACTTTCCTGCTGATTTACGCGGTCTTCGGGACGGCGGTCGATCCGCGTGCGCCGAAGATCGGCGGCTGGGGCATTGGTTTGACGGTTGGCGCGTGCATCTTCCTCGGTGGTCCGCTGACGGGTGCGGCATTGAATCCGGCGCGATGTTTCGGGACGGGCATCGTCGCAGCGCTTTCGCAGAATCACGCGGACTTCTGGGCGCAGCAATGGGTTTATTGGGTCGGCCCGCTGGCCGGCGGAGCGATCGCCGGAATGATCTATCACAACCTGATTCTCGAGAAGAAGGGCTCTTGAATACGCTTTTCCGGATCGGCGCCGAGGAGAATCGGGCCTGCGGGTCGCCCGGGCGGTTTAATATGATCAGGCAAAGGGGGCGGCCCGGCGCGTGATGAGCAGCGAACTCGGGCAGTCGCGAGCGATTCGCTCCGCGCGCCATCCGAACAACTGAGACGTCAGTCCCCATTCTTCGGCGACGCCGATTGCAACGAGGTCGAAGGGCTTCGCGTATTCCAGCACGGCGGCGATGGGGTCATCGCTTTCGACGACCTTGAAAGTGACCGGTACAGGCTGGGTCGGGTCGGCGAACACCTGCTCGGAAGCGCCTTTCGCATTTAGTTTATCATCGGTTGTCGTGCCGGTTGCTCGTCCCGGCTTGACGATATGCAGCATCGTCACGGCCGCTCCGGCGTTGCGACCGATCCTCGCGGTCAACTCCAGCGCGAGCTTGTCGTGCGGGCTGCCGAGGTAGGGGACGAGGATGTTTCGGGGTTTCCCGTGCAGGCCGCGATCAATGAAGATGCCGACGTTGGTCCTTGCCTCCTGGAGCACGCGGTGGACGGTGCCCCCGAGAAAGTTTCGGCCGATGACCGGATTGTGAAAACCCATCAGAACCAGTCTGACCTGATTCTCGAATGCGACTCGAGCGATGTCGGCGGCCGGATCAAGTGAGACAAAAGCGAGCGGCTCAATCGGTATGTGAAGCGACTTGGACTGCTCAATGATCAGGTCGATGACGGAGCGGTCCTCGGCGCTTTCGTCGTTGATGGCTGCTCGATAGGCCTCGTGTTCCTCCGCGCGTCGCAAGTGCAGAGCGATGATGTTCCGCTTGTTTTCATCGGGCCCGGCGATGACTTCAGCGAGGCGGAGCAACGGCTTGGCGCTTCGGGGGAGCGAGACAGGCATGAGGATGCCATACGCATCTGCGGCGAGTTCCCGCTTCCGTGTCGCGCGGAGAAGGCGATCGGGGTAGACCCAGTTGAGAATGGGTGTGGTGAGGAATGTCGTGGCGACGGCCATGATGACCATCATTGCAAAGACGGCGTCCGTGATCACGCCAAGCTCGCGACCGATATTGAGGATTACGAGTTCCATCAGTCCGCGCGTGTTCATCAGGATGCCCACGGCAGACGCCTCGCGCCAGTTCATGCCGCACAGCCGGGCGGCGACGGCTGAACCGCCGAACTTGCCGGCGCATGCCACGGCGACGATGAGCAGGGTGAAAAGCCAGAGCTCGACGGTGTTGAGCAGCCCGATCTGGGTGTGCAGTCCGGTGTAGGCGAAGAAGATGGGCAAGAGGAGTACGATGACGAAGTCCTCGATTTTGTCATTCAGCTCGCGGACGAATTTGGAGCTCTTCGGCATGATTGCGCCCATGAGGAAGGCGCCGAAGAGCGCGTGAATGCCGATGGCCTCGGTTGCGGCGGCGCTGAGAAGCACGAGCAGAAAAATCATTCCCACGAGCACGCGGCTGATGGACCCCCGGCGATCAAAATGCTTCTCGAATCGCACGAGCAGCGGGCGGATGCAGGCAATCATTCCGACGAGATAAAGCGCCGACCATCCCGCAGTGAGTGCCGCTGAACCGAATCCGCTGGACCGGGTGAAGGCGATGATGAATGGGAGAATGCACCATGCTGACACGTCGTTGACCGCGGCGCAAGTCAGTGAGACGGCGCCGACGGATGTCTTGTGCAGGTTTCGTTCCGTGAGAATTCGGGCCAGCACGGGGAAAGCGGTGATGCTCATGGCGGTGCCCATGAACAGCGCGACGGGAGCGAACCCGATTTGCTGCCGGTAGGTGAACAGGAGCGGATACAGCGCGGCGGCCAGCGCCCCTCCGAGCAGGAACGGGGTGATGACACTGGACTGGCTCACCACAAGCGCCGTGTGTCCGCGATTTCGCAGCAACCTGGGTTCGAGTTCGAGGCCGATGAGAAAGAGGAAGAAAATCACGCCGACCTGGCTGAGGATGTCGAGGTACAGGGTTGTCCCCGGCATGAAGAGCATTTCGGACGCGGAAGGCCATAGCCAGCCGAGCAGGCTGGGCCCGAGCATGATGCCGGCGACCATTTCCCCGATGACCTTGGGCTGTCGAATCTGCTCAAAGATGCGCCCCATGAGCTGGCTGGCGGCGAGGATGACGGCGATCTGGCACAGCAGGCGGAGAATCAGGTGGTGCTTTGACGGCGTCGGGGCGACAGCGCCGCCATCGGCCGGCGATGCTTCGGGTGATGTGGTGTCCTGTGTGGGTGCGTCGGCCCTTCGGCGGCCGGAGACAGTCGGAGCGACGTCTGTTGCGCCGCCGATGGGCCGAAGGGTGAGTTGGGTTCGGTCGGCGGAGAGAACGACGGCGTAGGGCCTGGTCAGGCCGATGAGTTGGAAGCTCTGGTTGGCGTCATCGGCGGAGACGGGTTCGAGTTTACAGTTTTCGGATGTAGCGTGGTTCCACGAGACCCGGAGGAATCGGCCGGATTGTTCGATCCGCAGGGAGATGGGGGGCTTGTTCGTGTCGGGCTCTCTGAGGGTCCATGTGCCGGAGAGATCCGGCGGGGCGTGCATGGAGTCGGCGGCCGCAAGGATGGCCCAGATACCGGCTGCCCCGGCGAGGATCATGAAGATGTAGAGAATGGTTGCGCGGTTCTTCATGGAGTCGGCTGAAGATACATCAAAAGCAGGGATGACGAAAGAATGTTGGGTCGTGCTGAAGGATTGCCGGGCGGAGATTTGCCGTTGCGGCTTGCGACGGTGCGGATTCGGGCTTACATAGTTAGGAGGGGGCGTGAGTCGATTTCTATGAATCTGAATGAGTTACAAGAGGTGCTTTCAAGAATTGCCGCCAGCGCGGAGGCCGCCATTCAGGAGGCAGGAACGGTTGATGCGCTTCGGTCGGCGGAATCGCGCGTGATGAAGGGCCCGCTGGCGGACATATTGAAGCAGATCAAGTCTTTCTCGTCGGAGGAACGAGGGCTTGCCGGCCAGGCGATCAACCAGACAAAGAATGCCGTGGAGTCCGCGTTTGCCGCGGCGCAGTCGCGCTTGCGCGATGCGGAAGTGTCCGCGGCGCGGCTGAAAGCGGCGGCATTCGATCCGACCCTGCCTCCGCCGATGATCCAGCGAGGCTCGCTGCATCCGGTGACGGCCGTCCAGCGCGAGGTGGAGCGTGTGTTTACGGGCCTTGGATTCGCGGTGGTTGGCGGCCCGGAGATGGAGACGGAGTATTACAACTTCGAGGCCCTGAATATTCCGGACACTCATCCGGCGCGGGATTCGCAGGATACTTTCTGGTTGACAAATGGCTGGCTGCTTCGGACGCACACGAGTCCGTGCCAGGTTCGTGCGATGAAGCGGTTCGGTCCGCCGATTCGGGTGATCGCTCCCGGCCGCTGTTTTCGTTATGAGGCGATCGACGCATCCCATGAGAACACGTTCTTTCAGCTTGAGGGGCTGCTGATCGACAAGGACATCTCGATCTCTCATCTGATCGCGTTCATGAAGCTGCTGCTTCGGGAGGTCTTTCATCGCGACGTGAAGGTTCGGCTGCGGCCGGGCTTTTTCCCGTTTGTCGAGCCGGGATTTGAGCTGGATATGAGTTGCGCGATTTGCGACGGCACGGCGGTCAATGCGCGCGGGGAGCCCTGTGCGACGTGCAAGCGCAGCGGCTGGGTTGAAATTTTACCGTGCGGAATGGTTCATCCCAACGTGATTCGTCATGGGGGCATCGATCCGCACGAATACACCGGTTTTGCGTTCGGCCTGGGGTTAACGCGGCTGGCGATGATGAAATATGGCGTTGCGGACATTCGAATTCTGAACAGCGGCGATCTGCGTGGCATTGTGCATCCATCGCGGCTGGGGGGCACGCCCGTCGGCTCAGGCCAATGATGCGTTGATGGCCGCGGTCGGCTGGGGGCTTTACTCGGTTTGACGCGCGCCGGTAATCTGTCGCTCATGTCTACATTTAATCGTTCGGAAGTCGTGGATAAGGCGTTCGTCGCACTGCTGAAGGGATGGGACGAATCGCCCACCGAGGTGATCGCGCCGGAGTCTCCCGTGCGCGACGGCTCTTCAATGGCGGGCCGCGACCTGGTTGAGTTGTTCGAATCGCAGATGGCGGCGCGGCATCTTGATCTGATTGCACGGGTGCTCCGCGCGAAGAACGCAGCCTTCTACACCATCGGCGGCGCGGGTCACGAGGGAAACGCGGTCGTCGGGCGGCTGACGCGGCCGACCGATCCGGCATTTCTGCATTATCGCAGCGGCGCTTTCATGCTGGAGCGGGCTCGGCATGAGCCGGGCATCGACATGATTTATGACACGGTCTTGTCGCAGGCCGCAAGCAAGGAAGACCCGATCGCGAACGGCCGACACAAGGTCTGGGGCAGCAGGCCGCTTTGGGTTCTGCCGCAGACGAGCACGATTGCAAGCCAGATTCCGAAGGCGGTGGGGACGGCGATTGCGATCGGCCGAGCGAAGCAGGCGGGCGGCAAGCTACCGGTTCCCTCCGACAGCATCTCGGTGTGCAGTTTCGGTGATGCGAGCACGAATCACTCCACGGCGATGGGCGGGTTCAATTCAGCGCGATGGGCCGCGTTTCAAAAGCTGCCGGTGCCGGTCTTGTTCGTGTGCGAGGACAACGGCATCGGGATCAGCGTCCGCACGCCGCCATCGTGGGTGGAGAATAACTTCAGCAACTGGCCGCCGTTGGTTTATTACCGTGCTGACGGGCGGAATCTGATTGAGTCGTATGAGGTGGCGCGGGCGGCGATCCACCATTGCCGCACGCATCGCGCGCCGGTGTTTCTGCATCTAAAGACCATACGAATGCTGGGTCATGCGGGAACGGACTTTGAGCCGGCGTATCACACGCTGGAAGAGATTGCGGCAACCGAGGCCCTTGATCCGCTTCTGGAATCGGCGCGAATCGTCATGCGATTGGGCCTCATGACGGCCGATCAGATTCTGGACGCGTATGAGTCTCTACGGAAGCGCGTGGCGGCTGCGGCGGACGTGGTGGTGACTCGGCCGCGGCTCTCATCGAGGGACGAGGTTATTGCACCACTCGCGCCATTTCATGAAGACGCCGTCAATGCGGAGGCGGTTCGCCCAATCGACGCGGCGAAACGGGCCGGTGTGTTTGGGGATGAATCCAAGCTGCCGGAGCATCTGGGTCCGCGCCATCTGGCGGTGAATATCAACGCGGCATTGCATGATTTGATGGTGAAGTATCCGGAGATGGTCGTCTTCGGCGAGGACGTGGCGCAAAAGGGCGGCGTTTATTATGTGACGGCCGGTTTGCACAAGACGTTCAAGGCGGCGCGCTGCTTCAATACGCTGCTGGATGAGCAGACGATACTGGGCCTTGCCCAGGGCATGGGCTACATGGGCCTGCTGCCGTTCCCGGAGATACAGTATCTGGCGTATTTTCATAATGCGTGCGATCAGATTCGCGGTGAGGCCTGTTCGCTTCAGTTCTTTTCGAACGATCAGTTTCGCAATCCGATGGTTGTGCGTATTGCGTCGCTGGCCTATCAGAAGGGCTTCGGCGGCCACTTCCACAACGACAACAGCTTCACGGCCTTGCGGGATATTCCCGGGCTGGTGATTGCGTGTCCTTCGCGCGGCGACGATGCGGCCGGCATGTTACGGACCTGCGCGGCGATGGCGCGGGTTGACGGGCGGATTGTCGCATTCCTCGAACCGATCGCGCTGTACATGACGAAGGATCTGTACGCCGACGGCGACGGACAATGGCAGTTTACCTATCCGGGCCCCGCGCATGCTGTGCCGCTTGGCGAGGTGCGGGTGTACGAGCCGGACGCGCGTGATCTGCTGATCGTGACGTTCGGCAATGGCGTGCTGTTCTCGCTGCGCGCCGCGAAACGGCTGCGCGAAGAACACGATATCGCGGTGCGTGTTCTTGATATGCGATGGCTTGCGCCGATCAATCACGATGAAATTGCCCGGCATGCGGCACAGTGCGGCCGGGTCTTGATCGTGGACGAGGGGCGACGAAGCGGCGGGGTGTCGGAAGCGATTGCGATGGGAATGATGGAGCGATTGAAGCCAACGCCGCCGACTCAGCGAGTTGTCGGGGAAGACACCTACATTCCGCTCGGCCCGGCGGCCAACCTGGTTCTGCCGAGCGAAGACGATGTCTTTCGCGCGGCACTGGAGATGGCGGGCGAAAAAGAGCCGCCAACCCGTCGCCGTCCCGTGTGGGCGTGATGAGTTCGTGAATCGGTCGCGCGTCGGGCCAGGCGGAGCTGTTCGCGCGGGAAAGCCGAATTTCCATGTCTATATCCTCCGATTCTCGCGATATCCGGAAAGAGATCACGATTCTTGCGCGTGCCGATCGCGTGTGGCGGGCGCTCACCGAGGCGTCTGAACTGATGCAGTGGTACTCTTTGAGTGCCGCAGTGGTGCCGGGCGGCGGTGGGGTCGTTCGGCTGTCGTCTCCGGGTGTGCATGAATTCGAGATGCCGATTGCCGCGTGGGAACCGAATCGCCGGCTCGCGTGCACGCAGGCCGGGCCGGGCGCGTCCGCGCTCGAATTCGTCCTGGAGGAGAGCGAAGCCGAGACACGGCTTCGGCTCACTCACTCAGGCTTTTCGGCGCCGGAATCGGCCGACTTTTATCTCGAGCGCGCGGTGAGGGACTGGGAGTTCTATTTACAGGCATTGAAGCTGTATCTCGAACGACACGACGGTACGCCGAGGCGTTGCGTAGTCTGTCAGGCCGAGGCTTCGAACGCGGTGCCCGCCGGAATGTGGTCGCGGCTCTGGAGCGAGGCCGGGATGCTGCGGGTGACTCATCCCGAGCCAACGGCCGAGGGCCGACGATATGCCATAACGACGGCACAGGGCGATCGGCTGGAGGGCGTGGTGCATACCTGGTCGCCGCCGATGGATTTCTCCGCCACGGTAACGAATCTGAATGATTCATGGCTGCGTGTTCATCTCGTGGATCTGCGTTCGCAGGGCCGGTGCATTGTGAATCTCTGGCTATCGACCTATGGTGTGGAGGCCCGGAGGGTATTGGAACTTCAGTCGCGATTTGATCGGATGTTTGCCGAGCTGTTTGGCGAAGCCGGCTAGGCGGCGGCTATTCCGGGCTCGCCGGGTCCGGTGCGAGGGCTTCGAGAAGCTCCTGGTGAAGTGTATTGTTCGCGCTGGTCAGAAGGCTTCCGCTGTAAACGATGTTTTTGCGTTCGCCGGCCAGGCTCGTGGCCGTGCCGCCCGCCTCTTCGATGCACGGAACCAGGGCCGCAATATCCCACGGTTGCATGATGGTATCGATGGCCGCATGGATTCGACCTCGGCAGACGAGGGCGTGCTGGAGGCAGTCGCCGCAGAATCGAAGTTTCCGCGCTCGACGGAGAACGCGGCTCAGACCGTAGCGAGGAGAGTCGATCTCGGGTCCGATGTCAGTGGCGTGAACGCCCGATGCGGACACGAGCGCGGCGCCTAGGCTGTCGCACGCGGCGACCCGCACGCGGTCAGCCTCTGCGCGGCCGGCGCGAAACCAGCAGCCGTCGCCTTTTGCGGCGAAGACGGATTCATCAAGCGCCGGCATATGTATGACGCCGACGACGGGTTCGTCATTGATGACGAGCGCGATGAGCGTTCCGAATGCATGAATGCCCCATGTGAAGGAGGTCGTGCCGTCGATGGGGTCAATGATCCAGAGCGGTCGTCCATCGGATCGGGGCGCGGCCTCGGCGGCTTCTCGACCGAACTCTTCTCCGAGTATGTCATGGTCTGGGTGGTGCTTTGTGATGGCGGCGCGGATGAGCAGTTCGGCTTCGCGGTCGGCGACCGTGACTTCCGAGCCGTCAGGTTTGTAGTCGGCGTCGCAGCGCCTGAAGTGTGACATAATCAGGGCGCCCGCGTCACGGGCCGTAGCCAGGGCGAAGTCGAGGTATGGGCCGAGCGGCTGGGTGTGCATGGGGTGGCAATATCCTTCTGTGCGGAGATTGTGGCGCGTGCGACAAGTCTCGCCAAGTGCGTGGATCGCTCTGATCAGCACTTTCGGCCGATTCAGTGTTTTTCTTGTCCCCGGGGAATTCAGGCGTTACACTGACGCCATCGGGCGCGAATCAAATACCTGCTTTAAGGAAAAGGAGAGTTCCTGTGGCCAATCACAAAAAAAAATGGAGTCGCGGTCGTCCTAGTGCTGGCTGTCGTCTGTGGGAATAATTTCGTCCACAGAATCACAGCCTGTCCACCATCGGGGTGCGGCCCCGGCGCCGAATGTAAGTGGAATCCAGTCTTTTCGGAAGCGACTTGTTCGGGTTGGTCATATCCGGAATGCACGTTCGACCAAGGTGTGTTTCCAGTTACCTGTCTTGCCACGCCCGACGCCTATGAAGGCTCTTATGAGGTGGAGGTAATCGCAGCGGACGCGAGGCCGGAGGGGCCGTGCATTCGGATTAAGTGCGGCATCTGTGTGTCCACGTACCAGGAGCGTGTCTGCGGCCACTTCTTCAGTTGTCAGGAAGTTTGTGACGAGTTCGGCGTGGTGATTGATTGCATCTGGGTTCCCAGTCAGATTGCATATTGGACAGGGCGATGGGTATTGGAGGAGGAATCCAAATGTTGCCTTGATGCCTACTAACGCGGCTCGGCGATAGCCGTCGCTGTCTGTTGCACACCTGTTACTTCGCACGTCAATCGACGGGGTTTGTATGTGAATTTGAATGGGAGGCGTGACCCATGTGTTATTTGTCGGTGATCGCGGTCCTCACGGGGCTGTTCGCGGAGATGCCGGTTCCGCCGGAATTGCGACAGGCGTTTCATCAGCGGAATGATTACCGCTCGATCAGCATGTCGTTCGTGATCAGCGAGGTTGAGCATGGGGGAGCCGAGAAAATTCGTCATTTTGAGGCGCTGGCGGTCCGAGAGGATCTCATGCTTGTTGATCGCGGAGATGCGGACGGAATCCGGCTGCACCGTGATCTGGAGGAGCGCCGCCCCGCATTGGGAGTGTACGGCGCATGTCATCCCCAGTATCACCTGTTTCGAAGGGAGCCGCTCGAGACGTGGTCTCGGTACGACGGGCCGGGCTGGGTGGGGCTTGCGGAGGGCGGGATCAGCGCGATCCACGAGGATCCACGATTCATCGGGGTCGCGCCATGGAGCGCCCAGAACTTGTCGCCTTCGGAACAGCTTGATCGTCTCATGCGGCTGGATGTCAGGAAATGGGAAGTTGAGCATCGCGGAAATCTGCTTGCGGTCATCGGGTGGCTCAGCAGGGACGATTCAAGCGGATATGCCTACGAGTGGCTGCTTGACCCGTCGGCGGACATGGCGATTGTAGAAGTCGCCACCATCAAAAAATCGGCCGAGATTCGGCGCAGCATTCTCGCCCGGCATGAATATCAGAAGGTGGGCGAGAATTGGTGGCCGAAACGGTCATTCATTACCAATTACGGTCGCGGTATCCGGCGGACGGTTGAGTACAGCGATGTGAAGATTAATGACAAGAACCATCCGCGAAGTCTGACGCCAGAATCCATGGGCGTGCCGCTCGGGGCGGTTGTTCGAGTCGCGGGAGCCGGGACCGGAGGCGAACGGCGTTATGCCGGCTCTGGCCGAACGATGTCGCCGGAGGAGTTTGAGAGAAAGCGGTCGTCGCTTGATCTGAGCGCGTATGAACGGTACCAGGAAGCGCAGCGGGTGATGGGACCGGGATATTATCCGTCCTGGTGGGAGGATTCATCGGGCCGGCTCGGCGTGAAAGACGTCGAAGCGAAGCCGGATTCATGGGAAGTCTATGTGCGCCGATGGAAGCTCCGGCATACTGAGAAATCCAGTCACCCGCTGGGATGGAGGCAGATTCACGCCGCAGACTCCGCGCTGAAGGACTGCCGCCGCCGGGCGCGAAACCTTGTTGATTCCGGCGGGGATTCAGATACAGCCAAACTGAATGAGCAGATCGCGAGAATTTTCGAGGAGTTGAAGCAGCGATTGGGCGTGATCCTGACGACGGAGCAGCAATCCACGGAATCGACCGGCCGAGCGGCGTCGAAAGCCGGGGATTAGACCGGAAGATCGCGGCAATCCGTCATGCGGCCTCGTTAACTGCGCGCGTCTTCAAGGTAGGTGTAGCCTTTGAGGCCTTCTTCGTAGAAACGAAGGAGTTCGGCTGATTCGCGGAAGTTGATTCGCTTTTCTCGGACGGCGCGTTCGACGGTCTGTCGGAGGCGGGCGACGAGATTTTCCGGCGAGAACTGAACGTATTGCAGCACTTCTCCGACGGTGTCGCCGTCGATGACATGTTCGACGAAGTATTGTCCATCGTCCTTGACTGACACATGAATGGCGTTCGTATCGCCGAAGAGGTTGTGCATGTCTCCCAGGATCTCCTGGTAGGCTCCGGTCAGAAAGATTCCAAGGAGGTATTCGTCGCCGTTGTTGAGCGGGTGCAGCTCGATGGTTGTCTTCACATCGCGCAGGTCGATGAACTTGTCAATCTTGCCGTCGGAATCGCAGGTGATGTCGGCGAGGATGGCTCGGGCCGTGGGCTCCTCGTTCAGGCGATGGATCGGCATGATCGGAAGCAGTTGGCCGACCGCCCAGCAGTCAGGGACGGACTGGAAGATGGAGAAGTTCCCGTGGTAGGTGACGGCGAGCTGTGCTTCGAGTCCCTGCAATTCTTCGGGGACGTACTCCTTCTCTCGCATGATGCGGATGATCTTGCGGCAGGCTGACCAGAAGATGGACTCCATGACGGCGCAGTCCTTGAGCGTCAGGTATCCGAGCTTGAAGAGTGTCATGCCTTCGTCGCGAAGCGCGAGGGCGTCGTGATACGCCTCCTGGAAATTTTTGGCTGAAATGCTGTCGTGCATCTCAAGCATGTTGTGCATGACGTTGTGTGAGTCTTCCGGCAGCGATTGCGGCACGGGATTCTGCGTCAATTCGGTCACGCCGAGGATGTTGAAGATGAGGGCGGTGTGGTGCGCGGTGATCGCGCGACCGCATTCGGTCACCAGGGTCGGATGGGGCAGTTCCGCGGAATTGCATGCCTGAGCGATGGCATCGACCACGTCGGAGACGTATTCATCCATCGAGTAGTTCGCGCTGGAGTCGAAGGTGCTGCTGCTGCCGTCGTAATCCACGGCCATTCCGCCGCCGACGTCGAAGTACTTGAGGCCGGCTCCCATTTTCGCGAGCTCGATGTAAATTCGGCTGGCTTCGGCGAGGGCGTCCTTGATCATTCGAATGTTCGTGATCTGGCTGCCGAGGTGGAAATGGGTGAGAACGAGGCATCCGAGCATGCCGCTCTGTTCGAGCAATTCGACGCCGCGCAGCATCTCCGTGAGCGTCAGGCCGAATTTTGATTTGGCGCCGCCGGACTCCTGCCATCGACCGGAGCCGCGAGCCGCCAGCTTGGCGCGAAACCCGATCAGGGGCGAGACTCCCATGGCATTGGCGCGTTCGATGATGCGCGGCAACTCGCCGAACTCCTCCACGACGACGATGACGGGCTTTCCGAGCTTGGTGCCCCAGAGAGCGGTTTCGATGTATTCGATGTCCTTGTAGCCGTTGCAGATGATGAGAGGCTCCGGCGATTCAAGCATGGCGAGAACGGCAAGCAATTCGGGCTTGGAGCCGGCCTCGAGCCCGAATCGGTATCGGTCTCCGTACTTGACGATCTCCTCGACGACGTGGCGCTGCTGGTTCACCTTGATGGGATACACGCCCATGAACTGGCCGGTGTACTCGTGCTCAAGAAAGGCCTTGGCAAATGCGCTGTTAAGCTGCTCGATCCGCGTTCGGAGGATGTCCGAGAAGCGAATCAGCATGGGTAGTTCGATGCCGCGCTCGCAGAGCTCGTCGACCAGTTCCTTCAGATCGAAGGCGGGGCCGTCGGGGCCGCGCGGGCTGACGCGGATGTTGCCCCGCTCGTTGGCGGAGAAGAACCCGGCACCCCATTTGCGGACGTTGTAAAGATCGATCGAGTCTTCGACAGTCCACTTATGCAAAATGTCTGATCGCGGGGCGCTCTTTGTCAGTCCTGCCATTGAGGGGCTTCCTCCATATGTGTGTGGGCCGTGCGAAGCGCGATCGGCCGTCCTGATGGTGGGTCGGCCGAAGAGGGACGAATCTTTGATTGTATCAGAGCGACTGAAGTGAATCGAGTGGCTCTGGGGAAGGCGGACAGGGATTCCCGGAGCGAAATGCTCCGCCCTCGGGCGCCCCGGACTGGGACCGCGGGGCCGAGGCTGGCCGGCGATCTGTTTGGCGTCCGCGCCCTCGTCCGTTCAGATCAGCGACCGACCGGTCATTTCGGCGGGCTGCTCGAGTCCGGCGAGTTTGAGCAGCGTGGGGGCGATATCGGCGAGTCGTCCGTCAGGTTGGAGTGCGATGCCGTTTGTCCGCGTGGTTTCGCCTGTCGGCTTGCCGGAGGTGAGGTCATAGCTGCCCTTGTAGCGGTCATCGACGACAATGAGATCGACGTCGTAGGTCGTGTGCGAGGTGTGCGGGCTGCCGGTGTCTGGATCGATCATCTGCTCGCAGTTGCCGTGGTCGGCGGTGACGATGGCCGCACCGCCCCTGGCAAGCACGGCATCCACGACGCGACCGACGCACGTATCAACGGTTTCGACGGCGCGAATGGCGGCGGGAAGAACGCCGGTGTGTCCGACCATATCACCGTTGGCATAGTTCAGCACGAAGAGGTCGTACTGATCGCTTGCGATGCGCCGGAGCATTTCCTCTGTCACACCAAAGGCACTCATCTCCGGCTTCTGGTCGTAGGTACTGATATCACGGGGGCTGGGGATGATCTGCCGCTCCTCCCCTGGAAAGGGCTCGTCGCGGTAGTCGTTGAAGAAGAACGTGACGTGCGGATACTTCTCGGTTTCGGCGCAGCGGAACTGGGTCAATCCGAGTGACGACCAGTGGGCGCCGAGAATCCCCGTCATCTTCGGCGGCCGCGGGAACGCGACGTGGACAGGCAGGCCCTTTTCGTAGTCGCACATGGTGCAGAAATAGAGGTTCTTGATTTTCGGACCGCGATCAAATCCGTGCCGAACCGCCGCATCGGCCGGCTGATTCGGATCCGATTTTGCCGGAAAGGGAAACTCATCGTAGACGAACGCCTTGGTGAGCTCGCGCGGACGGTCTCCACGAAAATTGAAAAAGAACACGGCGTCGCCCGCGCGAACGGGGCGCGGCTCACCCACGATCGTGGCTTCGATGAATTCATCGCCATGCAGGTTCGCGTCCGTCGGGTGGTCGTAAAAGTACCGGAATGCGGCCTCGGCGGCCGACGTGCCCGGCGCAGGCGGCGCTTCAATGCGAACGCCCCTGGATTCGGTCAGCATGCGATACGCTTTCTCCACACGATCCCAGCGGTTGTCGCGATCCATGGCATAGAATCGGCCGATGAGTGATGCCACACGTCCGACACCGATGGCGCGCATCTTCGCCTCGACCTCGCGGATAAACTCAATTCCCCTGGTCGGCGGCGAATCGCGGCCGTCGCCGAATGCGTGAAACAGCACCTGGTTTCCACGGAGTCCGTTGCGGCCGGCAAGCTCCAGCACGGCGTAAAGGTGCTCCAGTGCGGAATGCACGCCGGCGTTGCTGCACAGCCCCATGATGTGAAGGACGCCGCCGTTTTCGATGGCGTGAGCGCAGGCGGCCTTGAGAACCGGGTTTTCATGGAAGGTTCCGTCGCGGATGGTGCGCGTTATGCGCATCTGTTCCTGATCGACAATTCGCCCGGCGCCGATGTTCTGATGTCCGACTTCGCTGTTACCCATGACGCCATCGGGCAGGCCGACGTTTTCTCCGCTGGTGTGAATCTGCACCCACGGATAGCAGGAGCGCAGTCGATGATCGACCGGCGTTTTTGCAAGGTGGACGGCGTTGGCGCGATTCCATTCAGGATAGGGATTGTGTCCCCAGCCGTCGCGAACAATCAGCAGAAGAGGGCGCTTGATGAGGCTGGACATATCAGAGTCTCCGAAACTCTCAGTCGCATCGGATTGGGAGATACTTCGCGCTGGCGTCTATTTCTCTTTCAATTCTAGTGCGCCGGCCCAATCGTCTCCCGGCGGAAATGTCTTCAGTTCCTGGCATGCGTCGATGTAGCGGCCTGCGCCGGCGTCATCAGGGCGTCTCGCGAGGATGCGGGTGAAATGAACAATGCACTCGTCCCACCGGCGTTGTTTGTACAACTCCACGCCGGCCTCGAATCGCCGGGCATATTCGAGGACGGTCGCGTCGACGTCGCCCCTGCGGCCAAGCAACTCGAACACGGGCGTGGTTCTTGATTTGCCTTTGACCTGAAGTTCGGCGAGGTAACGGAACTCGTATTGATCGCCGACCCGGTCGTGCAGGTCGCCGTTAACCAGAATGCTCGTGCCGAAGACCTTGTTCGCCGGCTCAAGGCGCGCCGCGAGATTGACGACGTCCCCGATAACGGTGTAGTCGGCCTTCAGCTCTGATCCGAGATCGCCGTTCATGCAGTGGCCGGTTGCCATGCCCAATCGCATTTCAAGCCGGGCGAAAATCGGTGAATCGCCGCCTGCAATTCGATCTTTCTTGAGCTGATCGAGTGCATCGATGGCGTCCAGCGCGGTTTCGCACGCGGCCTTTGGGTGCGCTTCGAGCGGATCGACGGAAGGGTTCAGAATCGCCATGATCCCGTCGCCCATGAATTTGTTGATCATGCCGCGGTGTTCCCAGATCACCTCGCTCATTCGCTCCAGATAGACATTCAGTACATGCTGGACCACTTCGGCGTTTTCCTGTTCGGAAATGGTTGTGAAGCCCTTGAGGTCGCTGAAGAGACATGTCAGGTCGCGCTTCTGGACGGCCTTGAAGGCCCGCGCGGCTTCCGGGCTTTCGGCGATTTTGGCGGCGATCGCGGGCGACGTGTACTGGCTGAGCTGCTTTCTGAACAGCCGCTTGTCTCGCTCGGCGGTGAGTTGCCGGAACAGGGTCACGAATGCCCACGACAGTGCCATCGTCAACACGCTGGGCACCACGGGCAGGAGCAGACCGTTCTGTCGAAACAGCAGAACCGCATTGGCATACACATATGCGGCTGCGATGAAAACGGTGGCCCCCAGGGCGAGTGCCGGCCCACGAGTCGCGGTGATGAGGCCGACGATCGCCCCGAGGAACAGGCAGATCGCCGCGCCATACCCAAGAGGAAAGGCCCGGATGAACGATCGCTGGAGAATGGAATTAAGAACATGGGCGTGGCACATCACGCCGTTGGTCCGCGGGTCGATCGGTGTGGCGACGATGTCCCCCTCGGCCGTGGCGGCGTAGCCGAGGAACACGTGCTTGTCCTTGAGAATCGGCGAAAGCTTCTTCCGGGAGGATTCGAGGGCCGCGGCGAGGTGCTCATTCGCTCGATCGATCGCGGGAATTTTCTCGACCACGATGTCGCGCGCGGGCAGAAACCGTGCCGCACTCTGCCGGAGCTCTTCGTCTGATTCGAGCTCCTCGGCCGAATAGGACGCCAGATCGTTCGCACTTAATAGCACGTGGCCCGTGCAGGCTTCTTCCTCGGCTGAGATTTTCGCTGCAAGGTCGGCCGCTTCGCGCGCCCAGTCATCTCGTTGCGCGGCGTCGATTGAGACAGCGCCCAGTTCAGATCGGCGGAGCTTGCGGCTCAGTTCGATATGACGGTTGACCATTTTGCGGTAAGCGGAGTCGGCAGGGATGGTTTCCTCGCGGGCGTTTTCCCCTTCACCGACCATGCGCTTGAAGACGCCCTTCGAAGCGGCGACGACTTCGGCCATGAGAACGCGCTTCAGGCGTTCGTTCTGCCGAATTTGCCTTCGGGCGTCCGCAATGCTCCACGCGCTGGCTGCGGACACATGGGGAAAATCGTCGCCGCGGCGCCATCGGGGCGCGGTCCGCGTCCAGTGGATCAGAAGGTTTCCGTCGCCGTCGAGCGGCAGCCGAAGCACGTCGGAGCCGTCGTGGGTGGGAATCTCGATTAGCCACGGGTCGATTGCCCTGGCTCGCGAAAAATCGAGGCCCATCGCAGTCGCTGCGGCCGCAAGCCCCATGTGCTTGATCACGCCAAGCGACGTGTCGATCAGAATCGGAACGCGGCGAACGACGCCATCCGGATCGCCGCGAAAGCTCACGGCGGCAATGTCCATCGCGGCTTCCGCAAGCAGTGGATGCAGTGGAACAATATTTTCCGCGCGCGACGCACGCATCTTTAGCGCGGTCCCGTGCAGGCCGTCGACCGCGGCCTTGCGCAACTGGCGCATCCCCAGTGCGACGCGATAGGCCGCCCGGATATCGGCCGAGTCAGAATTGTGGCGCAAGTGGCCTTTCCCCATGATCGATCGCAATGCGTCTTCGACCTCCAGCGCTGGATTGCGTTCCAGTTCATCAGCAACGCGCTCCTCCGCCACGCGCCGCTTGACTCCGGCAATGACGGCGGCAATCTCCTCCTGGGTGACGCCCAGTGCCGCTCCGAGGGTGGCCTCATCAAGCGTGAAATTCGAAAGCAACCGGTCGCGAATGCGGAGCCGGGTCATCTCCCGTGCGACAAGATCGCGCGTCTCCGGCGCGGAGTCGAGGTTCAGCGTGGCCATCGCGGTCGCGGTGTCAATTTCGGGCGAGCGCTCACGGAGGCGGCGCAAACGCTCGGTGAGTGCCGGCGACGATCCTGGTGCAATCGTATCCATCTGGACCGCCATGATGACACGGTCCACCACGCGCACGGCCCGCGCGAGTTCGAGATCAGGCTCGATCAGATTCTCCGGAGAAAGCTCGCCGATGACCGCCTCGGCCCGATCGCCCGGGCCGGCTGAGGATTCGTCGGTCAGCAGCTCAGGGTCGATATAGGGCTGTTCCGGTTCACTGAAAAGGAGATCAACCATGATCTGCTTTGCGCCGAGTTCGTGCAGGACGCTGATCAGCTCCGCGGTCACGTCGCGATGCCACGGCCATCGCCCGATTCGGTCAAGCGAGCCGTCGTCGATATCGACGTGGACGATGGGCGAGGTCGGCGGCAGGTCATTGAAATCCTGCATTCGCCAGTCGATGGCCTGCAACTCCATTTGCTGAAACCGGGATAGATTGAAAGCGGCGTAGGTGGAGATGATCGAGACGAGCAGTCCGACGAGCGTGCCAGTAAGTCGCGGACGGTGTGCTCGCATTCGATTCAGCCCTATGCCATTCGTGTGGCATCCAGCGGTCGCTGCGCGGCGCCGGCGACAGGCCGTGCCGGTGTACGGGCGACCATTCTACTCCAGCGATCCGATTCGGTCGCGGATTCGTTGGATTTCCTCCGGCGGCATTCGGTTCGGCTGCGATACATAGACGCGATTCGATTCAAGCTCCAGTGCCGCGCGCAAGCTGTCCGCCGCCTCGCGACGCAGCCCGGTCGATCTCGTGGCTTCGCCGAGCTGGACGAGTAACTCCGCGAGCTGGATGCGCCGCGCCGGTGCGGTCGGATAAGCCGCCACGCAGCGGCGGTACAACTCGACCGATCGCGCCAGATCGTCGACATCGCGGGTCAGATGAAATCGCTGCTGATACAGTTGGCTCAATTGCTGGACGATGAGTGCGTTGTCCGGATCGCGAACGCGACCCTCTTCCGCCAGGCGGATCGTGCGATCGGAATGCGCGAGGGTGCGAACCCGGGGGAATAATTGTTCCGTCCATTCCGTGACGGCCGTTGCATCAAGTGGATAGCAGGCGTGCGCCGACGCATAGGCGATGCCGCCCGGTGAACGCTCATAGATTTCCCATGGTGTTGGTTTGACGGCGGCGCGGGCGACGGGGAGCTCCGCGGCGACTTTCGCGGCGGACAGAGCGAGCCAGAGCAGAATTGCGCCGGATGACGCCGCGAAGACGGCCGCGGCAATGAGCGGCGCGCGCGGCCGTCGAGACGCCAATGCACTCGGCGGAGGCGGTTGCACGGTCGCCTCGTGGTCTCGGGAGGCCAGCATGACGGCGGCGAGTGCGAGGAATGAGGTTGCCGGACCGCCCGCGAAAAGCGCCAGATCGATCGACGTATGAACCAGAAATCCGATGACCCCGGCGGCCGCGATTAGCGAGATCGGTCCCGTCCGCGCATCAGAAATGCCGGGTGAATCAGTGAATTCGAACGCGCTAGCCAGCGCGCCGATAAACCACGGAAATGCCACGAGTCCGGCACTAAGTGTGAGCAGGGCCGGTTCGTCATTTCCGACGATGGCCAGCCACGGGATAAATGTGCATGCGAACACCGCCGAGATCCGGAGAATCATTGACGAGCTTTCGCCGGCCGAAGTCGTGTCGTGATCGGCTGGCCCGGTTGGTTCGGCCGCGCGACGGGAGACGCCGATCGCCAGAATGAGAAATCCGGCCAGTCCCACGACGCCCCACTCGGTCGCTAATTGCACCGGCCAGCTGTGCGGTGATTCCACTTCTTCGGGACACTCGACGGGCTTGAATCGCGTGAAGTGACGCCCGAAATTATCCGCGCCGACGCCGAGGAGGCCGAGTTCATGCATCATGTCGGCGGCGCCTTGCCAATACATGTAACGAAAAAGGATCGATCGACCCAGCACATCCGGTTTTGCCCGGAGCAGTCCGACGACTGCAGCGGCCGCCAGTGCCGCGACGATCCAGCCGAGGGCGATTGCGCGATTGGGCGGCAGTCGCAGCCGGCGAAGCAGCGAATGGCCGATCCAGAAAACGGCGCCGATCAGACAGGCCGCCATCGCGCCTTTGCTTTGTGTCCCAAATAGCACTGCGAAGAGTGCGAGTATCAGCAGTGCGGGCATGGCGATCGCGGCCGGGCGGATTTTGCGGCTGAGTCGATCCGCGATGAGCGACACGACAGCCGCGATGAAAACGATCAACTGGCTGGCGAGGAGATTGGGATGGCCGTAGAAGCCGGTGACGGCTCCGGACCTCATCCGCATTTCAAAATCATGTGTGAATCCTGGGGACGGCTCGCCGTTGCTGGCCGGCCCCATGAGCTCGGCTCGGTGCTCTTCGAAATATCGAATGGTATCAGGCAATTCGACGAAATGCTGCCATGCCGCTTTGAACACAATGGTCGCGGCTGTGCCGGTCAGGACGTACAAGGCAAGTCGAATGTGCCGTGGTGATGTCAGCAGTTGCCGCAGGGCGAAGAAGTAAACGAGTCCGGAGAGAAAATCGATCGTGCCAATCAGCGCGAGGTGCTTCTGACCGGCTCGGGTCGTGGAGATGATGGCCGCGACCGCGAGCAGCGCAAAGCCGAGTTCGCCGCCGGTCGTGCGCGGTTTTAGTCCGCGTTGGAATTGCCGGACAAGGACGGTGCCGGCGACCGCGATGATGATCGCATCGAGCACGAATGTCGTCGCCGGCTGCACTGTTCCCGGCGCCTGCAGTGTGCGCATAAGCCGCGGGGACTCGAATGTGTGTGTTTCGTTGATGATCGTGCGCAGGGGAATGAGCGCGAGCAGAATGAAAAGGAGCACATGGCTGATACGCTCGTTTGATGCGATCTCTCCGCGCGGGGGTGGTCTTTCGGCACGTCGATCACGCATGTTCACCCGTGCTTTCGAGCAGGGCGACAAGGCAGACCACGAGCGCAGTGTGGATGAGGATGCCCCATGCCTCGGCCCAACCGGCCTTAGGTAGGAGCAATGCCGGCATGGCCGTGACGGCGGTCGCCAGCCAGATCACCATAACGGCACGCGGCACGCTCATTCCGCGTTTGACGAGTCGATGCGAGAAATGTCGGCGATCGCCCCGCCAGAGCGGCACGCTCAGCCGCCAACGGATCAGAAAAACCGACAGCGTGTCATACAGCGGCACGGCCATGACGACGATCGGAGAAAACACGGCGAGCGGACGATCGCCATGAGCCGGAGCCACGAAGGTGGTCATGATCGTAAAGACCCCGAGCAGCATGCCGACGACGGTGCTTCCGGCATCGCCCATGTAAATGCGCGCGGGATAAAAGTTGAACGGCAGGAAGCCCAGCAGCGATCCGACCAGAAGCCAGCAGCACGCCGGCACAAAGATCTGCCCGCCGAGCATGGAGGTTATCGCGAACACGGCCGCGGCGATCGCCGCCACGCCGGCTGCAAGCCCGTCCATGTTGTCGAGAAAGTTGAGCGAATTGGTCAGCGTGACGATCCACAGGATCGAAAGGATGATTGATATCGGCTCGCCGAGATGGGAAAGCAGTCGCAGGTTGCAGAAAAGCACGAGCAGCGTCGCAACGGCGCCTTGAATCAGAAATTTGATTCCGGGCCCGAGCGGCCTCCGATCGTCCCAGAGGCCCATTATGCACAAGGTGACCGCGCCGGCGCAGATCGCCAGCGCTCCCGGTGTTTTCGCCGCGATGCCCGCGAGATGTGGCGCCGCCGAATCGGGAATCCATGAAGGCGGGGTGGACGCAAAGGCGCACGCGAAAATTGAAACAAGAATGATCGGCAGCACGATCGCGGCGGTCACCCCGACGCCCCCGCCCAGCGCGATGGGGGCGGCGTGACCCTTATGGCCGCCAGGCTTGTCGGTGAAGTCGAGGCGGATGGCCCATCGGCGCATGAACCACGTCGCCGGCGCGGAGAGCGCGAAGCCAATGGGGGCAGCCAGGATCGGTAATGTCGAATCGCTGATCACGCGAAAGCCCATGCGCGCCGGATGCGGCGGACGGCCATTGAAAGCGTCCGGGCAATTCTATATGGTTACGGAGAAGCGAAAAGAGGGTTTGGTGAAAAAGGAACTTCGTTCAGGACTTCGCTCACTGCTCGAGGCCATGTCGCCCGACGTGATTCGTCAGAAGTCGGGTCAGGCGGCCCGGCATCTCTTCGCCGAGCCAATCTGGACTCGATGCGAAATCCTGATGATCTACCTCTCGCTGAATCATGAAGCCGACACGACTCCCATCGTGCTTCGAGCCTGGCAGTCCCGCAAGCGCGTGTTGGCGCCGCAGGTCGGCTGGGAGACCAAGCAGATGCTTCCGGTCGAGATCAGGAATCTCGATACCGATGTGGCCGACAGCAACTACGGCATTCGAGAGCCGGTGCGCGGCGTGCCGTTTCCGATCGAATTGATCGACTTGGTCATCGTGCCGGGCATCGGATTCGACCTTCAGGGAAATCGGCTCGGTCGCGGAAGAGGCTTCTACGATCGCTTTCTTTCACGGCCGAATTTCAAAGGAGTGTTCTGCGGATTCGCGCTGGAAGAGCAGGTTGTTCCGTCGCTGCCGGCCGACCCGCACGATGTGAAGGTTCATATGCTCGTGACCGATCAGCAGGTTCGGCATTTTGCGAAATAAGGCGCGTCCGGCTTTACCCCCAGTTCTCTTCGTGTCTGCCCGCGATTACTCCGGCCAGACAAGATTGCCGAGCGACCGCGGATCGTAGCAGTACCGCGGAGCCCGCGCCCAGTCGGAGTACTCACCGCGCGTCGGCTCTAGCCGCGCAATGTTCAACCCCCAGACGCGATTGAAGACTGCATCGGGTCCGAACGACTCGATGGGAATCGCGACCTCCGCGGACCAGCCGAACTCCGTTCGGACGACACAGCACTCGGGCAGCGGGCCGGCCCACGGCCTTACATCCCCGATGGGTGGGTGAGTGCCGATACCACACTCGAAGCGCGGATTGCCGGTTGACTTCAGCACGATGTGATACAGGTCGCCGCTTTGCGTTCCTTTGTTCGTCGGATCGAGAATGATCTCGATGAGGTCCTCGCCGACCGGCATGAGATCTTCATATTCCACGAAATTCCGCATCGGGACCGCGCCGGGCGCATCGCTTGCATCTGTGGATTCGCGCTTGGGCGTGCCTGCGTGTACGCCGATGAAGAGCATGCCGCGCGAAACCAGAAAGTAGGCAATCGTCTGTGATTCCGCCCTGCGGCGTTCACGGCCGAGGCCGTCTCGATTTGATACAAGTCGAAAATCACCGGCTGCATTGAAGGCGCTCGGCGGCCAGTCACTGAGCTTCCCGTCGATCGTGATCGGGAGCGGCGCCCGGGGCGCTTGCACCACGGAGACCGTCGCCGCGATTTCCACTTTCCCGTTCGCGCCGGCGTCAAAGAGGATGGGCTGCACGAAATGGCCGTCGAGATCGGCGACCGGCAGCGTATCACTCTTCGCAATCAGCTGCCGCCGCGCGACGGCCCACTCATTCAAGGGCCCCACTCGCACCACGTCGCTGATATTTCGCAACCCGGTCGGCATGCCGCCAAAGCGAAACTCGCCCTCGGCCGGGGTGCGCAGCTCGCTGCGGACGCCCGCCTCGAACGTGAGCACCCAGCCTTCCTGTCCCGGGCGTTCGTCGCGACGCAGCCGCGCAGACTCCGTCCACGCTTCGATTGTCCGGGTCTCTTCGAGGAAACTGATCCAGTCTTCGCGCGCCGCGCCCGCGACGGGTGTTTCTTCGGGCTGGGTCGTCGTCGGCGGCCGGAGCGTGTAGCGCAGTTCGTCGTCCAGAATACGCCGCGCCAGTTCCCATGTCGCCGGCGTCTCGACGCGCCGGCCAAGAAGTCCGTCCTGGTAATTGTCTCCATATGCGTCGGTGCCCGCTGCCTTGATGAGCGAACTGGCTACGAGCTTTGCCGTCTCCTTCCGGCCGCTCTCGGTGAGTTGACGAAGTCGCTGGTGGTCCTGAAGGCCAAGCTGGAGCTGCTTCAGTCGCACGGACGGCACCGGTGAAGACAGTCCGAACATCGTGCCGGGATATACCAGCCATGCGTCGGTGCGCTGTTGTCGATTGCGAATGGCCGTGTCGAACACCGCATCGGGCCAACTGGTTACGGCGTCAAGAAGAACGGCCTCATGACCTTGCAGATACGCCTGCCAGGCCAGGCTTCGCGCCTGGATCGGCGGCGCTTCGACCGCCAGCGATCCACTGTAGGGCGGCCGATCGGGAGGAAGCCATGTGCGCTTGCCGAGAGTCTGGAGTCGTCGCAGCGTGGGCGGATGCTGATAGCGGGCAGGTGTCGCCCAGATGTCAATCTGTGCGGACAGATCCTGAAATACATGCTCAAACCATCCGAAGGGCGCCATCGATTGCGGCGCCAGCCGGGTGGCAAACGGCAGGTCCGGCTCCACGAAGTGGGTCATGGTTGCCAGGCGGCGCACGCGATCGAAGTCACCCGTCTCAGCTTCGTCGCCGCGTGGCGTGTTGAAAAAAATGTACGACTGGCCCATCCAACCCTTCTGCCGAACGTGCGCCGCGACATTCGCGAGGTACTCGCTGAGCACCGCCGCGTACGTCGTCGAATCCACTCCGCCATATTGCGACGGATCGGGCTGCTCGAGATTGACCGGCACGGGCCATGCGGCGGCCGGTCGGCGGTCGGCGTAGGCGCTTCCGTCAATCAGGGGGCCGCACACGGCGTCATAATCGTCCCATTGCAGAAGCAGGCTGCCGTCGAGATCCTGCGTCAATCTGGGATAGATTTCGTCGGTGACGGGCGACAGGCCGTGATCGTGCAGTAGCTCGAAGGTTTCACGAATGACGCGGCGCGCATCCGGGTCGCTCGCCACGAGTCGCGGATTATTCGGATCGACACGGGTGTGGGACTTGATAATCGGGCCCAGTTGGACCTTGGCGATAACCGGCAAAGCTCGCTCCGGCTCCGTAAATAGATCGAGCACATCAAGAATGATCGGCGTTCGAAGCGATCCGCCCGCGGCGCTGCGCACAACCAGTTCGCCCGAATAGCGTCCGACATTCGTACTGGCCGGAATTCGAATCTCAACCCACATCACGAGATTCTCATTGCGCGGAATGACGTAGGGTTGCCCATGCTGCGGCGCGTCGATCGGCACAAGCGCATCGGGAATCTGCCGCGGCTCGCGAAGCCCGATCGATCGCAGATACCAGTTGGGATATCGATCGATCGTGATCGGCCAGTGCCGATACAGCCGAAACGCGTCCGCGGAAATCCGGCCCGCCGGCCCGGTGAGGTCGGTCGCCGTGATCTGCACACCCGCGATGGCGACTCTTTCGGCATGCAGCGCGTAGGAGAACGCGACTGTTTCGTTGACGGCGCCGCGCAGCGATACGCTGCCCGAGCTGGCGTTGAAGTAGTCAGACTGAGTCCCCGCGGCATCCGTCGCCGCGATGGATTCCGATGGACCGGTCGCCCACGCCATCGGCATGATCGGATTCGCCTTCGGTTGCCCGCAGCCGAAAAGCAGCAGCACCGGAGCAAACGCCCCCATCACGACGAAGGATCGCCCGCCGATTACGGATAACGCGCCGGACCGTTGGGCGAATTTTTGTGCTTGGCGGCTGGATTGTTCGGAGCAAAACAGCATGATCATTTAGTGCGCCGATCGGTAATCGGGATCGGATGCGTGCGGGTTTGTGCCGGATTCGGCGTCGCGTTCAGGTGCCGCTCGCCGCCACCGCGCTTTGCGTCTTCTAAAACATCGGACCGCCGAACGCAAGAAAACCGTTATCACCCGCACGAAGAGCCGGCGGTTTCCGTCCAGTTCCACCCGGGGCAGGTTATTGGGACGTATTCAGGGATATTCGGCTTTCGATCGCAATGAGATTGGGAACCGTTATGATTGAAAGCAATTCGACTTTGCACGCTCCCGGGCTCGCCGATTGCCGGGAGTCCGTGACGGGTTGGAAATAGGGAGGGGTCTCAATGTCAGGTGGGTTCGTTCTGATGCGGGCGGCCGGCGCATGTTGCCGCAATGTTCATGTGATTTCCTGTGCCATGATTTCGGCACTACTTCCGGCTGCCGCGTGGGCGTACAACCCCATTGTCGGAGACTTCTCAAAGGCCGATCCGCTGGATGTCCGCGTGATGGCGTATAACACGGCGGGGCGGTTCATCTCAACAAGCAGCGCCGACGCATCCTTTAATCGCATCCTCACGGCGATTCAACCGGACGTCATCTGTTTCGAGGAAATCGCGTCCGGCGTGTCAACAAGCCAGATCGCCTCGCGAATGAACTCGATCATGCCGATCGGCGGCGCGGGATGGCAGGTTCACTTCGGCATTCTGGCTGGCACCCGCAATGCGATCATCTCGCGATATCCACTGTCCATGACGCGAACCGATACGGTTCCCGCCTCGTCGACGCGCGGCGTGACCATTGCGCTCGTCGATCTCCCGAATGCAAGTTATCCGCTCGACCTGTACCTGCTCGGCGTGCATCTGAAATGCTGCGGGAATGCCGGCGGCAGTGAAGACGCCAGTAGACAGCGCAGCGCCGACGCCATCGCGAACTGGCTGGGCGATGCCCGGGGCGTGGCGCGACCGGCCGGCAATAATGTGGTGCTGCCGCTCAACACGCCGATGATGGTGCTGGGAGACTTCAATCTGGTCGGAGGGCCCCAGCCGGAAAACACGTTGGTCACCGGAAATATCCAGGATGAAGCGACCTTCGGTCCGGACGTCACCGGCGACTGGGACGCCTCCTTTGTAACGGATCTCGCCCCGGCCGATCCATTCACCGGCGCCATAATCACATGGCAGGGAAATGGCAGCTTTCCGCCATCGCGGCTCGATCGAATGATCTTCACGGACAGCGCGGTCGTCGTCGCCAACAGCTTTGTGCTCAACACGAGCACCATGCCGCCCGCGGCGCTGTCGGCCGCCGGGCTTCTGGCCGGCGACACGCAGACCCAGGTCACGTCCGACCACCTGCCGATCGTGGCGGATTTGCGGATGGCGGCGTGTACGGACTCCGACGGCGACGGCATCTGTGACGACCAGGATGGCTGTCCGAATGATCCGGCGAAGGGGAGCCCGGGCGTCTGTGGTTGCGGCGTTAGCGATGTCGATTCCGACAACGACGGAGCCCCCGACTGCATCGACGCATGTCCCGGGGATCCCCTGAAGACTGTTCCCGGCCGATGCGGCTGCGGTGCGCCGGATACACCGGCCGACGGCGATATCAATGACGACGGCAGGGTCGATGGCCTGGACCTCATGCAATTCGCCGACGCCGTTCTCTCGCAAGACGCGGACACGCAGACGATCTGCCACGGCGACTTCGACGGCGATGGACAGGTGTCCGTCGCGGATGTGCCCGGTATGTCCAACGCTCTCATCCTGGCGCCGTGACGCGAGGTTCGTGTCGCTACCGGCGGTTTCCGGCGCGCGATCCGCGCAAATACCGATCCGGCCACGCCTTCCATCGAGTTTTGTTTCACAATGCGGAACAGTGAGCAAGCATCTTCCGTGCGCTGCCGAGATGCGGCCGCGCCTGGGAGCGCCTGCTCATGGATGCCGTTCAATTCGATCCGTCGAAAGCCCGTGAATCTCTGGTCCCGCTTTTGCCCTACCAGCGCGCGGCAATCGAGAATCCCGCACGTTTTACATGGAATTGCTGGTCGCGCCAGTCGGGCAAAAGTTTCACATTCAGTTTGCGCCGGGTGATTCGAGGACTGATCCGCCGGCGCGATCAGATCATACTCTCGGCGGGCGAGCGACAAAGCCGTGAGGTCATGGAAAAGGTTCACCGTCACTGTCATGCCATTAATGTGGCATGCAGCCTGCAATCCGGCCGGAGTGTCGCGCCGGAGCCGTCGGTCGTTCGTGGGCTTGAGGCGCGGCTGCCCGGTGGCGTGCGGATCATTGCACTGCCGGCGAATCCCCTGACGGCACGCGGTTTCACCGGTGACGTGTTCCTCGACGAATTCGCGATGCATCGCGACGATGATGCCATATGGGCGGCATTGTTCCCTTCGTTGCTGCGGGGTAATGGCGAGCTGGACGTGGCCTCAACGCCGCGCGGACAAGGCAATCTCTTTCACCGGCTGATGAGTAATCCGCGATTCGACCGCTCAGTGGTCACACTGCTTCAGGCTGTCGATCAGGGGCTGGACGTCGATGCCGCCGCCATGCGCGCGGCCGTCGATGACGAGGCGATCTGGCGCCAGGAATTCTGCTGCGAGTTTCTGGACGAGCGCACGAGTTTCATGCCCTATGCGCTGATTCAATCGTGTCAGTCCGAGGAGCTTTCCACCTGGATCAATTGGGCCGCGCTTCAATCCGACGACGCCGAAGTGTTTGTCGGCGTGGATGTCGGCCGCGTGCGCGATCTGACGGCCGTCTGGCTCTGGCGGCGGATTGGCCGGGTGCTGGAGACGGCCGGCGTGTGGGTCATGCGGGCCGCGCCGTTCACCGAGCAGGAGTCCGCGCTGTGCGCGTTGCTGTCGCAGCGGTCGGTGCATCGTTGCTGCATCGACGCGACCGGCCTGGGTCGCCATCTGTCCGAGAGGCTCGCCGAGCGGTACGGCGGTCATCGGGTCGAAGGCGTCATGTTCACGCCGGCGGCGAAAAACCTGCTCGCCGGCGGCCTGCGCGTCGCGGCCGAGCGGGGACTCCTCCGCATTCCCGCCGACGCGGAAGTGACGAGCGATTGGCACTCGATTGAAAGGAGCATGGCGGCTGCCGGATCGGTTCGCATCAGCGCCGAGCGGTCTTCCGGTGGTCACGGCGATCGATTCTGGGCGGCGGCACTGGGACTGCGCGCGGCGGAAGGAAGTATGCCGCCCGGCGCGGGTTTCCTCTCGGGCGGCTCCACGCGCTTCGGGCGATCCGGTGTGTGGTGACACGTATGCAACACTGAATTGGGTGGTCAATTTCTGGTCAGACGCCGGGGCCGCGCGAGCGGCTTGCCCGCGCGACGGAGATCAACATGAATGCAATCAGAAGGCTCGTAAATGCCCTGCGCGGGCGGCCGGATGCTCCGAAAGCGGGCGTACTGGCTGGTCGAGGACAGGAGGATCTGCTTCGGGATTATCCGGCGGACGGACTGACCCCGCAGCGGCTGGTGTCGATTTTTCGAGAGGCCGATGGCGGATCCGTTGCCGCGCAAATGGCACTCTATGAGCAGATGGAGGAAAAGGACGCGCATCTTTTCAGCGTCGCGAATACACGGCGGCTGGCGGTGACGGGGCTGCCGTGGGAGGTTGTGTCCGCGGCGGAGTTGCCGGGATGGGGTGCGGGGCGACTGCGCGGCGCGGATCGCCGGCTGGCTGATGCCGCCGCCGCGTATTGTGACGAGGTCTTGCGCAATCTGCCGGGGTTCGAAGAGAGCCTTGTTCACCTGTCGCTGGCCAACGGACGGAACATCGCGGTGGCGGAACTGGTGTGGGAGCCGTCGGCGTCGGGTGTTCGTCTGATGGAAATTGTGCCGGTTGATTTCAGTCGAATCACATTTGACGATCGGGGCGAGCTGCGAATGTTGACGGCCGACGCGCCGGTCGATGGCGTTGCACCGCCTCCGTCGAAGTTCATTGTTCATGTTCCGCACGCCGTGTGCGGGCTTCCCGTTCGCGGGGGGCTGATGCGCGCGACGGCCATGGCCTATCTGGGAAAGCACTTTGCGATCAAGGACTGGCTGATTTTCGCGGAGGTGTTCGGGATGCCGGTGCGCATCGCCCGTTATCACCCGGGCGCGACGGCCGCCGAGAAGCGTGAATTGCTCGACATGCTCAGGCAGCTTGGCGCGGATGCCACGGGCATCTTCTCGAAGGCCGTGGAGATTGAAATCAAGCAGACTCGGCTGCCGGGTGAAACCAACCTGTACGAGAATCTCTGTCTTTACTTCGACCGCGAAATCAGCAAGGCCTGGCTGGGGCAGACGCTGACCGTGGACACGACGCGGAATCGGGCAAGCGCCGGAGCGGCAAGTGTCCACGATCGAGTGCGGCGCGATCTGCGAGATGACGATCTGCGGAAGGAAGCTCGGACGATTCGCCGCGATCTGCTTGAGACGCTGACGCGCTTTGAATTCGGGCCGGACGCGCCAACGCCGCATTTCCGCCGGATTCCGGATCAGGTGTCTTCGCCCGAACAACTGATTGCCGCGCTGCGCCTGGCAAGGGATATCGGGCTCTCGGTTCCTTCGCGCTGGGCAGCCGCCGCACTGGGGATTCCGGCAACGGACACGGAAGAAAAGGATCTCGCCGCTTCCGAGTAGAGTCGTCATGTGTGCCTTATTTGCGGCACTTCGATTTGGTCGGCGCGGAGATGCGGAGCGCCGAGCAAGCTTACGGACGGTGTCCCGCCGGGAATGACCTGGGGGATCAGGTCAGAGCGGGCATGTTCATTTCAAAGGAGGCTGCTCATGTCAGAAACACAGGAGGCGAATCGTGTGAAGGCGGGGACGGATTGCGTGAGGCTGGTGCTCGCGGCTTCCGGCCTTGAACCGGTGGCGAACGCGAAGGCCGGGATTCCGAGACGATTGCTGATTGTTCCCTGGGGCATGGTCGAGAGTGAGTCCGGCTCGTTTCTGTGCGATGACGAAGCCGCGCGATTGACGCTGGCGGCTTTCGCGGAGCATGGCGCGGATCTGCCGGTCGACTTCGAACATCAGACGCTCGGGGGTGAATACAGCTCGCCGTCCGGGCAGGCGCCGGCCGCTGGCTGGATCACGGGGCTTTCGGCGGTGTCGCCCGTCGAGGCCGGACGGCCGGGTCAGCCTGTTGCGCCGGGGCTGTGGGCGGACGTGACGTGGACCGGCATCGGCGCCGAGCGGCTGGCGAGTCGCGAGTATCGGTATGTTTCACCGGTCGCCCTGGTTCGGCAGAGTGATCTTCGGATCGTGGGTGTCCATAGCGTGGCACTTACGAACAAGCCGGCGATTGCGGGTATGCGGCCGGTGGTGAATCAGGCGCCATCGCCGGAGGATCCGAAGTGCGGACTCGACCCCGCTGATCCGACTGCCGCGCATCTCGCTGCGCTGCGGGTTGCATTGTCGCTGGATGCAACTTCGGATGCGGCGCTTGTGCTGCGGACCGCCGTCGGCCGGCTTCGGGCCCATCAGGGGGCGGAGGCGGAACGTGCGGCGGCGGACCGGGTTGCGTCGGCGATGGCGGCTGGAAAATTGACCCGGGCGCAGCGGGATTGGGCTTTCGCGCTGGCGCTTCGCGCGCCGACGGAATTCGATCGATGGGCTGAAGGCGCACCGGTGCTGGTGGCGGCGGGACGGATGTCATTGCCCGGGCGACGACCTGAAAGCGGATCATCGGGGCCGGATCGCACGACGGCCGCAGCGGCTCGTGCGGAGTGGCGATCCAACCGGGTATTTCTGGAGCGGCTGTGTTCGGAGGATGCCTATGCGGCGGCATCTGTCCGCGGCGTGGTGCCGGGCTAGACAGCGGCCGTCGCGGGGCGGCTGGAATGGAACGATGAAACAGGAACGAGTCATTGCTTTCCGGAGGAAGAAAGGCGGAGATTGTCATCATGGCACTGATTGAGAATCGGGAACTGAATCGTTATGTGGATCAGGAGCTTCGGAGTTTTGGTGTCGCAGAGTCGGCACGGGTCTTCAGGGGGGCTTTTGTCGGCATCGAGCGTGAATCGGGCTGCGTACGGAATTTGTCGGCGGGCGATCAGTTCGCGGGCGTTGCCTACGAAGAGATCGACAACACGACGGGATTGGCGGGTGACCGTTCGGTTCGGGTTTACACGCAGGGCGATTTCGTCGTGCCGACGAGCCTTGTGAGCCAGGCGATCGTGGGGGCTCCCGTGTATGCGGCGGATAGTGAATCGACAACGACGCAGCCGGGCGCCGGCGCCAGCTTCATCGGTGTCATCATGGCGGTGCTCGGCGCGAGCTCCAGCGTGGTTCGAATCATGCCGGTGGGCGGATCGTTCGCCGAACTGGCGGTGAATGTGCCGCTGGTCAGCTCAACCTCGGCGGCGTCAATGCACGCGGTGCTGATTCCGCAGCGAGCCATTCGCGTGATCAGCGCGCAGGTTTCGTTCCGGGTCGTGCCGGATCAGGGGAATCTGGATGTTGGCGTGGTGACGTCTGATCCGGATGAGATGGTGGATGCGTTTGCATTGTCGACACTGACGGCGAATACGCCGGTGACGCTGACGCTGGCGGATCGGAGTTTTGAGGCGGGTGTGCCGCTTCATGCGCGGGTCGGTCAGGCATCGAGTACGGCGGGACAGGGGGGAATGCTGTCGATTCGGTACGTCGAACTGCCGTGATGCCGGTCGACGGGTTGTTATGTGATTGTGGTGTGAATGCGGTTGTCGGGCGGGCGGACGGCCCGATTTGAGCGATAGCAAGGAGACAGGGCGAATGGCGATTATCAACACGGGTCTATTGACCAAGGGGCTTCGCGGCGAGTTCTTTAATCGATTCGATGGGACGAGGACGCACTTTCAGGACTTGTCGACGCGGGTTTCGTCGGCATCGGATCGCGAAACGTATCGGTGGCTCGGGACGGTCCCGCAGGTTCGCGAGTGGGGAACAGGCCGCCTCGCGAAGGGACTGCGAACCGAGAGTTACTCGATTGAGAATCTGAAGTACGAGGCCACGCTTGAAGTTGACCGGGACGAAATCAGCGACGATCAGACCGGCCAGATTCGACTTCGTGTCGGCGAGCTGGCACAGCGAGCCGCGACACACAAGGACTACCTGTTGTCGCAGTTGCTGATTCAGGGTGAATCGGCCGGTCACAACAGCTACGACGGCGTGAGTTTCTTCAGTGCGTTCCACGCGTCCGGGGCATCGGGCAATCAGAGCAATCTAATGACGTTCGATGCGACCGCGACCGACGCGCCGACCGTTTCCGAATTCAAGGATGCGCTCCAGGCGGCGATCAGCCGGATGCTCACCTACCGGGACGACCAAGGCGAGCCGATGATGATGTCGGCGAGCGGTCTGGTGTGCGTGGTTCCGGCGACGATGCTGTTTACCGCGACGGAAGCGGTGAACGCTACGATCATCAACAATCAGACGAATGTGCTGGCCGGCATCGCGTCCGTGGTGTCATTCCCGTGGCTCGCGGATGCGTCCAAATGGTACCTGCTGAAAACCGACGGTGTCGTGCGACCGTTCATTTTTCAGGATCGTGAGCCGATCGAATTCAACGGGCTGACCGAGAACTCCGACGAGGGGTTCCGCCGGGAGAAGTTCCTGTTCGGTGTGCGGGCACGATACCGGATGGCATACGGCTATTGGCAGTATGCGGTGCGAACGGATTTCGTTTGAGCGGATTCCGTGGGAGGGGAGCCTATGTCGTATCTCACGAATGCGGACATTGAACTGCGGCTGGGGTCGCAGCTTTACGTGGAACTGACGGACGACGCGGGAACCGGATCGGCCGATCCTGCGAAAGTGGAGGAAGCGCGACTGGGAGCGGAAGGCGAGGCTGACAGCTATCTCGCGGGGCGCTATCAGACACCGGTGGATGCTTCGGCGGCGCCGTCGATTGCGGCTGTGCTGAAGTCGTTTGTGCTGGACATCGCCATTTATCGGCTGCATCGTCGAAAGCCGCCGGTACCTGCGGACGTGTCTCGATCCTATGTCGAGGCCGTGACATGGCTGAGCCGGGTGGCGTCGTCCGTGGCACACCTGCCGCTTGTTTCCGAGGCGGCCTCGTCCGCGCGATCGGCCGGGCCCTCGCGGGAGATGACACGGGCCGGATTGCGCGACCTGTAAGGTCGGCTGATCAATCACGCCGGCATGGTCCGGGACGTGAGCGGACCGGCGGATTTGAATGGAGGGCGGTATGTCGCGCCTGGGTGATTTTGAGAATTCGATCGTAGAGAGGCTGGGGACCGCTCAGATCGGCGCGACAGCCGCCTTCCGGACCGTCGAGGGGGCGAGTGGTGGGCGGAGACCGTGGAATCGGGAGGCTCTGGCCCGGGAGCGAATGCCCGCTGCCTATGTTGCGTTTTTGGAGGAACCGACGGCTCCGGAAACACGGGCCATCCTGCGCGGACCGAGGTTCGCGGTGTTGATCGGATCGCGGTCGAGCCGTCTGGTGTCAGATCCGAGGCACGGTGACTCCGGCTCGGCGGGCGCGTTCGCGTTGATCGATGCGGCCCGCGGCGTACTGGACGGATTTGAAATCGACGGCGGACTGGAACTTGTCTGCCTTCAGGTTCGATTTGTCGAGGCGGACGAACGGTCGGTGGTTTATGAACTTGTGTATCGTATCGGAGCGATCGTTGAGGATGTGCCGTCGGCGGGACTGACTTTTGACGGATCGGCGATTCAGGGTGCCTTGAGCCGGATGTCGATGGAAGTCGGTCCGCAGAACGCCGAAGTGCTGGAGTATGTCCATCATGAGGGCAGGGCGGTGTATCGCATTTCGCTCGAGTCGGGCAGCCGGATCGTTCGGTGGATGGGTGAGTTGCGGGCGGAGTCACAGTCGGGCTTGAGCGCGGTCGAGGAGGGCATTGAGTCGGCGATCGGCAGTCTGGCGTCGGCGACGATCGAGGAAGCGGGTGTTCATACGCTGACCGGCTGCACAATCACCTGGTTGGTTCGAAAGGGCCCGCGACTGGTGCGCGGGGGTCTGGTCGCGCAGCCTGCGGAGATCGTGTTCGTGCAGAAGCTGTAATTCCGGGACCGCGGCGTTCGGTACGGCGCCCGTGCGGTCAAGCGGCCTTCCGGGCTACAATGCGGGCGTGGAAGATTCACGGACAAGCGGGGCGATGAACCGGGGTGGGCTGATTCGGCTCACACGGGAGATTCGATTTTCGATCGACCGCGACTGGGCGATGGTCGCACACGGCGAAGACGGTTTTGCGCGGGCGCATCCGATTTCGAACTCATGGGGCGGCTGGCCGTCGGCGGTCGGTATCGCCCCTTTTCTTGTTCTGCGCGTGACGGTCTGCGGGACACCGAACGCGACGACGGGCTATCTCATCAACATACAGGAACTGGACCGGCTGTTGCGGATTCATGCGATTCCGCTAACGGCATCGCGGCTTTCGACGATCGGCGCGAAGCTGACGGGCGAGTCTCTCGTGCGCGGAATTGCGCAGGCGCTTCGGGCGGCGATGGCGGAGGGCTGCGAACTGAAGGCGCTGCGCCTGTGGACGACGCCGTATCTGTCGTGCTCGGTTCGTTCGGAGGATTTCGACATGGTGGAGTTGACGCAATGCTTCGAGTTTTCGGCATCGCATCGTCTGCATGTGCCGACGATGTCGGATGAGCAGAACCGGGCATGCTTCGGCAAGTGCAACAATCCGAACGGACATGGTCACAACTATCAGGTTGAGGTGACAGTCGCTCGTCATATCATGTCGGAGGACGGCACGGTGCTTCCGCTTCCGCGATTTGAGGCCGTCGTGAAGGAGGCGGTCATCGATCGACTGGATCACACGCATTTGAATTCCGATGTGGCGGAATTCGCGTCGTTGAATCCGTCGGTGGAGAACATCGCGCGGGTTATCTGGGGGTATCTTGAGGGCAGGCTTTCGCCTGCCGTGCTACATCGTGTTCGTGTGTGGGAGACCGCGAAAACGTATGCGGAGTATCAAGGGGGCGACTGAGTCCTGCCGGAATCACGCCGGGGCTTGTGACGCGGCCGTTGGGTGTTGAGGCGGTCGCTGCCCGCTTGATGTCGCATTCCTGTCACCGAACGCGAGATCGGCTATGACGGCGATTCGGGTCACGGCGTGGCGGCGCAGGGAGCCGATCGTCAGCCTTTCGAGCCATCGCGCGGCGTGGCGTTCGAAGTTTTCGCGGCTGAAGAGCAGGGCGGCGGGCTGCGGCACATTGACTGACCGGGCGAACGCGCGAAGCAGGAATCGGTCAGAGAGCCGAACGCCCATTTTCTTGAGCACGGTATCGAAGAGTTTCAGCGGGTGTGCCGGCGAGGATCGCCCGGCCTTGATTCGTGTTCGCAATGCCTGGACGACAAAGACCAGCAGGACAATGGATACGGGAATGAGGATGGCAACGATCACGCCGGTGACCTGCGTGGGATCGGTCTGTCGGTCGTTGAATCCGCCGCGTATGGCGCTGAGGCGCTCTTCGATTTTGGATTGTGCGAGCAGCAGTGGGGCGGGGTTCATGCCTTCACCTCCGGACCGGGCATTTCGGCTGGTGCGGTCCCGTTGGCGTTGGCTGCATTGGCCGCGGGGTTTGCGGCCGATCGCGGTGCGACCTGCGGCGCGGGCTGGCTTCCGGATCGGTGGAGTCGTCGCATGACGTGCATCGCCACGCGCACGATGCGCGGGTCGGGATCGGACTGGGCGATCGTGGCGATTCTGGGGAGTATGGCGGCGAGGCGCAGTTGGTCAACGATCCAGAGGGCCGCGCAGCGGTGATCGGGCCGGATGTCCTGTAGCATTTGAATGAGGGCGGCGGCGGACGCCGGGACGCGCATCTTAAGGAGACACCGCACGGCGGCAGACCTTACATCGGCGTCGTCGCTGTTTATCTTCGGTGCGACGAGTTGTTCGCGTCGCTTGGCGCCCATCTGGTCGAGTGCGTTGATTGCCGCGGCCTGGACTGAATCGGCGGCATCATTGATCGCGCGTTCGAGGATTCTTCGGCTGGTTTCGCCGGCGATCTGTCCGAGCGCGGTCATGGCCGCGGCGCGAATTTCAGGTGTCTTATCATTGGCACAGGTATAGATGTCACGCTCGAAGTGTACGGCGATGTTCAGGGCGAGTGCGAGCCGGACGGCGCGGAATCGATCGGCGGCATTTTGTGAAAGCAGCTTGATCTGCATGTGGGTGGTGAAGCCGGGTATGAACTTCAGCGCGTGGTGTCCGGCCTCGAGTGCCTGCGCCGGATGAATGTGCTCGAAGTTGTGCCAGAAATCCTCGAAGTCTTCCTTCAGATTTCCTCGATCAAGCAGGGCGGCCCATTCGTGCGGACGGCCGCGAGACTCGATCCGCCGTTGCGCCTGGCGCTGATGGTGGGTCCGGCGTTCCAGCTCGACGCGGGCGATGGAACTGATCATTGGGTTTTCGTGGGATGCGAGGCTCTCGATGGCGGCGGTGCTGGCCGGCGTGTCGATGTCGATCAGCGCCCAGACCGCTGCCCGGTTTGCCGCCGGGTTGTCGACGATGAGGCAGTTGAGGAGCAAGGCCACCTTCTGGGCTGCCGGGAGGCCGAGTGCAAGGAGCCAGCCCGGGAGTATGACCGCGGCGTCGGCGGGCAGATTGAAGACGGCTTCGAAGCCATCCTCGAGCCAGTCAAGGGACCGGATATAGACCAGGCTCTTGCGGATTTCCTGATCTCGGGTGATCCAGTAGTGGCGGATGAACTCGGCGTAAAACTCGTGGCTGCGACATGCGGCGAGCTTCGGCAGGAGGCGGCGGCGCATTTCGGGGTGGCCGAGGGCGACATAGACGAAGGGGACGAATCGGGGTTCAAGCTCTCCGGCGAGCAGCTCGAACATGGCGTGTGTGAGCTTTCCGCGTTTGATCGTGGCCTGGTCGAAGAGGCTCGATTCGAGATCGGGCGCGACGAGCATTGCGGCTTCGACGATTTCCGGTCGGTGATGGCTTTCGTAGTGTTCGAGGGCCTCGCGCAGCGCGTTGAAGAGGAACTTGCGCTCCGCGTCGAGTACTTTGAGTGCCTCCGTGACGACACTGGCCATCTCGGGCGATCCGTCAAGCGTTTCGCGAAGGGATTCGATGGTTCCGATTCGCGATTCGAGATGCCGCTGGGTCAGTTCGAGCATGGTGGACGCGGCTTCGGCGCGGATTTTCTGCGAGCCGTCGTGCATGGCGTGGGCGACGAGATATGCCAGCCGCGGGTTCGCGCTGCGCCGAACGATTTCGAGCGTGTTCTGTCGTGTCTGGGGCATGCTGTCGGCGATGCAGGCTCGCAGCGAGCCGAACATCTTTGAAGCATGGGCCACGACCTGGTTTTGCGCATCGGTCGTCAACTTGAAGAAGATGGGAGGCAGACCTTGCAGGCCGGCGTCGGTGTTGCGGAGCAGAAGGGTTTTGACGATCTCGACCTGAATCTCTGGTGCGACGTCCAGAACTCCTCCGAGCAGGGCTTGATCAGCTGCCGGCCCTGGAATTTCGGCGAGAATGTCGAGGACTTTCGGACGTTGGCTCAAAGCTCACCCCGCGTTGACGGCATACACCGTCTTCGGGAGATCGGCCCGCCCGCCGTCCCGCGTTAATTAAGTCGGTTGCGGACGATTCCGTATCGTCGCGACGCATGAGTTAATGTCGCATATGAAACGGTCTCGGAGAAATGGCGTGGGCCGATAAGCGGTCGCGCTTCGAATGGGCGGCGCTACCGGCCGGGCGCGATTCAGTTGCCGGATCGGCCACCGAGAAGTCGGACGACGGAATCGATCGCGTAATGGTCTTCGGGGGTGGCGGTGACGATGAGCGTGCCTTGATCGAGCGTATACCGGACATGAGAGGGCGTGAAGGACAGCACGCGTGCCAGATCGGCGGCGCGACTGTCCCGGAGCCGGTAGGTTCGGCGGATGATACGTGCGTCCGTCTGGTCCGCGGTTCGTGTCGGCGAAGGGTTCGATTGAATCATTTCAATTAATCGCGAGAGGGAGCGAATCTCTCCAGCCGTTCCGTTGAGTTCCACGCCTCCTGGTGTGCGGCCGACGAGGACGTTGACGTCGTTGGGCTTCAACAGGTCATAGAGGGCATCGATTCGGCGTTTGTCGGCATCAGCGAATCTTATCTGGAGCTGCCTCTCCGCGTTTTCATGCAATCCGCTTCCAATCTGGAAGAGCAACGGCGTGCAGATGCACACAGCGAGCGGTAATACAAAAAACATCCAGAACCAGGCCGTGGAGGGTTTCGCCGGAGCGCCGCCTATTTGGATGCGGTCGTTGGTGTGGCTGGATCTTGGGGTATGACGGGCGACTGTCCCGTGGGCGGACAGGATGGCGGCGAGTGGGGGCGCGGCATTTCGGAGCAGTGATTCGCCACACCGCGCGCAGAATCTCGCCCCCGCTCTGAGATCGCTTCGGCAAGTGGGACACGCTTGCGACACGGTTCATCACTCCGGTGGTCGAAGCCGTCGGAATCCATTTTTCCTGACACGCCAGCCCCAAGCCAGTTAGTCGCGTATCGTGATTGATGGGTTCCCGGCCCGGCTGACTTCGATGTAATGATTGCTGCCTTTCATCATAATAGCACATCCGCGCGCGAAAAGTTCGTCAATCGTTGGCGGAAAGTATTTATGTTGTGCCGGTTCGAATGCGGGAGGCGCCAGGGTCAGGCCGCGTCCTCGGCTTCGACGATCGCCATCTCATCGGCGGACACCTCGGTTGTGGCGATCACCTCGAGGATGTGGTCCACATCCTGCCGGAAAAACCAGAGAAACGGCACATTGGGTATTCGCATCACTACGTTGCTGTTGGAGTCCAGAACGATGACGTCACCGGCTCCAAGGCCGAGGAAGGTCTCGATGAGATCTCGCCAGTCGCGTTTGACACGTTTCGCGGCGCGAGGCAGCGAATCACTCGTGCGGAAGATCCGCTTGTGGGTGATTTCTCGTGTTGTGATCTCGTAGCGGCCGTCGAACCAGGCTGCAAGGACGACGAACCCCAGAATGATGAGTGTGGCCAGGCTGAAGACGCCAGCCGTACCGGGATCGAATTTGACGTGGTAGTTTTCGAAATAGGACTTGATGTTTGATAGTACGGGTATGCCTTTTTTGGCTTCGACGAGCATGCCGACCAGCCAGAGGATGATGATGACCGCGGCGATGGCGGCGGTCTTGTTTCGATCGGTGTCGGAGCCGATGCAAATGATCACAACGAGCATGATGGTGATCCAGATCCATCCCATGGTGCCTGCGGAAATCCATGGATTGTCTCCGGCACAGAGCCACGGTCCGACCCAGCCAATGATCATGATGGGCCAGAGATAGAGCAGATTCGAGAAGCTCGTGAAGTTCACCTTCGGGTTGCCGTGGTGCTTGCTGACGCGGAAGACGAGCGGCCGGATGATCCATGCAATCGGCGTGAAGATCGCGGTGATGATCCTGCCGATAACGGCTCGAAAGCTCGAAGATCCATGTGCCGTCTTCGCGGATTTCGGGGCGGCAGGTGGGTTGGAGGGTTTTGAATCGACAGGCAGTTTTTCAGGCATGGCAACTCTCCAGGCGTTAGCCGGCGCTTTTTCCGGCCGGACCATTCTAAAGGAATTGGGACGATGCCGCACGATATTGCGGCTGGTGGGAGTCGACGGAGCGGATGCCTCGCCGACCGGAGGTCATTTTGCGAGGAAGGACTGTGGGGCGGATCGGCCAAGGTGCGCCGAGCGATCCCGGTTCGCGCCGGTTGTTCGAAGGCGTGTCGAAGCGGCCGCCGTTCGCAGGTACTGGGTGGCTGTTGGACTGGCTGGTGAGTCGAATCCGCGTTGAGCGATCAGTTGTTCAGCAGTTCGCGGATGATGATGGCCATGTCGATTGCGTTCACGAGGCCGTCGGCGTTGCGATCGAATCGCTCGATAAGATCGTGGTCGAGTTCATCGGCGAGAAGGGCGCTGATTAGTTGGCCGATTCGGTTGCCGGAGAACATGGGGCAGCCGAATTCATCGACGGGTTGTCCAGCCGGCGAATCCGGGCAGAGGTCGAGGCAATCGGGTATTGTGTCGCCGTCCGCGTCATTGAAGTCGGGCAGATGGGCGCATCCGATGTTATCGCAGATATCGATGGTGCAGGGGTCGCCGTCGTCGCATTGTTCGTTGCTGGTGCACGTGAGCAGTCTTGGAAAGTAATGAATCGGCTGAGCCGATCCCTCACTGACTGTGAAGTAGCCGAGCCCCTGTGGAAAAAAGCAGACGGCCTCCCCCTGTTGCTCCCAGACAATCGGCCTGTCGCACGGCGGTCTCGCGAGGGCTGCGGCAATGGAGTCTCCCCGCGCGCGCGTCCACATTGAGATTCGATAGTAGCCGCGAATGATGATCGCCGACCCGTCGAATGAGATGCTTCCACCCGTGGGCGGCGTGGTGTTCCAGCCGTTCAATTGTCCGACCTCTTGCAGCAGATTGACCTGAGTGGTGGACTGCGGGAATGGGCAGCGATAGACGCGGCCGGGCGTCACTTTCTTGGCCACGATATAGAGGTCACCGTTGGCGTCGACAAGGAGTGACTCGGCGTCGCGCGGGCCATCGGGGTAGGTGAGTGTGATGACATCGGCCGGAATTGAGCCACTGACGCCAAGCTGGCCGTAGGCGACGATCGGTTCGGGGGCGCGCAAAACGCGAATGCTGGCTCGCTGGCTGTTGTTGTCGCCGATGTCCCCGAAGTACAGGTAGTCCACGCCGGCGACCGGTCCGGGGCCGATGTCGAGATCCTCCGGGTCGATGACTGGCGATGGGATTTCGAGTGTCCAGGTCGCGCGTACGATTCCGTCCTGTCCTATGGCGAAAAGGCGCTGGTCGTTGTAGTTGTCGTTGTGTGTCCAGAGTATGCCGGGGCTGTTCCTGCTTGCCGCCAGACCCGACGCCTCGGTGATGTCACCTGATTGGATTGTTGCGATGGTTAATCCGGGAAGGTGTTCGGGACATGGCTCCTGGGCGCGGGCGGAGGCAAGGCCGCGCGTCGAGAGCAGGGCCCATGCCTGAAGCAGACCCAGTGACACGGTGCGGATTCGACGGTGCTGCATGAAGACATCCGTAAATACTTGGCGGTTGCCCGCCTGCTTCTGCGTTCCGGCGAACGGCGGGCCGGGGTGTCAGGTGCAAGTCACCATTTCCACGGCGTGATATACATCAAGGCGCGGTGAGCCCCCGAGTCTCGGAATCAATGGGGCGGGCGTAACAATGACTTCGGGTATAACGGTCGTCACGTGACAGCGAATCCAGGACCTTGCGGGCCGTTGTCCCCGCCCCGTGGTAGTTTTCGACCTGTGTGGTCCAGTTTATTGGTCCTTTCGCCGGATTTCAATGCGCTAGGGAAAATCCCGAGTCTGTCCCAGCGAGAGCGCTCGAAGATTAACCGCGGAGTTCCATATGATTCTCTGCGAGGAAATCGCGGAATTTCGCGCTGAAGGACTGAATATCGACATCTGTCAATGTGCGATCGTCGCAGCCGATGCGGGCGCGGAACAACAGGCTCCGCTTGCCTTCGGGGATGGCGCCGCCCTCGTAGGCGCCGATGTAGGCAAGCTGGCGCATGAGCTCATGGCGGTATGCCGACAGTTGCTCGGCGACGGATTCGTACCTCTGGCCGGCGTCGACAATCACGCTGAAGTCCAGTTCCGCCTGGGGATGGCGCGGAACCAGGGGCAGCTTCTCGAATCGCTCCAGCAGGCCCGCCGCGACGGCCAGGTCCACTTCCGCGACGGCGAACGACCACGACCGCAGACGCTCGTCTATTTTCAGCAGAAGCGAGGCCGGCAGGATGGTGGCTCGGCCGATGACCTTCCGGTCGAGAACGATTTCGGCTATTCGGTCGGCGTCCTCCCAGGCTGCCGCAGCCTTCGTGGCCTTGAATGACACGTCGGACTCGGTGATCTGCCGCGCCCAGCCGGCCAGCGCGAGTCGCAACTGGTCCCAGACAAGCGATTCAGTCTTTTTGCCCTGTTGAGCCACGAGCAGTCCCATGCGTCGTTGCTGGGAGGTTTCGACAGTGTCGTGGCCGGCTTCAAAGACCGATCCGATCTCCACGAGTTGAAAACGGTCGTGATGGTGGCGGTTGGATTCGGCCATTGCGATCAGGCCGGGCACGAGCGAGCGTCGGAGGCGCGAGCAGTGGTCAGCCGCGGGATTCCGCAGGGTGATGCATTCTCCGGCCTCGTGGCCGATGGTTCTGAGCCAGACGTCGTCATACCAGATGTAATTGTGCACCTCAATGAAACCGCCGCCGATGCACAAGTGGTTGAGTGTGCGATGTTCGACGTCCAGTTCCTTCGACGGTTCGAAGTGTCTTGCGCTGACCCGCGGTAGAGCGGGGGCGATGTTGTTGTAGCCGACGAATCGGGCGATCTCTTCAAGCAGATCGGCTTCGATGCTGATGTCCTTGGTGGCGCGAAACGTGGGAGGCGTCGCGGTCAGTTTGTTGCCGTCCAGCCGACACGCGAATTCGAGCCGCGAGAGGATGTCGATCATCAGGCTCGGCGTGACGGACTCATCGCCAACGAGCGGGCCGATGAATCGGGCGGCGAAGTCGCAGTCGACCGTGATCGGCGTGGGTGAAATGTGTGAGGGATAACAATCGCTGAGCGCCGACGCGATCTTGAGCTGCGGGCGTTCGGCAACAGCCAGCGCGTGAAATCGGGCGATGCCCAGAACGGTGTTGGTCGGATCGAGGGACTTCTCGAATCGGGCGGAGGCCTCGGTGCGGTGGCCCATCGCGGTGGCCGTTCGGCGGATGGTGGGGGCATCGAAGTTGGCGGATTCCAGGAGAATGGTGGTGGTTTCGGGGCCGACTTCGGTTTCCGCTCCGCCCATGATCCCGGCAATGGCGACGTTCTTTCGATTGGTCTGGATCATGAGGGCGCCGTTCGGAAGCGCTCGATCAATGCCATCCAGCGTTCTGAATATTTCGCCGGGCTTCGCGACCGCCACCTGGATGTTCTTTACCTTTTCGCCGTCGAAAGCGTGCATCGGCTGGCCCAGCTCGAGCATGACGTAGTTGGTCAGATCGACGATCAGGTCGATCGGCCGCATGCCACACAGTGCGAGTCGGGCCTGCATCCAGAGCGGTGACGGCTGGACACGAAGGCCGGTGAATGCCAGCGCGGAGTATCGCGGGCATTTGTCGGAATCGTCGATCTCGATGGGAACGGGTGTGCCGCTTGGGTTGATCAGTGATGCCGTCGGCGTGGCGTGAATCGGTTTGAGCGGCAGGCGGAGCATCGCGGCGATTTCCCGGGCGATGCCGAAGTGTCCCCAGCAGTCGGGCCGGTGTGTGATTGATTTGTTATCAACCTCGATGACCCAGTCGGCGAACACCTCGGCGGCGACGGGATCGCCCGCAGTGAAGCCGGAGGCGGCCGAGTCAGAGGCGGCGGGGAGCCTGATGGCGTGTGCGCCAATATGCGGAAAGCCGATCGCGCCCCAGGCAACGATCATGCCCTGGGAGTCTCTTCCGGCCGCATCTTTTTCGCCCAGGGTCTGCGCGCCAACGCGGGCGCCGGGCGGCGCATAGGCGATCATGTCGCCCGCGGCCACATCGGGCGCTGTCGTGACGGATGTGTAGCGACGGCTGCCGCCGGCATCGACGATGACAGTCTTCAGTTTCCCATCGCCCGGTTGGGTTCGGATGGATTCGATTCGAGCTGCAATGACGCCTTCAAAGTCGGAGAGGTGCTCTTCGACGCCCTCGACTTCGGCGGTGGTGATGGTGAATTGAAGCGCGAGATCCTTTGGCGCGATGGCGTCCGGGATGGCGACGAAGTCCTTGATCCAGTTGAGGGAGATGAGCATATCGTGGTTCCACCGTGGGTCGAAGTTTGGTGGGTTATTAGAACCGAATTTGGTCCGGGGATGAAGTTGGGCCGCCGGGGGAACAGGTGTATCGGCGAAGGCGGATCTTCAGGAGTGCGGCGGGGCGATCAATCGAGGTAGCCCAGGTCGCTCAGACGGGTGGCGACTTCCTGCATCTGTTGCTCGGAGAGCATCGGCGAGGCCTCATCGACCTTGCGTTCTGTCGGCGGCTCGTACGCAACGTCGACCGCGGAAGTGAAGATGGATCGCAGCACCTTGCCATCCATGTCTTTGGGCACGGGCTCGCCGAGGCCGGCAAGAATCGTCGGCGCAAGGTCGGCGATATGGGCGCGAAGGGTGATGCCGGATTTGACCGCCGCTCCCTGTGCGATGAAAACGCCGTCGAGCCGATGGGTTCCTTCGAGTCGGTTGAACGGAACCCACCGCACCGGGGCGTTGCCACGGATTTTTTTGACGGCGGCGAGACCGTCAGCAGGCGCAAGAAGCAGGTCCGGCATCCAGGGGTGCGCCGCGCGATCGCAGTTGTAGTGATCTTCGGTGACGAAGACGTCGCTGAAGATGTTCATTTCCTTCCCGTCGCGGTCCTTGCACTTCGCGGCGAGCAGTTTTTCGCGGATTTCGGCGCGGATGCGATTGAAGTCGCGTGGTTCCACGATTCCCTGCGGCTGGCGACCCTTGAGATTGAGGTAGAGAAATCCGTAGACGCCCGCGTGCAGGACGCACGCCTGGGTTCGCGGCCAATCGATCGCAAGATCTTGATCGAGATGACTCGATTGCCCGATCGAAGCGGCGAAGCCGGGATTGGTGAGCCGTCGCCACAGGGTGGAGGCGCGGATTCGCAGTTGTGCGAGCGGGCTTCGGAGCGAGAGGTAGCCCCATCGCTTAAGAAGCAGGTTGGGCTGAACCTTTCCGTCCAGGCTGCCGTGACCATGATCGGACATGACGATGATGTCGGCGTTCTGCTCGGCGGCGAGCGCCTTGAGCTTGCCGATGACGCTGTCGAGGTGCGTCCAGCATTGTTCGACGAGCTTGGCGCGGACGGGGTTTTCGTGCCTGGTTCGTTCGTCGATATGGCGCCATGCCTTGTGCTGGAGGTTATCAACGAACTTGTAAAGAACCATCATGACATCCCAGCCGTACTTATCGCCGCAGAATCGGGCGAGATCGTGGCCGCGATCGAAACTCTGCATGATGTATTCGATGTTCTTGCGGAAAAGATCTTCCCCGCCGGTCGCTTTGCGCTCCCATTTTTTCTCGTGGGTGTAGTCAGGGTACTTGGCCAGGATTTCTTTCTGCAGCGCTTTGGGGTAGGTGAAGTCCTTGCCCGGCGGCGTGTCGAAGCCGGAGATCATAAAGCCGTTGACCGGCTCGGGCGGAAAGGTCATCGGCACATTGATGGAGCCGACGCGGTAATGTTTGTCGGACAGAATCTGCCAGATGGTCTTCGCCTTGGTGCTGATTTTTGTGTTGTTGTTGAACGAGAGTCGATTGGTCGTGGGATCGTAGCGAAGGAAGTCGATGATGCCGTGCTTGCCCGGACCCTTGCCGGTCATGAAGGTTGTCCACGCCGCCGGCGTGATCGGCGGGCGCGTCGACTCGAGCGGACCGGAGACGCCTCGGTCAACGAGGTCTTTCAATTCGGGCATGAGGCCGCGATCCATGAGCGGACCGAGCACGTCGAAGGTTGCGCCATCGAGCCCGATGAGCAGGAGGCGGCCGAACAGGCCATGGCGTTCGTCATCGTTGGTGCGCGCGGATGTGATCAACGCAGCGTCCTCGGGTGCCGCGACGGCGTCTGTCGATCGAACCGCGCGCGCCGCGACTCACTCCAAAGCGGGGAATTCTAGGTCAATTCAGAAATCTAAGCAAATTGGCGGCCATATCGCTAATCTCCCCGCTTGACGGTGGTTAGGGTGTTGGATGGGTGGTTTTCAGGGACGGATCCGCCACTTTTTCGAAAACGAATAAGTAGGGCTCGGTCCGGAACGGTTTCGCGGCACTGGAGTAGATGAGCCGGAAGCGGGAGTCCTCCCGGAGTGATTCGAGTGAAATGCCGTGGTCCGGACTGCCCGCGAACTGCTCTTCCCAGACGACAAGGACTCCGGCCGGCGCGGCGTCGATTCGTTCCCGGGTTGTTCTGCGTCGATAGGGTAGAGACGTATTTGTCGCATAGTCGACCCACGTGACCGCGGAAATGATCGGCCGGTCGGCCAGGCCGCGGGCGATCAGCGTGTTCCGCATGTCGGTGATCATCGGCGCTTCAGGCGGCGGCGCGAGCGGTCGGACAAAAACGTACGCCGTGAGTGCAGCGACGAGTCCCATTGCTGCGGGAACGAGGCAGCGACTCCAGGTCGGTCGCGGTCGAGCAATGGCAATCGCGGCGAGCAGGATAATTCCCCCGGTCATCACGCGCAGCGCCACAAGCGCTTCGTGCAACATCGGGAATTCGATATCGATGCCGGCGTGATGGCGGAGCTGCCATTCAAGCGAGAGCCAGTGGAAAGCGAACACGACGGCGACGGCAGCGGTGGCGCGTCGGCGCTCGATCGGGTTGGCGTCCGTAAGCCAGTTCCATGCCGACAGGGCGAACGCCGCCATGAATGGGGAGATGGGAACCAGGAATCGCGCATATCCGCCGCTGTTGAAAAGGCCGAGTGCCCGGATCACGCTTTGCGCTGCGAAGTAGGCGATCGCGCACGTTGCGATGAATCGCATTGTTTCCGCGCGGCCGATCTGCTTCGGCGCTTCGGAGCTTGAATGGGAGGCCGAGCTTGTCGGCGCATCGGTCTCGCCCTCGGCGAAGAGCGAGGTCCTCCGGCTGATCCGCTCGAAGTCGGCGGATGCGGTGCGAAGCAGTCCAACCCATGCCAGTACCGCGACACTCGGTCCCCATGCGTGAAGCCCCCGGGCGAAGAACGTGAGCCAGCCATCACTTCCGTACTGGTTTGAAGGTTTGGGCGTGAGATAGAGTTCGATCGTCGTCGGCATTCCCAGCATGATCGAGGCGGCGTTGACGGCGATGGGCGCCCAGAGAATGGGCCAGAGCCGTCGCCAGGAGACGCCGGTTCTCCAGGCAAAGCAGATCCAGATTGGAAGAAAGAGAATCGCCTCATGCCGGGTGACGAACGCCGCGGAGATGACGGCGCTCGACCAGGTCCATCGCCCGCGGACGGCAAGCAACAGCGCCAGCGAAAGGTACAACGCAAGCGGCGTCTCCGTAAGCGTGGTTTGTGCGAGATGAAAAAAGAGCGGTTGGAGCCAGATCAACGGGATGACCAGCCACGCTCGGGCGAGTCCGGCGTGCTGGGCGAGCCTGAAGGCGCACCATCCAGTCAGGGCCGAGACGAGCGCGGAGAGCAGCTTGCAGGCGGTCCACCCCAGCGCTGCTGCCGGGAAATAGGGAATCGTGAAGCCGGGACGCCCCCAGTGATCGACAAGATACTCCGGCCAGGTCCAGGCCCATCGTGCGAAAAGGTAATGCGTGATGTCATCAAAATGGTGAAGTCCCTCGGGCGAGACAAATATGAAGACGACGGCCAACGCGCAGCCGGTCAGGCTGAATGTGGCGGCGAGCAGGCCATCGCGCGTCGGCGCAACGCCCAAAGCTGGGGGATCAGGGCTTTTAGCCATGGCTGCGCATGATGCGGAGAAATGCCCGAATGTAAACCCTTGCAAGCAGGGCGGTAGCGCGCGGTCATGGCTGGTGCGTTCCGAAACCGGACATCAGGTCTGCAATATCCGTCAAGATCATGAGCATCGGAACCGCGTGGTTCGCGGCGGGGTACGGGTGTTTACCCTCCGTCCCGTAAGCAATCTTCACTTCAGGCGCTCCTCGTTTCAGACGAATTTCGATATTAGGTTTTTCCTGGTGTTCGGGCGGGAGCAAAGTGCCGTGCGAGGCGCTGATTCGAGGGCCGATATCGATGAACCAATTGAGAGATGCAGCGAATCGGAAGACATTTGGTTCGCCGATCAAGTCGCTGTCTGACGGCTGGTTTGAACTGCTGTTGATTACGGCGGTGCTGGGTGCCACGATTGTTGCGCACCGGATGTTCAATGCAACGAACGTGATCGCCCATTTCTTCTATCTGCCGGTCATTATTGCGGCGCACTACTTCGGAAGATCGCTGGCCTGCACCACGGCCCTGCTTTCCGTGTTGTGCGTCTCGGCATTCATGTTCGTCGATCCGCAGCATTACATGACCGCGGTCGAAACGCCGCGAATGCTTCTTCTGACGACCATCGCATGGGCCGCGTTTCTCGGGCTGAACGCGCTGCTCATGGGCACGCTGTCCAACCAGCGCGGGCGGGCAATCCGCGAGCTGAAGGAAGCTCACATCGGTATCATTGAGATATTGTCGAAGTATCTCAACGCGGCGGATCAATACACGAAGTCGCATTCGATGCGCGTCGCGGAACTGGCGGAATCGATCGCCGAGGAAATGCGGCTGCCCCAGAGCACAATTGAGAACATTCGCGTCGGCGCGCTATTGCACGATATCGGCAAGGTGGAAATCTCCACGCGGCTGATTCAGAAGGCCGCGGCGCTGGAAGCCGAGGAGCGTGCCGAGGTTGACTCGCACACCGTTCGAGGCGCCGATCTGGTGGGCTCGCTCGGATCGATACTGGACGGCGCGGTCCCCATCATTCGACATCATCACGATCACTGGTCAGGCGCTTCAAAAATCGAGGGACTGCATGGCGACGCGATTCCAATCGGCGCTCGCGTCGTGGCCGTCGCCGACGCGTACGATGCGATCGTCACGGATCGTCCCTATCGTCGCGGTCGAACGCCTCAGGAAGCCTGCGCGATCCTTCGCGAAGCCGCGGGAGTGCAGTTTGATCCAAACGTCGTGAAAGCCTTCGAGCGAGTGGTGTCGCGCGTCACGGAAGAGCCGGAATTAACGGCCAGGCTGGCGAGGCCGATGTCGTTTGCCGGAACCGGCTCCTGATCTCCGTGCGGTCGCAAGATCGCGTTTGATTCTGCTTCCGGGCGAACGGCTTCCGATTTGCCGCCCGCCATCAGCCGACTTATCCTGAACAATCTATGTGGAAGGAATACACGCGTGAGTCGCCGGCTCGGCCGGGGTGGGCGCTGGCGGCGATGGTCGTCACATTCGCGGCAACGCTTGTGTTGGCGCAATGGACGACATCCTCCCGGCGCGTGTCCTACGTTCAGGAGCCGGCGGGCTGGCCGATCAAATTCAGGCTGCCGGAATCGCTACACTGGAGCCATGCCAGGGGCGTGATCAAGGGTAGTGCGTCGAAGGACGCGCGGGTTCTCGCATTCATCGGGTTTGAGCCGGAAATCGGACGCTGCATTCTGGCGATCTCGTGTCGAGCCAGCGCGGGCCCGATTGGAATTGGCGAATTATTGGGGCACGGCTTCCGCATGTTTGATGGACGGAATCGGCCGATCCGGGTCGGGCCGCTCAAGGGCGTGTTGATGACAGAGAGTCATCCGGACGAGGGCGAGATTCTTCGCGTGCAGGCCTGGATCGACGACGGACTGGAGATCGTGATCGAACTCCATGGCGAAGGACATCAGGCGGCATTACAAAAGCTAATGAAGGAACTGTGCGATTCGGTCGAACTGCGGCCGGCGGCGAATCCTTCGCCTTAGCGTCCTCAAGGCGCGTCCGAATCCAACACGGCACAAAGCGACGGACTCATCGGAGAATCGAAATGCTCGCCATCGTCTGCGGCCTGATTCTGAATTTCATCGGCCAGTCGGCCGCGCAGCCGAGCGGCCCCGACGACGCCCCCGACAAGTCGCGGGGAGTGACGCTTCGCGCCGAGTTGGGCGAGGCCGTGATCGACGGGAGTTACGGTTTATCGATTCGGCCGCCGATGGATTGGGTGGTCGCGCGACGCCGCGAATTCGACGGGCGCGGGACGGTGCTGCTGCGAATGATCGCGCCGGTGGAGACGCCGGACCCGCCGGCGATCACGGTTGAGCATCTGGTTTCCGCTCGCGGTGTCTCACTGCCCGATCGGATGCGTCAGGCCGCCGATGCAATCGCCCTCGAGTATCCCGATCACAAGATGACCCGGGACGCCATTGCCGAGATGGACGGCCGTCCGAGCGGCACCCTGCTCGTCGAATATCGACTTGAGAGCCGGCCGCGTTTTCGCATGCAGACGCTTGTCGAGATTGCGCCTCGCAATTTTCTGCTGTTTCGGCTTGATGTCGCGGCATCGGACAGGCCGGTGCTGGAGCCGATCTATCGGATGGTGATCGGCTCGGTAAGGCTGCTGGGCACGCCTCTGAGCGATGAATCCTTGAAGGCGGCGCTGGCCGCCGGCAGCGAGTGGCTTGCCGGCATCACGGGGGACCGACTGCGATCGTCCATCGTGCCGGCTCAGTTCTTCGTGTTCGAAGTGGCCGAGCGGCCGGTCGGGTTGCTGGAAGTGTATGAGAGTGTTTGTCGCCGGAAAGTCGGCACATCGAGGGTCTCGGGCGTGGAGATCTTCGAGCAGTCGTGGATGTTCGATTCGCCCAGGCTGGCACGCCGAATGCAAAGCTCCGCGTTTCTCGGCGATGACATGGAGATTGAAAAGTGGCAGGGCAGCGCAACATCGTGGATGGCGGCCGACGGCGACGAGCCGGAACAGTTCGAACATGGCTATGAGGAAGCGCTGCGGGATCACGACGTGCTGGTCTCAGGGCAATCGCGGAGCTTCTCAGAGGCCGTCCAGCAGAATCCGGCATTTCAAGTTCCGAAGACGTATATCTCTCGCGCACTGATGCGGCTCCTGCCGCGCCTGGTCAAGGACATGAAAAAGCCGCGCATGATGGCGTTCGTGTCGTTCGATCATGAACGGGTGGGGCTGGTCGTTCAGGTTTTCGATTTCAAGGGACCGGCCACCCTCCCGGGTGATTCGACCGATCGAAAAGCGTATCGGGTCGAAGTGCGCGAGGGCATCATGGCGGAGCCGACCGAGCTTTACTTTGATGATGACGGAAAGCTGCTGCTCCTGCGGTCGCGGACGCTTTCGATGCGGCCCAGCGATCTTGCGGAGTTGAAACGTCTTTTTGAACGCCAGGTGGCCGCCGGCGATGAAGCCATTCAACGCATGGAACGGCTATACCAGCAGAGCGAGACGCGATTCATCCGTCGGCGTTAGATCGGCAGGGAGATCGTGCCGCTCACCCGCGATCTTGTTTGGCCGCAACGCATCGTGTTGCGCCGATCATTCATTCCGTCAGAGGATGAGCATCGCGTCGCCATAGCTGAAAAAACGATATCGCTCGGCGATTGCGGCTTGATACGCATCGCGAACCAGGGCCAGTCCCGCGAAGGCGGCGACCAGGGCGATCAGCGTGCTTCCCGGCAGGTGAAAATTCGTGACGAGCGCGTCCACGGATTGAAACCGGTAGGGCGGATAAATGAGGATGTCAGTCCAGCCGGTCCCGGCGCGAAGCTTCCCGCCGATCGAACAGGATTCGAGCACGCGCACGGATGTGGTGCCGACGGCGATGATTCGCCCACCCGCATCGCGCCGATTCTGCAGTGTCTCGACTGCGACATCGTTCAATTCGAATGATTCGCGGTGCATGACGTGATCGGACAGATCGTCGACCACGACCGGCTGAAATGTACCCAGCCCGACATGGAGTACGCAGTCAACGCAGGCGACGCCGCTTTCTCTCAGTTCGTGCAGTAGTTCCGGAGTGAAGTGAAGCCCGGCGGTCGGAGCGGCCACGGCGCCCGGCGTCTCGGCGAAGACGGTCTGGTATCGTTCCCGGTCGAGGCGGTCCAGCGCGTCGGCTGAGTCGGCGGCCCGGCGGATGTAGGGTGGCAGCGGCATGACGCCGACGACATCCAGAATTCTGGCGGCGGGCTGCGGAGGTGTTACGGCCACGTCACACAGGCCGCGATCATGCCGCCGCTCGACACACAGCTTCCATTGCTTGCCGCTGCGGCCGGTCGGATCTTCGAGAATCAGCCATTCGCCTTCCTTCAGTTTCCTGACGCCGCTGAGCATGGCCTGCCAGCGGCCGGGTTCAAGCTCCTGAACGAACAGTCCGCCGATGCGGCCGCCCGAAACGCGGCGCGCGGTGAATTTCGCGGGCATCACCCGGGTCCGATTCAGCACAATCGCGTCTTGTGGGCTGATAAACAGGACGATGTCTCGAAAGGCGTGATGCGCGATTGTGCGGGCCCGCCGATCAACCACCATCAGGCGCGAGGCGTCGCGCTGCGGCAGCGGCGCCTGGGCGATCAGCTCGGGGGGCAGCTCGAATTGCAGTTCGCTCGTCTTGATCGCAATCACCCTTTCGCGCCACACGCATTCCGATAAGCCGGAATCCTCGCAAACCTCTGCCGCAAAACTTTACTGCGGCCCGAACGAATTCTACGATATTATCAGATGGGGCCGTTCGCCTCGCGAGCGCGTCCTGAGATGGGGAAATCCGACAGTCAACGCCAACCACCCACGCGCTGTCGTGTCCAGACGATATGACGCCGCGGGGCGCTGCTGTCTGGTCACAGGCAGTGAAACTGTGGAGGTTTGCAGGATGTCACTGATACCCAAAGATCATGCGTTGCACCGCTGGTTCGCCGGCCTCGTGGAGAGCAGCTTTCAGGCGGAGATCGGAATCGCCGAGCCGACCTTGCTCGAATATGTGACCGATCTTCTCACTGATTTTATTCACGTCGAACGCATCAATCTGGTCGCCGACGGACGGCCTGTCGAGGAAATCGCCGCCATGTTGTGTGCGGCCGAGGTGAATGCGGCCACCTCCCACAACGAGCGACGGCGAACCTATCACCGCCACATCGGGGACTACACGCTATTCTGGACCGGCGTATATCCGGAGAATCTGCGTCGTTTACAACGGCGCCACCCCGGAGACGACCTGATTAACTTCTTCGATCAGGGGAAACGTTCTTACGCCATCGCGTCGGAGCTGAGCACCGATTCGTCGAATCCGGCGGCGGGCGTGCTGCGGCAACTGAGCGAGCAGTTCGAATACTGTGTCTACGGGCTGGGACTCGTTCGCAAGCAGTGGGAAAGCGGCGAGGACGGCCCCGGCGGCTTGAAGCTCATGCTCAATTAGTCGCTTGGGCGAATCGGTTCCGGCACTTTCTGCGCGTTCGCTTCTTCAGGCCCGGTACTTTCCTTGCAATCCGGTCCATGCCACAATCCATACGGCTGAATTGCCGATAATCATTGGCGTGCCGATTGAAAAAGGCACAATGTGGCCATTGGAGCCTTCCTCGTGCCCGACCGATCGCAACAAGACCCCTTCGATGCGGACGACGAGGATTTCTCGACGCCCCCGGAGCCGGAGCAAATCTGGCCGCCGCCGGAGCCGCAGGACCGCCCAGAACGAAAGATTCCGTCACCCGCCGACGATGAAGAGTCCATTTTCAGCCGCGATCCGGAATTGGCGTGGGAAGACGAAACCGAGAAGATCGGTGAGGCGATCGACGAAATCCGTCATCTCGACGATTCTGGAGAAGCCGATCAGGTCCAGACCGAATCCGAATCCGAATTCGATGAAGGGATCGATGTTGAGATCGTGTCTCCGGGCCCGGAAGCGCGGTCAGAGTCTTCGCATGATGAGTTCGGACCGGATGAAGAGTCGGAATCCGATCGGCCCATGGCCGCCTCACCGTTCGAAGGCATGATTGCGGGCAGTGCTCCGATCCTTCTGAAGCCATCAACTGGACCTTCGCCGCGACCCAGGTCGGCGGATTCCGGGGCGCGTCGCGGCCAGGCGGGCGTCCGCCGGGTGAATGACGGCGCCGAAGGCGAGATATCGCGGCTTTGGAATAACGTCTTTTTCTCTGGTGACCGCGCTGCTCCGAAGGCGGTGGTCGTAACCGCCGCGCGCCGGGGCGACGGCGCGACGCAGGTTGCCTGTTCACTTGGAATGATCGGCGCCGAATCGAACCCGGAACTGCGTATCGCTATTGTGGATTTGAATCTTCGCGATCCCGATGTGGCTTCGGTGCTGGGCGTGCGCTCGGAGCCAGGCGTGACGGACGTGCTCGAAGGTCGATCAACGCTTGAGCAGGCGATTCAATCGGTGCCGCTGGACAATGGCCGGACCGTCAGCGTGGTCGCTTCTGGCCGAATGCCCGCGCATCCGCTGAGCTTGATGAAGAGCCGCCAGATGCAGGCGCTCGTCACAAAGATTCGCGATCGTTTCGATCATGTCATTATTGATGTCGCGTCGAGCGATTTGTACCCCGATGCGCAGATCGTCGGTTCCCGTGTGGATGGCGCGCTGCTGGTGATCAGCGGCGGGAGCACGCCGCGCGAAACGGTCGCGGACGCGAAGAAGCGCCTCGATCTGGCGCAGGTGCGATGTCTGGGGCTGGTGCTGAATCGTCGCGCCGATCCCATTCCGGATCTGCTCTATCGGATCGCCTGAATGGACGGGGCCTTGGCGGCGCCCGCGAGCGAGGGCCACTTGACCAGCACCGGTCCGCACGGTCCCGGATGCTTCAATCTGGACACGACGCGACTCATGACGGCCGACCTGCCTTTTCCCCCCCCGGTGTTCTCCGCCTTTGTTCGCGTAGCGGCGCAAAACAGGACGCCCGTCGCTGGAGGCTTCGCCGGTGGAGAATGACGCGCTGTCCGCCGACGGCGGCCGCTTCGCCAGCTTTCGGCCGACCGGCCTTGCCCAGTCGATGGGCACATACCTGGCGGCGACAGTCACTTTCCGATTTCTGAATTTCGCCCGCATTCTGCTGCTGACGTGGTTCATGACGCGGCAGCAGATGGGTCTGCTCAATGTCATCCTGATGATCATCAGCGTCCTGATTCCGCTGTGCAGCTTCGGCCTGAACGACGCGGTCACGCGATTCGTGCCTCATCATGAAGAGCGCGGCACGCTCGCGGCATTCTTCCGGCGATCGCTTCTGCTCGTTGCCGCGGTCACCGCCGCGACAACGGGCCTCATGATGATCTTCGCCACGCGGCTTGGAGAGCTGTTCTTCGCGCAGGTGATCGACGATCCCGCCGTCCGCGCGGAATTTCGCGGTGACGCGCGCGCGATGGCGATCATGACAAGCGTGACCATTGCGCTGTCAGTCGCCTACTTCTATCTGCTCGCGTTCTTCAAGGGGCTGCGCATGTTCAGTGCGTTGTCGCGCCTTGAAGTGTGGCACGCGGTGCTCTTTTTTGTCGGAGCGATCGCCATGATTTATGCCGGACGGCTCAGCGCGCTGGCGCTGACAGCGCTGTTCGGCGGATCAATCCTTCTGCCGGTCGCTTACTATGGCGGAAAGCTCGCCCGCGTCATCAGGACGTGGCGCGCGCAGGCGTCACCGCTTTCGGGGGCCGCCTGGGAGCGGAGGCTGCTGCGCTTCAGTATCTGGACGGCGCTTTCGGGTGTCACGTGGCAGGCACTTCAGTATTATGCAACATGGTATTTGAACAAGACGCACGGTAACGAGTCGGTCGCCGTATTCGGAACGGTGCAGAAGATCGCACAGTTGATCCTTATCGGGGCCGTGGCCGTGTCGACGGTTGCGATGACCACCGTCACGAAAACATGGGAATCCCAGGGCCGTGAAGCGGCGGAGCGGCAGTTGTCCCTGGCGTTTCGCGGCACGGGCATCGGGTTGTTCCTGATCTGTGCGGCCCTCGCGCTGGGCAAGCACTGGGTCATGAAGTTGTTTCGGAGTGATTACGCGATCGGAGCGGAGTCGCTGCCGTTGCAGTTGCTCTTCACGCTCCTCGCGGGTTACCTGGCGTTTCTGCCCGGACATTTCGCGCTCCGCGAAAAAACGCGACACGCATTCTGGGCTTGGGCCGCGGGGATCGTCGCCAATGTCCTGCTCGCATTCTGCCTCGCACGGCCGGGCCGGTTCGAGGCGGTCATGGCCGGCGTCGCATGGCAGCGAGTCGGGCAGGCGGTCGCATGGATATTAGCGCCCTCGTTCTCGGATCCGATGGGGTTGCATGGCGCCGCCTGGTGTGCGGCCGCCGCCATGATGATAGCGACGGTCGTGTGCGTGCTGCTTGTTCGATCGGAGGGCGCCCATCTCGATCGGGGCAGCTACGTCACTCTTTGCCTGCCGCTTCTGCTGGCCACGCATTCGGGGCTGCTTGCCATCGGAACGGCCGCCGTGATCATCACCTCGAAATGGACCGATCTGATCTTCGACGGTCCGGAGCGTCAAAGGATGATGGGCTTTGCCTTTGGGGCGATCAGCCATTTAGGCAGATCAGTCTGGAGAGGCAGGCGCAGTGATGCGGGCCGGCCGAACTGATTGCGTTCGCTCGATCGCCAACCGTTTGCGGGCATGTGCCCGCATTTTTCGCTGGGTGCGGGGGTGAAAGGAATCGGCCGCGTGATTCGGCCGGCCGAGTCGACAGGGGGCAAACCGCAAACGACGACTAAGGCGTTTCACTGCTGGGTATTCTTCCGATCTGAAGCGGCACGCCCGCGATGGGGCTTTTTTCGCAGAAGGGTGTACTGCGGCCGGGTTGTGCCAGGAGTTCACTGATCGTTGTTGCCTGAAATGCGGACTGCACCAGGGCGATCGCTTCGTCGAGGCGGTGATGGAGCGGGCAGAGATTCAAGCCGTGCGAGGGAATATCGAGCGGGCAAGTCGTGATTCGTTTGATGGGTTCTACGGCGTTTATCACGCTCAAAACTGACATTTTGTTGGCAGGTATGGCGAGCCGAAAACCGCCCCCGATCCCACGTCTTGATACCACAAGCTCAGCTTTTACAAGTATTTGCAACACTTTCGGCAGGTAGCCGGGCGGCACTTTCGTCACACCGGCAATCCACTGCGTCGTCGCCACCTGACCTTCGGCCTGGGCGATTGCGACGATGGCGCGCAGGGCGTACTCGGCGGTCGGGGAAATCATGCAGGACGGCCTCCTGGTTCGGCTAATTGGATCTTGACATCCAAATTATATCGTGTAGTCTTGCGCGGTAAATTGGATATTTGGATCCAATTAATAAATATGGAGGCTGGCTTGAATGAAGAACAAGAAACTCTGGGCGGCGTTTGGATTGGTGATCGGCTGCTCTTTTTCAGTGCTCGGCTACTACGGATACGAGATTTTTCAGCAAGCGCCTCCGATTCCGAGTCGGGTCGTGACGACGGACGGCGTGGTGATTTTCAGCGGCGAGCAGATTCGTGACGGCCAGAATGTGTGGCAGTCGATTGGGGGTCAGGAAGTTGGCACCGTCTGGGGGCACGGGGCTTACGTCGCTCCTGACTGGTCGGCCGACTGGCTGCATCGTGAGTGCGAATGGCTGCTTGATTCGTGGGCGAAGGAAGAGGGCGGCCGGACTTACGCGGAGCTGGGGGTGGAGCGGCAAGCCGGGCTGCGTGAGCGACTGCGCCGCGAGATTCGCACGAACACCTATGATGCGAAGAACGATGTGATTCGCATTTCTCCCCTTCGTGCGGAGGCGATTCGGTCGGTCGGTCGGCACTATACGGGCCTCTTCGGCGACGACGCCTCTCTTGACGGGCTGCGCGACGCTTACGCCATTCCGGTGAACAGCATTAAGACGGCGGAGCGTCGTGAGGCATTGAACGCGTTCTTTTTCTGGGCCGCCTGGGCATGCGGTACGAATCGGCCAGGCTCGGAGATCACCTATACCAACAACTGGCCGGCGGAGGAGCTGATCGGCAATCAGCCCACTGGTTCGATCGTGGTCTGGTCCGTCATCAGCTTCGTACTGCTGCTTGCAGGAATTGGCGCGCTGGCCTGGCATTTCGCCGTTGAGCGTTCCAAGCCGGAGGAGGCGAGGGAGTTTCCCTCGCGGGATCCGCTGCTTGCAATGAAGCCGACGCCATCGATGCGAGCGACGCTGAAGTACTTCTGGGTGGTTGCCGCGCTGATTGTCGTTCAGGTCGGGCTTGGCGCCGTGACGGCGCACTACGGCGTCGAAGGCGGCGGCTTCTACGGAATCAAGCTGGCGGAGATTCTGCCATACTCGGTGACTCGAACATGGCACACGCAACTCGGTATTTTCTGGATCGCAACGGCATGGCTGGCCACGGGGCTTTTTGTTGCGCCGGCCGTTTCAGGCTATGAGCCGAAATTTCAGCGACTGGGCGTCAATGTGCTGTTTGTCTGCCTGCTGGTCATCGTGGTTGGATCGCTGGCGGGGCAGTGGATGGGTGTTCAGCAGAAGCTTGGGTATGTTGCGAATTTCTGGTTCGGCCATCAGGGTCTGGAGTATGTCGATCTTGGTCGGTTCTGGCAGATTTTTCTGCTCGCCGGCCTGTTCATCTGGCTGTTCCTGATGGGGCGGGCGATGTGGCCGGCGCTGCGGCGTCCGGGTGAACACCGCGGCCTGTTGTCCATGTTTTTCATTTCGTCCGCGGCCATTGCGATGTTTTACGGTGCGGGACTGATGTGGGGCCGCCAGACCAATCTGGCCGTCATCGAATACTGGCGATGGTGGGTGGTGCATCTCTGGGTTGAGGGCTTCTTCGAAGTCTTTGCGACGGTCGTCATCGCATTCCTCTTCACGCGCATGGGCCTGCTGAAGACCGCCACGGCCACGGCAGCGGTGCTTTTCTCGAGCACCATTTTTCTCAGCGGGGGCATCATCGGGACATTCCATCATCTTTATTTCACGGGGACTCCGACGGCTGTTCTGGCGCTGGGCGCGTGTTTCAGCGCGCTCGAGGTTGTTCCGCTGGTGCTTATTGGATTTGAGGCCTATGAGAACCTGTCGCTGAGCCGCGCGAAGCCGTGGGTATCCGCTTACAGGTGGCCGATCTATTTCTTCGTGGCGGTTGCGTTCTGGAATCTCGTCGGCGCGGGGCTTTTCGGGTTCTTCATCAATCCGCCGATCGCGTTGTATTACATGCAGGGACTCAACACGACGCCTGTCCACGGCCATACCGCGTTGTTTGGTGTTTATGGAATGCTCGGGATGGGACTGATGCTTTTCTGTCTTCGAGGGCTTGCGACCGAAAAAGCGTGGAAGACGGGATCCCTGGCGGTTGCATTCTGGTGCGTTAATGCAGGGCTGGCCTTGATGGTTCTGCTGAGTCTGCTCCCCGTGGGATTGATGCAGGCGTGGGCGAGTGTTGAGCGCGGCATGTGGTATGCCCGCTCCGCCGAGTTCATGCAGACACCACTTATGGAGAAACTGCGATGGATGCGCGTCGTCGGCGATACCATCTTCGCGGTCGGTATTCTGTCGCTGGGCTGGTTCATCCTCGGGCTGAAGACCGGGTGGTCCATCGAATCGGATCGCAAAGATGTATCATCGGCCGTTCCCAATCCCGTTGCGGGCGGATGACCCGAGACAGGGTTTGATTCCGTTGGGTTCAAATGGAAAGAGCGGGGTGGTTCCGGGCAGTTTGATGAATGAGGCGTGTGTTTAGTTTGGTCCGAGCATGTACTCGTGCAGATAGCGGATCGTCTCTTCCTGATCCTTGAGTTCGCGGGCGAGAATGTCGCCGCTGGAGATGATTCCGAGGAGCTTTCCGTCCTCGACGACGGGCAGGTGCCGGATTTTGTGGCGGGTCATCGCCGAGCGACAGGATTCGAGCGTTGTATCGCGGGAGCAGATCGCAATACGCGCGGTCATGACATCGGCGACGCGGGTGGTTTTGGGATCTCGTTCTTCGGCGACCACCCGGTTCATCAAGTCTCGTTCGGTGAAGATTCCGAGGATCACGTCGCCGTTCATGACGACGACCGATCCGATATGCCGCTCGTGCATGAGCCGGGCGGCATCGTGTGCCGTCTGATCTTTGCTGACGGTCCAGACGGCGTTTCCCTTGGTATCGAGTACATGCTGGACGAGAGCCATACACCGGTCCTCCAGAAGTCCCGAGTCCGCGCCCCCCATATGGATTATTGTAAGCTGTCGCGCGAAGAATCCGCCAGAAAAAACGCCGACGAATTACGAGGCCCGGCTCAGCCATCCCGCATGAATCGTTCGATTCGCTCGATTTCGGTCTCGCTTCCGACGAAAAGCGGCGTTCTTTCGTGCAGCGAACCGGGCACTTTTTCGAGGATGTTCCGCGAGCCGTCGGTTGCGCGACCGCCGGCCTGTTCGGCGATGAATGCGATGGGATTGGCCTCGTACATCAGGCGCAGTTTGCCCTTGGGTGAACGGGCCGTCGGCGGGTATAGGAAGATTCCGCCGCGCAGGAGAGTTCGGTGAAAATCGGCAACCATTGAGCCGATGTATCTTGCATTGTACGGGCCGGCCTCTTCGCTCTTGCACCAGTTGAGATAGGACTGGACGCCGGCCGGGAACGAATTGAAATTTCCCTCGTTCACGCTGAAGTACTTGCCTTTCAGCGGCATTCGCACATTTTCCTGTGCGAGGACGAATGATCCGACCGAAGGATCAAGCGTGAACATGTGGACACCATCGCCCGTGGTGTAGCAGAGGACGGTGCTGGAGCCGTAGACGATGTATCCCGCCGCGACCTGCCTTTTTCCGGGTTGAAGCACGTCGCTCATGGGGTCGCGTCCCTTTGCCTGCTCGGGGTCGCGCTCGAATATCGAGAAAATCGTACCGACGGAGACGTTGACGTCGATGTTGCTTGAGCCGTCCAGCGGGTCGAAAATTACGACATATTTGCCGGACGCCTCGCGGACGATTCTGGGTTCGTCGAGTTCTTCTGATGCAATGATGCCGACACTCTCGCGATAGCAGAGGCAGGCTTCGAGCGCCTTGTTGGCGAGCAGGTCCAGTTTCTGTTGCTGTTCACCGTGAACGTTGACATCTCCCGCTTCGCCAAGCACTTCGAGGATTCCCGCGCGGCGCACCTTGGCGGAAATGATTCGACCGGCCAGTGTGATGCCGACGAGCACCGAGCTGAACGCACCGGTCGCATGATCGTGTTCACCCTGCTTCGACAGGATATGCTGTTCAACCGTGCAGAAGCTGCGTTCGGTCGGTGTCTGTACAAACTGGGTCACGTCTTGTCTCCTGGAATCGCATTCCTTAGATTGCGCGAACCCGAATGTCCGCCGCGACGCATTGAACCTGTAGACTAATCGCAGGGCGGATGTCGATTCAATCGGATTGGGTGGGAGATGCACATTACGAAATTCCCACCAGCGAACGGTGTGACAGCGAATCGTGTGGTCGCGGACCTGTTGTCGGGCCGGGCCGCCTGTCCGGGATTAGCGCGATGCGGGAAGTTGCGGAATGGCCGGGGAGTGGGGGGCATGACCGGGTTTCTGATCAGGAGAAACGTTTTAGGCGCCGGCCAGTGCGAGTTGGCGATCGTGTCTTCGAAGCTCTGAGACGATCTCGTCGAGTTCGCCGCGAATCACTTTTTCCAGAGAGTAGTTCACGTTGACGCGATGATCGGTGCACCGATTCTGGGGAAAGTTGTAGGTGCGGATTCGTTCGCTGCGATCGCCCGAGCCGATCATTGTTCTTCGGGCGGACTCGCGCTTGGCGCGTTCGATCGAATCGAAGTGCTGCTTGATGCGGCTGGCGAGAATCCGGCGCGCTTTGGCCCGGTTCTTGTGCTGGCTTTTTTCGTCGCGCATGGAGACGGTGATTCCGGTCGGGATGTGCTCCAGCTTGATGGCGCTGGAGACTTTGTTGACGTTCTGTCCGCCCGGTCCACCCGCGCGGCTGACATGTTCGAGGACGTCCTTCTCCCAGTTAATGTTGATTTCGGTTTCCTCGATTTCCGGAAGGACTGCCACGGTTGCGGCGCTGGTGTGAATTCGGCCCTGCGTTTCGGTTAGCGGAACGCGCTGCACACGATGCCCGCCAGCTTCGTAGCCGAAATGGGTGTAGACGCCATCGCCTTTTACGTTGAAGACTACTTCGCGAAATCCGCCGTGTTCGCCGGGCGAGGCATCGAGCGTCTCGACCTTGAAGCCGTTATTGGCGGCAAAGCGTGAGTACATCTCGAAAAGATCGCCGGCGAAGATCGCGGCTTCGTCGCCGCCGGTGCCCGCGCGGATTTCGACAATGATTGAGTCGACGGTCGCCTCGTCGCCCGCGATAAGATCGTCGATGAGCCTGTCCATGATGCCGCGGGCCTTTGCGTTGAGTTCGGGAATTTCGGCTTCGGCCATCTGGCGGATTTCGGGGTCGTTGGAGTCGTCGTCGCGAAGCGCTTCGGCATCGTTGAGCTGATCGACGATTTTTCGGAACGAGCGATAGGGTTCGACCATTCGGCGGAGTCCGGCGTGCTCCCTGGAGAGCTTCACGAGTCGCGCGGGATTGGCAGCGGTCTCGGGCAGAGACATCTCGTCGGAAATGGCGTCGAATCGCTTCGACATTTCGTCGAGCTTGGCGAGGAATTTCGGGTTGGCGTCGAAATCGGACATCGGAGAATCTTTTCGCGCCTGGCGCGGGCAAGACGCGGCGCAATCGACTTGACACTAAACGAACACGCCGCCACCGACGCGTCGATCGTTCGTCGCATCGGCAACGGCGCGGAATGCGTGTTGGTGATTGCTAGGCCTTGGCGGCCTTCTTGTCTGTCTTGAAGTAGTTTCCGCCGAACTTTTTCTGGAACTTTTCAACGCGGCCGGCGGTGTCGACGAACTTCTGAGAGCCGGTGAAGAACGGATGACAGGCGGAGCAGATTTCGACGGCGATCTTCTGCAAGGTGCTGCCGGTGCGGAACTTGTTGCCGCAACCACAACTGACCTCGGCGTCCTCAAAATACTTTGGGTGGATGTCTTCCTTCATGGTCAAAGCCTCTCAATTCATCGCGCTGGTGTGCGAAACGCACCTTCAGTCGCGAGCACCGTAATGTACTCCGGCGGACGGAATCGCTCAAGGCCGCCCGAGGGGCCGTGTCGGAATTTGGTGGATTCGTGCGGAGGACCGTCCTTGTTGGGGGCCTGCTCGGGAGATGGTAACCTATGCGATATTAAGCACTTGGGAGTGACCGGGTCGGTCATTTGGTGGCCGATCGCTTCGTGTCGCGCGGGCGCTGCGGCGGCGAATGAAGACCTGTTCTCGGGGCGGCACGGATTGGGGGACATCATTCGGCCGGTCTCAGCGGCAACCAATTTTGATGGGACCGGTGGTCCGGCTGCGCTTCGGGGGATCTTCGATCGTGTGTGGCGATCCGATCGAATCGTCGTGAATCGTGTGTTCATCCGCGCGGGCACCATTGAATTCTGAAGCGATGACGGTCGTGCGATGCGAAAAGCGTCCTTTCCGCTTTTCCGGCGATATCGGTTGGTCTAAACTGGAATTCTGATTCGGTGTCCGCCTTCGAACTGCGTATGCAGCCGGTCGGCGCCAGGGGAGTCAGCCGCTGATGGGCGCCGCGCCTGCGAAGGTCCAACTCGTGACGACCGCCGATCAACTGGAGGCGATGTGCCGCGGCGCGCGCGCGGCTGGCTGGTGCGCGTTTGATACGGAATTCGTGGGGGAAGACCAGTTTCGGCCGGAATTGTGCCTCATTCAGTTGGCATATGACAACACGTGCTGCCTGATTGATCCGCTGGGCGGTCTGGATGTTACATCGATCTGGGAGTTGATCGCGGACAAGGATGTGCTTGTCATCGTTCATGCCGGGAGCGAGGACATTGCCCAGTGCTGGGATCAGATCGGCAAGCCGCCGGCGCGGGTATTTGATTTGCAGGTGGCTGCCGGTTTTGTCGGTACGGATTATCCAATCAGCCTGATGCGGCTGGCGATGTCAACGCTGGGCCAGAAGATACACAAATCGCAGACTTTATCGAACTGGCGGCAGCGCCCTCTCAGTGGCGAGCAGTTGAAGTATGCAGTCGAAGACGTGATTCACCTGAGGCCGATTTACGAGCGCGTTCACGGACGATTGGAGATGCTTGGCCGGACGGCGTGGCTCTGGGAGGAGTGCGACGGGCTTTGCAAGTCCGCGGCCGAACCGGAGGAAGAGGTTCAGAAGCTTCGGCGATTGCGCGGCTCGGGATCGCTGGAGGGCCGGGAGTTGGCGATCGCACATGCGCTGGTCGAGGCGCGGGAGCAGATCGCGAGGCAGTACAACCGGCCGGCGCGGGTGGTTTTGAAGGATCATCTGCTGGTGGAAATTGCCCGTCGCGGCTGGACGGACGTGAAGAGAATGCAGACGCTGCGGGGCATGAACCTGAGTGTGTCGGCTTTGCAGCTTCTTGCCGAGGCGATTGAACGAGCGAAGCGGCTTCCGCAGAGTGAGTGGCCGGAGCTGCCGAACCAGGAAGACACGCACACTGAACAGGTGATGATCTCGCTGTTGACCGCCGTACTGTTTGATTTCTGCAATGCCAATGACTTGGCATATGGTCTGCTCAGCAAGAAACAGTCGCTTCGCGCCTATATTCGTTCGTTCACTCGCGAAGGCGCGGAGCTGGATGGGCATCCATTCGGTGCCGGTTGGCGCCGTGAAGCGGTCGGCGAGCTGCTTGAAGGGATCATGACGGGGCGGCGGACGATTCGCGTGGGTAGCGAGAGCGCCGGGCTGCTGCGGCTTAAATACGGTGATTAGCCGTCAGAGGCGGTCGAGTGCTTGCACTATTTGCGAAGGCGCTGGCAGCTATCGCGTGCCGTGTTTGAGCGGGTCGTATTCCAGTCCGTAGTGCTTCATTTTCTTGTATAGTGTGGTTCGATTGATATCGAGCATCTCGGCGGTGCTCTGGCGGTTCCAGTTGTTGAGCCTCAGGGCGGCTTCGATGATTCGTTTTTCGGGTTCTTCGAGCGCGTCCTTGAGGGGCATCGGCTTGTATTCGAAATCGCCGAGTGGTGTTCCGTCAGCGTCTTTCGCTGGTGCGTCATTAAGGACCTGTGCGGGCAGATGGGGCACATCGATGTAGCGGTCGCGGCACATGACCACCGCCCGCTCGACGGCGTTTTCCAGTTCGCGAACATTTCCGGGCCAGTGATAGGCCTGCAAAGTCTGCATCGCCTGCGGCGTGAAATCGATTATTTCGCGTTTGACTTCGGCGCGGTACTTCTTGAGGAAGGCCTGTGCGAGCAGGGGAATGTCTCCCAGTCGCTCGACCAGCGAGGGCATCTGGATGGTGACCACGTTGATTCGATAGTAGAGGTCCTGTCGGAATCGGCCTTGCGACACTTCTTCCGCCAGGTTGACATTCGACGCAAGCACCACGCGAACATCCGCCTTCACGGTCTCATTCGATCCAACAGGTTCGTAGCATTTCTCCTGCAAGACGCGCAGCAATTTGACCTGAAACGCCGGAGAAGCGGAGTTGATCTCGTCGAGGAAGATCGTGCCGCCTTCGGCCGCCTTGAACTTTCCGTCTTTGTTGTTGACCGCGCCGGTGAAGCTGCCTTTGACGTGCCCGAACAATTCGGATTCGAGCAGGCCTTCCGGGATGGCGCCGCAGGAGACTTCCACGAAAGGTCCCGCGGCCCGGTCGGATCGATGGTGCAGCGCGTGTGCGATGAGGCTCTTTCCCGTGCCCGATTCGCCTGAGACGAGCACTGTCGTTTTCGTGTCGGCGACGGCTTCGATCATGTCGAAGATTTTCAGCATCCTGTAGTCGTGGCCGATGATGCGATCAAGCGAGTAGCGCAGGTCCAGGCGCTGTCGCAGCGACTTGTTCTCGCGGATGAGCGACTGCTGCTGGAGCGCGCGCTCGAGCACCAGGCGCAGTTCATCGTCGATGATGGGCTTGGTCAGGTAGTCGTACGCGCCCATCTTGATTGCTTCGACGGCCGATTCGATGGTTCCGTAGCCCGTGATGACGATCGGGACGACGTCGGCGTGTCGATCGCGGACGATTCGAAGCAGTTCGAAGCCGTCGGATTCCGGCATGTTGACATCAGAGATGACGATGGCAAATCCGCCGCGAGCGAGTTGCTCGACAGCCTGCTTCACGGAGTAGACGCCAACGGGGTCGTATCCTTCGACGCGGAGCAATTCCGCAAGCGAATCCACGATGATGCGATCGTCATCGACAATCAGCACGCGCGAGGCGTTCTTTTCGGTTGCGGTGTCCAGTGTGCGAGGCTGGGCGCTGCCATGACGGTTTGCGCTGGTTCGAGATTGATTCATGATCCGCATCCTCCTCCTGTTTCGCCAGCCTTTCGACGGCACATTTCGTGCGTTACTCGCCGGTGCAGGCGCGCCGCGGCATTCGGACCGTCATCGTGGTGCCCTTGGGGGCCCGGCGTGCGGGGGCGATGCTGCCGCCGATTCGTTCGATGAGTTCGCGGCACACCGCGAGGCCCAATCCCGTTCCGCGGCCGCCCGTCTTCGTGGTGTAGAACGGCTCAAAAATTCTTTCCATGTCGGCAGGCAGCCCCACGCCGGTGTCCTCGACAACGATCACGACATCGGCCACGACGAGATCGGTTGAGATCGTGAGGGTGCCGCCTTGGGGCATGGCGTCGACCGCATTTTTTACGAGATTGCAGAGCACCTGGAACAGGCTGGCGCCCCTTACGATCGGCATGTCCGCATGGTGAAAATTGCACACGACCGTCACGCCGCTTTCGCGGATGCGCCCTTCCATGGCGGACAGCGCGTCTTCGACGATCTGGTTGATTGTCGCCTGTTCATGCGCGCCGGGGGTTGAACGAGAGAACTCCAGCAACGACGCGAGAATCTGGGCCATGCGCTGAATGCCGCTTTTGATGTTCTCGAGATAGCGCTTTTGCGGCTCGTCGTCGGACGGTTCGATGTGCCGTCGGGCGAGATTCGTGAAACGCAGGATTCCGTCGAGGGGGTTGTTCAACTCGTGGGCGACGCGCGCCGCCAGCTTTCCGACGGCCGCGAGACGTTCCGAAACGGCAAGCCTGCGTTCCATGCTGATGCGAGCGGTCACGTCCTCGGCGGTGATGAGACCTCCGAGCGCGTCGACGCTGTCGCCATCGCGCAGCGGGCAGATCGTGACGGAGAGATAGCTGTCAGACTGGTCGCGTCCACGCGGCGCGAGGGCGTCAAAATGCCGCGAGTGGGGCGATTGAATGATGGCCCGCAGTTCGGACTGCCAGTCGATACATGTGCCTTCGATGGTGAGCTGGGTCATGAGGTCTGCGACCTGGTCCGCATCGGGCAGCAGCAGGGTAGCCGCCCGGTTTCGTGAGACCACGCGCAGATTACGATCGAAAACGATAAGGCCCGCGGCGAGCGAATCGAAGACCGTGCTGAGAATCGCAGGGTTGCCTTCGAGCCCGCGTTCGGCGTTCGGCGTTGTCGTTTTTTGTGAACGTTCGACCATCGTGGTGACTGACCGATCCTTCCGCGGTGCCGCGGTTGCTGATCCGTGTTGATAAATCTGTACGGGCCGGTGCGCGGGAGCCACTCCGGCTGGCGGATACATCGGTCAGCCGGACTGGGTGCGACATCAAATGTTGATTCGGAGCAACGTTATCGCGCTGAGGGGAGTCTGTGGCGGCTTATCGGATGTCCATGCGGGCTAGCGGATGCCCGCCTGGTTCAACTGCTCGATCTCGACGTTGAATCCGAACAACATTTGGTTGATTTTCACGCCGAGGAGTGTTTCGATATTCGCAACATAGACGAGGTGCAAATATGGCGGCACCATAAGCGGGCGATAGAAGCCGTCGCGAAATTCGCCATACAGAAACGCGACGCGGCCGCGCTGTCGCACTGACGACACCACGATGGGCCATTGATCCGGTCGTGACTCGCCGATGCGTGCCGCCAATCCGACGACCACGCCGCGACTGAAATCGGGGCGGTGGCCGGCTGCGTCGAGGTTGGTCGCGCGGGCGAGCTGATCCCATTGTTCGGCGCGGGTCACGATGACGAAATCGAATCGGTCCGATAGCTGGTAGGTGCAACCCGGAGGCATTGCGGCGGAGCGAAGTATCCGCACAAACCATTGCCGCCCCATGCCTTCCTCCTGGACGCTGAATCGGCTGGTCCGTTCGAGCTTTGCGCTGTCATTCCAGACCTGCAGCGACATATCCTGTGTCGCGCAGCCCGGACCGGCGAAAATTGCTGTGAGGAGCCCGAAAAGGGTCGCTGGGCTGTTCTCGCCGTTGCGAGGTTTGAGCCGTTGGAATAGCATCTTGCTCCGCGCTTCGGCCCTTCGAAGCGGCCCGTCTGAAGAACTTGGCCGGTCCACGGCCCCTGCCCGTTCGGGGGATCCAAGTTTCGGCGGCGAGTCGGATGTCATCGGAGCTCCAATACCATGATCGTTGGCGTCGTTAAAGAGATCAAGCCGCACGAGTATCGCGTAGGAATGATTCCCTCCGGGGCGGCTGCGTTCGTACAGGCCGGGCACTCAGTCCTGGTTGAGAAGGACGCCGGAGCGGGTTCGGGTTTTCTCGACCAGGACTATGTCGAGGCAGGCGCGAAGGTGGTCGATCGCGCATCGGATGTCTGGGCCAAGGCCGAGATGGTCATGAAAGTAAAGGAGCCTCAGCCGGTCGAAATCAAGTCACTTCGCCGCGATCAGGTCCTCTTTACCTACTTTCATTTCGCCGCCGACCGCGAACTGACGGAAGGCGTGCTTCACAGCGGGTGCGTCGCCATCGCTTATGAGACCGTGCGCGACCGGAAGGGCACCTTGCCGCTGCTGACCCCCATGAGCGAGGTTGCCGGCAAGATGAGCGTTCAAGAGGGGGCGAAGTATCTTGAACGGCCGATGATGGGCCGCGGCATTCTGCTCGGTGGAGTGCCGGGCGTGGAGCCTGCGACGGTTTTGATTCTCGGCGGCGGCGTGGTCGGTACGAATGCGGCGAAGGTCGCCGCCGGCCTGGGCGCGCATGTGCTGTTGATGGATGTCAGCCTCGAGCGCCTGCGATACCTGTCGGATGTTATGCCTGCGAATGTCACGCCGTTGTTCAGTGATCCGGCGTTGATCGCATACCACCTTCGCGAGGCTGATCTGGTGATTGGGGCGGTGCTGATTCCGGGGGCGCGCTGCCCGGTTCTGATTCGTCGTGACCATCTTAAGACGATGAAACCCGGCGCGGTGATCGTGGACGTCGGCGTTGATCAGGGCGGTTGCTGCGAGACGATTCGTCCCACGACTCACGACAATCCGACGTACATCGTAGACGATGTCGTGCATTACGGTGTGGCCAACATGCCCGGCGCCGTGGGGCGAACAAGCACCTTCGCGCTGACCAACGCCACGATGCCCTACGCCCTCCGGCTGGCGAACATGGGCTATCAGGCCGCGTGCAAGGCCGATCCCGGACTCGCCGCGGGCGTCGACATCCACAAAGGAATGCTCGTCAACCGCGACGTGGCGGAGACCTTCGGCTTGGAATATCGCGCGTGGGAGCCATAACATCTCATTGCGGCGGACTGCTGAAGGGCGGATCGGCGAGAGATTTCGGCTTGGCCGCCGTTTAGGTGACGAGCGGCAGCGGGGCCTCGTCTTGCGTGATGACCTTAGGGCGATTGGCTGCTCGTTGGTACTCCGGGCGGGCAAAGAGTCAGACGAATCAGGATCCTCATGAGTCGCGGAATCATCATCTTTCTAATCGTGCTCGGCGTACTTTTCGGTGGGTTCTTACTGATCAGCCAGTCAAACCTGCTGTCGATGTCGAATCCCTGGCTTGACGGCATTCGCGACAAGACGAGCCGCGGGGATCTGGTCATTCCGGTGACGGCGACGGGCGTGGTTGAGGCAGCACAGTATATCCAGGTGAAGTCGAAGGCCAGCGGCATCGTCGATCAGATTCCGGTGCTGGAAGGCCAGATGGTTCGCAAGGGCGATGTGCTTGTCGTGCTCGATCCGGTGGATGAGAAGCGTGCGGTCGAAGCGAGGCAGTCGGAAGTTGATCGCTCGCAGTCGGGTCTTGAGAAGGCGAAGATCGCGTTGGAGAAGGCCCGCGTGGACCTTCCGAACCAGACTCGAACGGCCCAGGCTCGCCTGAGTGATGCCCGGGCCCGTCTAGCGACGACTCAATTCCAGTATGACAAGGTCATGAAGATGGTCGGCGATCTGCATGACGCCGGCACCTACAGTGAGCAGGAAATCGTGACGGTGACCGCCAGCCGCGAGAGCGCACTGGCCGCCGTTGAACTGGCGGAGATCGACGTCATCACTTCGGAGAACAATGAGAAGGTTCTGCTGAAGAGCGCGGAAGAGGATGTGACCCAGGCAGAGGCGGCGCATCTGACGGCCGTGAAGAACCTGGAAGATGCGAAGCAGCGGCTTGATGAGACGGTCGTTCGTGCGTCGGCGGACGCAATGGTTTACAGCATTCAGACGCGCGTTGGCGAGGCGATTCAGAGCGGTACGCAGTCGCTGACAGGCGGCACGCCCCTGATGATGCTGGCGGACGTCAGCGCGATGTTCGTCATCGCCCAGATCGACGAGGCGGACATCGGTGAGATTCGCGAGATCGCCCCGGACTATGCTCGTCCCGGCAAGACGCAGAAGCTTGAAGAGTCAGAGTATGTTCGGAAGGCTCGCGAAGTTATCGAGCGTGCGAGTGCCTCCGGCCAGCAACTCAGTCCGGACGAACAGCAGACGCTGCTGGGTGAGGCTGAGAAGCGTGCGATTGAGGCGGAGGGGATTTCGGTTCGCGCCCGGCCTGTGACCGTGACTGTGGATGCGTATCGCACGGAGACGTATGTCGGCGTGATCGAGCGGATTCTGCCGGCGCCGGAGCGCTTGACCAATGCAGTGACGTTCAAGGTGCGCATACGACTTCTGGGCGAAGACCTTGAGAAGTTGAATGGTCTTCAGGCTGACCTTGAGTTCGAGACTGAGACCAAGCGCGGTGTTGTACTCGTGAAGAATGAGGCGCTTTCCAGCGAAGGTCGGCAATGCTACGTCTATGTGCCCCATCGCGAGAGCAAGAGTGATCGGTGGGGCGAAAAGAAGCTTCCGGTCAAGATCGGTGCGACCGACGGTTCGTATACCGAGGTGGTGTCCGGCCTGAAGGAAGGTGAGGAGGTCTGGACGAAGCGACCTCAACTGACGGACAAGGAGCGTCGCCAGACCGAGGGTTGATCCGATCGGTGATCGCGGCCGGATTCGGCAACGACGAGAAGTCTGTGTCGCGTCAGGAGTTGCTCATTTGAAATCGGAACAGCCCGGCAGTACCTGCGAATTGGTTTATTTGCGCACGAGACGCCATTGCAATCGCCGCTGATAGAAATCCGGAACTTCTCCAAGCACTACGTCATGGGCAGTACGGTCGTCCGCGCGCTGGACGGTGTCGATCTGACAATCCGCGCCGGCGAGATGGTGTCCATCACGGGGCAGTCAGGCAGCGGCAAGAGCACGATGATGCACCTGCTCGGTTGTCTCGACCGGCCCAGCAGCGGCGAGTACTACCTCGACGGTGAGTTGGTCAGTGCGATGAGCGATCGTCAACTGGCCGTCGTTCGAAACACGAAGATCGGCTTTGTGTTTCAAACATTCAATCTGATTCAGCGAACCAGCGCGATTGATAATGTGGCGGTGCCGCTGTTTTACGCGAGGAAGCTGGCGGTCCGCGAGGCATCGCTGCGTGCGCTCGAGAAGGTGGGATTGGCGAAGCGTGGCACGCACACGCCGAGCGAGTTGTCCGGCGGCGAGCGACAGCGTGTCGCGATTGCTCGGGCGATCGTCAACGAACCGAAGATTCTGCTGGCCGATGAGCCAACGGGCAATCTGGACACGCGGACGGGCGAGCAGATCATGGGCATTTTCCACGATCTGCATGCATCGGGCGTCACGATCGTGCTTGTGACGCATGAGATGGATGTGGCCGTGCAGGCGGAGCGCGTGATCCGAATGCGTGACGGCAAGATCATTGATGACCGTCCGGTCAATGACGCCTTGCGCGACGAGCTGGGCGTTTCGCATTTGCCGAGGCCGCCGCGCCGTTCGCCTCCGCCAATGGCGAGGCCGGCGAGTGTGTAGCGATCGGTGAGGTCGTGTCGAGCGAGTGGCTGGCGCGGCATCCGGGACTCCGAACAATCGACTCCGAGACGAGGGATGGCGGTGACCCTCGATTTCGCGACTCCTTACGCTGTTGGCTGTTATGTTCTTTTTTCGTGTCTGCATGATGGCGATGCGTAGTCTCTGGATTCATCCGCTGCGCAGCATTCTGGCCACGCTTGGAGTCATCATCGGCGTCGCCGCGGTTGTGGCGGCGATGGCGATTCTTGAAGGCATGAGCGCTCGCATGGCGACGGGCTTCGAATCGATGGGGTCCAACAAACTTTACGTGATGCCGGAGGTCGAGCGGCGTAACCGCCGGGCGGTTGGCAACTTCGATTCGCTGGAGCTGGATGATGCCTACGCGATAGAGCGAAACTGCCAGGATACGATTTCTCGCGCCATGCCGCAGATCAACAACTCCGTCACGGTGAAATTCCGATCGAAGTCAACGAATGCGTCGATTCTGGGCGCGACCGAGGCGTATCCGCTGATCAACAATCACAACGTTGTCGAGGGCGAGTTTTTCTCTCGTGCGAACGTGCAGGGGAAGGCCAGCGTTGTCGTCCTGGGTTCGAAGGTGAAGGAAGAGCTTTTCGGCGGCAGGCCTGCGATTGAGGAAAAAATCAAGATCTCCGGTCTTGGGGCGCTTGGGACTCGCACGTTGACCGTCATTGGCGTGATGGAGGAAAAAGGCAACGTCGGTTTCACGGACGTTGATCGCCAGATCATCATCCCGATCACCACGGCGATGGAGAAGGTCTATGGAGTGAAGTACATTCAGACCATCATTGCGGAGGCACGGTCCGCATCCGACGCCGACATCGAGGCCGGGAAGAGCGACATTAAGAAGCTGCTGCGCATGCGGCACAAGATTCGTGCCGGACATCAGGACGATTTCCAGGTGCAGGCTCAGAAGGAATTCGTGCAGCAATTTGGCCAGTTTCAGAAGATCATCGGCGTCGTCCTGGGCTCAATCGCGGGAATCAGCCTTGTCGTCGGCGGAATCGGCATCATGAACATCATGCTGGTTGCGGTGACCGAGCGCACGCGTGAAATCGGAGTTCGCATGGCGATGGGTGCGCAGCGGCTGGATGTGATGCAGCAATTCCTCGTCGAGGCCAGCTTTGTCTCGTTTCTTGGCGGCGCGCTGGGCGTGGCGATGGGCTGGGGCATGGCGAATACCATCGAGAAGCTGACGCGCGTTTTCGAGACGCTTACGACGCCGTGGTCGATTGCGGCCGCCCTCGCCATGGCCACATTCACCGGCATCGTCAGCGGGATTTATCCGGCATGGAAGGCGTCGCGGCTCGACCCGGTGGAGGCGCTGCGGTATGAGTAGAGCCCGCGAAATCGGGCGTTAGAATTCAGCGGATGGAGCGGATCCGGCGGTCGAATGCCACAGTGTTGACCATCGCGCCGATCGGTCGAGCGCGGCTCATTCGCATCGCCCTGTTTCTGAGTTCACGTTGACAGTTCCTGGTGCCCTATGCCGAACCGACGCCCTCGCATCGCCGTATTCGCCGGAACGTTTGACCCTCCGACGAAAGGCCATCTCGGAATCATCGACCGAGCAAGGCGATTGTTCGATCGCACGATTGTGGCTGTCGGCGTCAATCCGGAGAAGTCTCCGTTGTTCACGGCCGCAGAGCGTGTCGAGATGCTCCGTGAACTGCTCAATGACGCAACGGACGTGGAGGTCGAGTCTTACACCGGCTTGACGATGGACTACGTCAAGAACAAGGGCGCGGATGTGATCGTCAAAGGCATTCGAGACACCGACGATCTGCGGAATGAACTTCGACAGGCCAACGTCAATATGATTGCCGGGGATGTCGAGACGGTTTTCCTCTTCACTGATGATCAGACAGCGCTCATCAGTGGTACCCTCATTCGGCAGATCGCGGAGATGGGCGGACTGGAGAGCAATCGGATCGAACGATTGATTCCGGCCAGCGTGGTTGGTCGATTGCGTCGGAAACTCAACATCGCGCAACCGAACGACTGACGGTGCCGGCTGCTCCCGGCCTGGCGCTTCTCAATGCTTCGAAATGTGCATTGCATCCGCCGCGATGATGGTTGCCTTGTCATCGAGTTGGGTGAGTTTGCCGACAACCACGACCTCGCTCAATTCCTTCAGACCCTGTATTCCCCTGATTTCCGCTTTGACCGGGGCGCCGTTTGCATCCACCACCTGAACGGTCACTGAGTGCTTTGCAATGTCAGGCGCGGTATCGCAACAGTAGTCCCACGGTGTCGCACATTCGTCACCAGGCTTGTCGGAGCAGGCGTCCAGCCCCGCGCCCATCAGCGTGAATACCGCGCGACCCTCCACGAATGGCGCCTTGCTTCCGCCGATGCGGCCGCGAACGACGACCTTGTCGCCGGTCTTCGCAGCGGATTTCACTTCCTCCACGGTCCTTGCATTGGCGGGTTCAGTGGCAAGAAACAGGCCGGTCGGAAGTCCGGGGGTGGTCGAGACCGCGGCAGGACCACCGCTTCGCGATGGGTCGGCCGGTCGCTTGTCGCATGCGGTCAACAATGCGAGTGCAGTGATTACCGTGCAGGCAATCGATCGCTTCGTTTCTGGATTCATCGCATACTCCTTCGGTTTAAGAGTTATCATACGGCTTTTAATGCAACGGGAATTTCCAATCGCAGGCATCGCCATGCCGGCGGCAACGCGCCGAATAGTCCCATGGCGATTCCCGATATCAGCCCGGCCAGCAGCACTGTTGAATCGACGCGCAGTCCGAACGCGCCCATTGAGAATCGAACGGCGGCGCCATTCAGCACCAGGACCCCAATCGCTGAGGCGATCAGTGCGCCGGTGATAGTGGCGAGCAACGATTCCTGGATGAGCGAAATCAGAATCGCGCTTCGCCGAAAGCCGATCGATTGCAGCGCCGCCAATTCGCGTGCGCGTGATGCAAATGCGGCATACATCGTGTTCATTCCACCGAAGAGTCCGCCGACGGCAATCAGTCCCGCCGTAACCCAGGCGACCATGCGTATTGGTGCAAGAAAATCTGCCAATCGCCGGTAGTAGTCCGTTTCACGCACAGACGCAAGCTGGAGATCCACTCGCGTCTTTGTCAGAGCGGCGACATCCGCGAATTCGGTCTGCGTCGGATCCAGCGTCAGGACCAGGCAGGAATCGGATGAACGCTTCGCGGCCTGCTTCAGATCCGTGAGCGGAACCCAGACCTCCGCGTCGATCACCGTGCCTGGCGCGGCGAAGCGGCCGACGATTGTCCACGAGCGATGGTCGATTATCATCGTTTTGCCTATCGCCAAATCGGCATCGGGTACGCCGAGTTTCGTTGCGGTCATTCGGCCAATCATCACTTCGTCCGCACCGGTTTCAGGGAATCTCCCGTCCACGATCTGTACGGATTCATGCACGAGCATGGCTGCCGGCACCACGCCTCGGATCATTGCAAGCGGCCCCTTGATTTGGTCGGCGCGAACCTTCAGGGGGAGTTGGGCGTGCACTTCGGGTGAAAGATATACCGTGCCTGCGCGGCTTCGGATGCCGCGCAGGCTCGCCGCGATTTCCCCGGCGGCACCGCTGTCGACCTCGCTTCGCTCAAACGATTCCTCGCTGCCCGCGCCGACCAGGACCACATTGTGGGGGCCGCCGGTCGACCGCAGCGCGGCGTCCATGCCTCGCACGAATGCCGCCGCCGCGATGACAAGAGTCAGAACCGTGGCACTCCCAAGGACCAGCAGGACCAGTCGGACGGGTGAGTGTCCGAGGTTGCGAACGGCATACTCAATCGGCAATCGGCGCATGCGGCGCGACTCCTTCAGATCGCTCGAAAGCAGTGGGCGATTTCCCGACGCGACGCACGCCACGCGGGCACGAGTCCGGCCGCGACGCCTACGCCGGCCGACATGAGGAAGCCGATGGCGAACATCGCCGGGCTTGCGGAGATCGGTACACTTTGACCTTCATTGGAGATACTGAAATTTCCCCACGACACCATGGACACCGCCAGGAAGGTGCCGAGACCGCCGCCGAGCACTCCCATCAGCATTCCCTCCGCGATAATGAGCCTGGCGATCAATCCGCTGCGGAATCCCAGTGTCTGGAGGACGGCATGTTCCTTGATCCGGTCCTGGACGCCCAGCACAATCGCATTCGCGACCAATCCCAGTACCGCTGAGAGACATCCGAGGCCCAGATAGCGCGTGAAGGCGATAATCTCGACGATGTCCGAGCCGGCCTGCGCCACGAAGGCCTTTTCAGTTCGTGTTTGCGTTGGTTCGGCCTCTGTGCGGAAGTCCGCGTCGATGTTCGCGGCGATTTCCTCGAGGCGAGTCGGGTCGCTCACCCGGACATTGAATTGGGTCACAATGCCGATACCCGCCTTCGCGGCAACCTGCTGCAGGAACGGCAGATGGACATAGGCTGCGTTCTGATCCTGGGCTTCCGACGACCGGAAGATGCCCGCGACCGTCACCGACACGCCGGCAGAATTGAAAGTCTGACCAACCTTGAAGCCTCGACGGCTAGCAAGATTCTCGCCAACCAGTGCCGCGTCGGACCGTTTTTGCCAGTCGTCCATGGAACCGGCCAGCATATGCCAATTCGGTGCAAGCAGGCTTACGGTTTCGCTCGGGATTCCACGAAACGTCACCACATCGAGGCTTGTGGCACAGTTGTTTACCACGACCTTGATCGGCACGACCGCCGTCACTCCGTCGATCCGCGAGATTCGCTCCGCGTAGTGTTCCGGCAATCGGCTTGTCGCCGGGCAGTATCGATTCTCCCGATACACGACAAGCGTCCGATCCGTCGCGGTGACTTCGGTCGCGTTGCGAATGCCCTCCTGCAAGGACTGCACGGCAACGAATAGAAACATCGCAACGGCGACGCCGGCGGTTGTCAGCAATGTGCGCGTCCTGTGGCGAACCACCTGTTTCCAGACGATCGGAATGAATCGTGGTGCAATCACTTCTGCACTCCGATCTGACCGTCGACGGCTGAATCCGTTACGCCGGATTCGATCAGTCGCCCCTTCTCGAGGTGCAATCTACGCCCGGCATGCGACGCGACCGTCGAATCATGGGTCACCATGATAAGTGTTTTGCCAAGCTCCCGATTCAAACGACCCAGCAACTGCATGATCGCTGCGGCCGATTCGCCGTCCAGATCGCCGGTTGGCTCGTCCGCCACGATGATCCTGGGATTGGCCACGATCGCACGGGCGATTGCCACGCGCTGTTCTTGTCCGCCGGAGAGTTGCCTTGGGTAATGATCGTGACGATCGGCGATGCCGACGAGCGTCAGGGCGGTCGATACGCGCTGATGGCGTTCCGCACGGGTGTGCCGGTGTAACAGCAGCGGCAGTTCGACATTTTCATAAGCGGTCAGGACGGGTACGAGGTTGTAAAGCTGGAAGATGTAACCAATATGAGTGCTTCGCCAGTCCGCGAGGCGCGACCTCGACATTCCAGCGATGTTTTCGCCGTTAATGCGCAACTCACCGCGGCTCGGACGATCGATTCCCGCGATCAGATTCAACAAAGTCGTCTTGCCGCTCCCGGAGGGCCCCATTAAGGCCAGAAAGTCGCCCTGCTCGATCTCAAGATCCAGATGTTGAAGCGGTGTGATTTCAGAGTTTGCTTTGACGTACGTTTTCGTGACGCCGCGACACTCGACCAATGCCATGAAACTGCCTCCATCGCCCAGGGCGCTTATTTCTCGCCGAGTATTCGGATTCGTCCGCCGTGACGAAGGCCCGCCGGGGCATCCACGATCAGGCGATCCCCGATTTGCAGGCCGTCACGAATTTCGATCAGGTTATCACTGGTTTCGCCGCCAAGTTGCACACGCGTTGATTCGGCGACCGTTACACTCCCATCGGTCCTGTTGACTCGCCATGCGAAAGCGCTGTCGCCCTGTCGATCGAATAACACCGTCGCAGGAACCAGTCGTCTCAGGCCAGGCTGCGTCGCCGATAATTTTCCCTGCGCATCTGACCCGGTCCCTTCGGGTGTCGCGGCCGCTGGATGGAGCCGCACGCGGGCCGGCATGTCCGGCTTCAAATTCGGATCGGGATCATGAAGTGCGATTTTCACCTGTACGGTGTTTCGCTGAATGTTTGCTTCGTGCAATATGCGTGTCACCGTCCCGCGTAATTTCTTGTCCGGCAGGGCTTCCGTCGTAATCTGGGCGCGGTCACCGATGCGGACCTTGGCGGCATCGGCAATTGGAATTTCGGCTCGAACCTGTAATGAAGCCGGATCGTAAAGGCGCGCCACCGTGCCGGCGGAGTGTTCCGACGTCGCGGCGCTCTCGTCCCGGCCACGCGACCCGAGCGTAATGCGCGTCCCGGGTTCGATCGTTCGTGACAGGACGACACCGTCGATCGGCGCGCGAATCTCCATTCGTGATAGCTGAAGCTGAAGTTCATCCAGCACAATCAGTTGCCGAATCACCGCCGACTCCTGAACCTTGACGGCCGCTCGGGCCGCTCCGAGTTCTTTCTCCGCCGCGAGCGTTCGAAACTCCAACTGTGCGATCTCCCCGGCCGCAATGCCGCCAGTCGCAGAGAGCATCCGAACCCGGTCGAGTTGATCTCGCTGTTCGGCCGCACGCGCTTCGGCGGCCTGAGCGTCGAATTCGGATCTCGCCGCTTCCGCGCGCAGCGACGCGAGTTCCGCCTCCGCCTTGCGAACCGCCAATCGGGCATCTTCGTCAACCATTCGTGCAATCAACTGGCCGGCCTGGACTCGGTCGCCTTCGAGAACGATAACCTCCTTGATGACCCCTTCGGCAAGTGCCGCAACACTGACAGCGTACGGTGAAGCCTCTATCCATCCCGGCGCTTGAACCAACAGCGGGCCCCAGTCGTCCGATGTTGAGACACGCGACGCCGCCGATTGATTGCGCAGCGATCCGTCGTCGATTGGCGCCGGCGCCACCGGAACGACCCAGACATTCAACGGGGGCGACAGTGCGTCCCTCGCGGTGTGTGCCAGGAGCGCGACCGCCACAAGAAAAATGAACATCGGGATCGCCAAGCGGATCATCCATTTCGACCGTGGCGGTGGAATGTGCGTTGTCAACGAGCCCGCGCTATCGTCCGCGGGCGATAGCAAATGGAGCATTGATTCCGGCATGCTGGAATTCCTTGTCGAGCAAAGCGATTGTGCGACAGATTGAAATGGCGGCGGGTTCGCCTCAACGGGAATGAAGCAATCCGCACCATGCCTTTGCACAGTTCCAATGCGACCGACCGGCGGTCGCCGATGGAATCACGTTTCGGGAATATGGGAGATCAAATCAGAAGTGGAAGACTTCGGTTCGCGCCCGGCGGATGAATCGCCCGGGATAATCGAGTGGCACAGATATGACATCCCGCTGCAATCCGCATCGGGGCGCTGGAAGGCAGGCCGATGGCGTCGGCGCGTTCTCCGGACGGAAACGAATCCGGCTTGGTCGCCTGCACTCCGTGGCCGGAGCAGAAACAGGAACAGTCTGTTGAATCAGATGCGGGGACCGGCATTTCCGGCGATGAGTCATGCTGACAGCAGCACGCTTTGGCCGGCTCGCTTTTCTTCTCGCCCTGCGCGCCCAAGGCGCACGCGCTCGGACAAGCCAGCCCGACGAGTAAAACCATGCTCCAACTTAAGACGGTTTGCTTCATGAATCCCTTATCAAGGGTAACGTTCGCAATGACCGATTTCCAGTCGGTTGCGATGATAATTGCCGGACGTTCCTAAGCCGCTATGTAGACTTGCTCACCGTCACGGTCTGGCCGCTGCTGTGGCGGAATGTCGGCGAGAGCATGGCTTCCACCATCGTCGCGATGTCGTCGGGGTACAGCAACTTGTCGCCGGGGAAGTCCGGAAATGCTCCACGCAGCATGTCCGTTTCGACAGCGCCGGGAGCAACGGCAAAAACACGTATTCCGTGCTCAGCCCCTTCGGACGCAAGTCCGCGGGTGTAAGCAACCACGAACGCCTTGGCGGCGCCGTACGCCGCAAAGCCCGGAAACGGATCGAAGGCCGCAATAGAGGCGATATTCACGATCGTCCCGCCACCGCTCTCTCGCATGATGGGCCAGACTGCCCGCGAACAGAGGTACACTGATCGAACGTTTGAAGCCAGGATATGCTCGAACATCGCGGGCTCCATCTCTTCGATGGGCGCGAGGGGTGCGGCTCCTGCATTGTTTACCAGGAAATCCACGGGCCCGAACAGTTCAAGCGTTCGTTCGACGAGCCGTTCGACGTCCTGTGCGTTGGTGACGTCCGCTGTTTGCGCGAAAACGCGTCCGCCGCCGCGCTCGATGAGCATCTGCGTTTCCGCCAGTTGATCCGCCGTCCGCGACGTGATCACGACGTTAACGCCGCTGACGGCCAGTCTTTTGGCAATGGCTCGACCGATGCCGCGACCGGCGCCGGTGACGATGGCGGTCCTGCCTTGAAGAAAATGCGCTGGATCACCGGCCGTCATTTTCGTCACCTCGCTTCACCGGGACGCGATGTCGAATCGATGCGGGGGAGTCAGGCGATTCGGCCGCGTTTGGTGTATTCGTGCCGAGCTGTATCAATTCGTGCATTCGACCCAACCGGTCTGATGCCGCCTTCGAGGCTTCGGAACACCGGCACCCGCCGCCGCAGCTCCCGTTGCTGGTGCGTGCGGCCTGTATGATCGAGCGCACGAGATATGCGGCGGCCGCGAGCACCAGCAGGCCGACTAAAACGGTTTCCACACTCATGTTCGGATTGTAGTAGAATCCTTGGCGATGGCGAGTTCGAGTCGGCTTGATCTGCCTGCGCGCGTTTCCGCGGCGGCGAGCCCACTTTGGGAATTGCACCATGACGATCACGGATTTGCTGGTTGAACGCCTGGTAATGGGTAGAAAGTGGACGGAGAGTCTGCTGGCTGACATTGAAGAGTCTCGCTGGTTTGAGATGCCCTGCTCGCCGACCGGCCACATTGCCTGGCAGATCGGTCATCTTGCAGCATCACAAATCGGGCTGGTGCATCATCGTTGCGCTGGTCGGCCGTTGGACGAGGTGCTGCCCGAGGGCACGCGATTGATGTTTGGCCGCGGCTCAACGCCGGTTGCGGATTCCACCAAATATCCGCCCATTTCCGAGATCCGATCTCTGTTCGTTCGCACTCAGCGGGAGGTAATCGACATGGTGCGGAATTTCAGTGCGGCCGATCTCGAATCTCCCGCCGGCACGGAGCCGCATCCGATGTTTTCGAGCAAGGCCGGCGCGATTTCGATGGCGGCCATGCACGAGACGTTTCATGCCGGGCAGATCGCTATGTTGCGGCGCGCGTTCGGGAAAGCTGCCTTGCGCTAGCTGGTGCGGAGAATGTAAGTGCTGTAACAGTCGTGATTCGGCTCAATTTGGTCGGCGCTGGGGGGTGCATTGTTCGCAATTCGTAAAGAATCGGAATAGAATCCGCCGGGTCGTTGAAATCGCGCGGGATGGGACGCACCATGCCATGCCCGTGTTCGTAACAACCCAATCGCCATGGATGGGGGATTTCCAAACGAAGCCTTCAAGGACGATGGCGGCGCAGGATGTGTCGGCTCGAATAGAGCCGACGAAGGAGCCAGTTCGAGTCAGGTCGAAACAATAAGGGAGCGCCGCCGCTTATCGGACGGCCGATTTCGGTCGGCGGCCCATTTCGACGTGAAGCGGGGCGACCGATCCTTCGATATCTCAGAGGGGCTGAACTGTCTCAGGAGCTGGATGTTCGTGAATCGTCAAGATGAAGCGCTGGAAGTTCTGCTGATTCTTCGCCGCCGCCTGCTTGATCGCATGGCACGCGTGATCGTTGAGAATCGCGAAAAGCTCCTCAATGGCACCAGTCGCACGAACAATCCGCTCGTCTCTCAGGCCGATCTGGCGGAGATGATCCGGAATCTCGGCGAGATCGATCGCGCGATTTCGGGCCTTGCCGAGTTCGCCACTCCTCCGAATGGTGAGTACGCCGTGCCGCCCGTCCCGGCTTCGGAATCGCAAAGCGACCCCGCGGCCTTCGGCATCTTCACGCGCTTCGTCGAACTCGTTCGAAAGTCGCGGCTGGAGGAGGCCGCCCAGGAGTTGTCGCGCATGCTCGCCATGCCGCTGGATCGTGTCACGACCGCGACGCGATTCTTCTCGCGCACGCTCAAGTCTGATCCGACCGTGCCGGCCCAGCTTGGAAAGTTCTGGCTGACGGTCGGTGAGGCGGGCGAAGCCGATGCTACTCGGTCGCTTATGCGGCTTTTCGGTTTCCAGGCGGTTGAGTCGAGAATGGCGTTGCAGGCGCTTCTGGCGCGCGTGAAGGCCGCGGCAGTGAGCGCCGGTCGCTGACGATATTTCTGGCGCACAAGCCATCCTTTATAATTCTTCACGGCGAGACATCCATCCAGCTTCGATTTTCAGTCGTCTTGAGCGATTAAGGGATTGCCATGCGTCCGCGTCGCTTTCTGGTTACCCGGCTTGGCGATGACTCGATCGTGATCGAGGCGGGTGAGGCTGCGCACGCCGAGCGGGTCCTGCGAATGCGGGCAGGCGATGCCGTGGTAGTGTTCGACGGCACCGGCGCTGAAGTTGACGGGCGAATCGAGCGGGTGGATCGCGGACGGCTCATTGTGCGCCCGACGGGTCCGATCCGTCTCGCGGACGATGGATGGGCGGGGCTGACTCTTGCGGTTGCCGCGCCCAAGGGCGAACGTGCGGATTGGATGATTGAGAAATGTGCTGAGCTTGGTGTTGCCGCGATCCGGCTCATCGTCACCGAGCGCGGAGCCGTCACTCCGGGCGCGGGCAAACTCGAACGTTGGCGCCGCAAAGCGATCGAAGCCGCAAAACAGGCCGGTCTATCACGCGTAATGGCGGTGGACGGACCGATGCCGATCGGCGAGGCGGCCGATTCACGTTGGCTGCTCTTACTCGGCGATCCGTCGCCTGCGGCGGAGTCATTCGTTGATCGGCTGGAGGGGCTTCGCGCCGGCGAGGCTCATGCCGCGCGGGTTCAGGTGATGGTTTATATCGGGCCCGAGGGTGGCTTCACGGAGGCCGAATCCGCAGAGCTGGCTTCGCTGGGGGCGATTGGTGTGCGCCTGGCGCCATCCATTCTGCGGATCGAGACCGCCGCAGTTGCGACCGCCGCTGTATTCGCCGGTGTGATGCGGGACGACGGGGCTTGGCCGCGTGGATCAATCCACATGCGAACCCAAGAAGAGCACGCGGATTGAGCGCGAACGTTACGCTGATGCGGCGTCGTCATCCAGAATCGGAATGCAGACGACTCGACCGACGACATAGTCCACATTTGACATGGTTCGGATTGCGGCGCGGACGCTTTGCTCTTTCGCCGGATGGGTCACGACGACAACGGGTACCGCGTCGGAGGTGTGTGTTTCGTGCGGCTGATGCTGAACGAGTGACGCAATGCTGACACCTTGATCGCCGAGGGACTGGGCGACCGCCGCCATGCCGCCGGGCTTGTCCTGAAGTCCGACGCGAAGGTAAAACGCCGAGACACGGTCTTCCCCGCCGGCATGCCGTGCGGCCGGCGTTCGATCGGGCAGGTCTTTGCGTGATTCAAACACGCGTGCCGTGTTTCCGCAGGCGACTTCGACGATATCCGAAATTACTGCGCTGGCGGTTGGTCTGCCACCCGCGCCGCGGCCGTAGAACATCACATGACCCGCGGCGTCACCGTAAATGCTGACGGCGTTGAACGGACCGCGAACACCCGCGAGCGGATGCGACGTGGGCACGAACATCGGCCGCACGCAAAGTGTGACGCCAGCGTCGTGACGCCGGGCCATGGCGAGCAGGCGGCATACATATCCCAGTGCTTCGCCGGCCACGAGATCCGTCACCTCGATATCCGTGATGCCGTGATGCGTGATCTGGCTGAAGTCGCAGGCCTCGCGCATTGCCACGGATGCGAGCACGCAGAGCTTGTGGGCCGAGTCGATCCCCTCGACATCGAGGCTCGGGTCGGCCTCCGCAAAACCAAGCTTCTGTGCTTCGGCAAGGGCATCCGCGTACGCCACCTTTCCGTCGCCCATGCGAGTCAGTATGTAGTTGGATGTGCCGTTGAGAATGCCATAGATCGCGTCGATCTGATTGGCCGCAAGTCCGCGGCGGATCGATTCGATCAGTGGAATGCCGCCGCCGACCGCCGCCTCGAATGCGATGCAGCGACCGGACGCGCGTGCCGCGGCGAAGACCTCTGCTCCGTGCAAAGCGAGCAAGGCCTTGTTCGCCGTCACGACGTCCTTTCCCGCGCGAAGCGCCGCGAGCGTGAACTCTCGCGCGGCCGTCACGCCGCCGATGAGTTCGACGATGATTTGGGTTTCGGGATCGTGAAGGGAATGCTTGAATTCCGTGGTGAACAATTCGGTCGGAATCAGGCCGGGGCGGTTCAAATCAGGATTGCGAACGAGAATGGAGCGAACCTCAAGATCGACCCCGACTCGATCTGCCAGTTCGTTCCGCTCGCTCAGAAGCATTTCGGCCGTGGCAGAGCCGACCACTCCGCAGCCGAGGATTGAAACGCCGACTCGTCTATCCATGCCGAGAACCTTGTTTCCGTCGTTTTTGGCGTTTCCACTCGAGATGAATTTGCGCTCGCCAGAGGTCTAATTCGGTCGATCAAACGCAACTTATGAGTGATGAAGATGGCGGAGCCTCGATTCCTCAAGGTGGTATCAAAATCCGATTTTAGATTTAACCATTGGCCTATAATGATCTTAAATAGGCAAGTTCCGATAAAGTCTGGTCTGCGCATCGGCCGATAATTCATTAAGCGCCCGCACCGGCGCGGGCGTTGACGTCCTGCTTGCAGGAGGCCGACATGAACCGCCCGACTTCGTTTGAGCGCGTGAATTGCTCGGATTCATGCCCGGAGGCGGTTTCGTCGCCAGGTGGGCATTCACCTGGGCATCCGCGTCATGTCGGGCCGATGCCGGATGGAGCAGTCGGGTTGATCCGGGCGGAACCGGTGAGGTGCCCGGAAGGCGAGCAACGCCCGATTGACGGAGTGCGTGGTACTTGTCGGGCCAGTATAAGCCCGCCGACGGTTCCTCTGGGGCGACCGCCCGAGTGTGAAATGGACGCGCGGGTACGAACGACTGATTCGCAGTCGTCGCCGATCGAAATCCCTCATGACGAGACACACGAGCGCGGCCTGGCCGCATCGGAGACCAACTTGAATCGGACAGATCGCTTGACCACAAACGACTCAACAAGCGTCAGCTCGAACCGTCTTGAGTGTGGCGAAGGAGATTCGTCGGACATCATTGTGTCCGAAGGCCGTTCCGCGCGGATGGCGATGCTTGATTTGCGGCTGCCGCCCCGGTTCGGCCGATACGCCGACGGCTCAAGCCGGACGACAATCCGATCGCGCACGCGAGGCGCGGCATCGGTGGCGGTGCCGGCGGAGCCAGTGATCAGTATCGGGTCCATGGATCAAGCCGATGGCAAGTCGATATCGTCGCCGGCTTCGGCGTCGGTGTCGGTGGCGCGGCCGATGCCCGAATTGCCTCCTCGTGGCGACATTGCCCGTCTGGCGGGTTCGAAGGGCGGCTTACCGAAGCGCATCGGCAGCGGAAGCCTTGTGCCCGCGAAATTGACCTGGATGCCGAAAGACCCGTTCGGCAACGGCGTTCGTGAAAAAAGCGCGCCTCGGTTTCGGTGGGAACTGATGCTGACGTCGGCGTGTATCACGACGGTCTGCACACTTGCGATCATCTGGCTGCTTCGAGCCGTTGCGGCCTGATTGCCGGACTGCGGGCCGGAGTGGCTCGGGAATATATCCGCGCGGCGAATGTTGACTTGAATTGAGATTCGACGGCCAACTGCGCGCGACCTGCCGGCGCATGGCGCGACTCGACGAAGGAAACCTATGTCCCTGCTGCTCGACGGATGCCTTATCAATGACACGGCGTTGCCCGACGGGTCAACCGTCAGTCATGCGATCGATCTTGCCAAGGCGCGCCTGAGCGGCAGCGGGCGACTGATTCTCGGCATCTACTGCAATGGGGCCGAAGTGGAACCATCGCGGCTTCGCGGGATCCTGTCCGCGCCGTATGCGAATTATTCAAAAGTGGAGCTGATTTCCGGCTCGCCGTACTCCGCCGTGATTGAGGCATTGAATCAGGCCCGTGCGGTTTTTGCCGAATCGTTTTCCACAATCAAGCAAGTGTCGGCCTGGTTGTCGTCAGGCGATGTGCCGGGTGCGATGGGCGGCCTGTCGCAGTGCGTGGAAGCGTGGTCGAACATGCACGAGGCGGTTGTCCGGGGCGGGGCGCTGGTCGGAGTTGAGTTCGATCGTCTGGTGCTTGGCGGGCGGCATGTACTGGACTGGCTCGGCGATCTGAATCAGCGATTGCGGGACATTCGCGATGCGATTCAATCGCGCGATCATGTGACGCTGGCGGACGTGATTCGATACGAGCTTGATGAAGCGTTGCAGGGCTGGGAGATCATGTTGGATGGCTTCATCCGTCACATCGAAAAACTAGCTGCTGATTCTGAGTCCGCTGCGGGCTGAACTGCTCCATCCGTAATCGGCTCATAGCCTGTCACCTCTCGCCTCATGCGGTGAGTGTTCCGGCGCGCTGGATCGATATCTTCCTCAGCGTTTTTCCACGGGATGCGGGCGCTTGACTGCAAGTGGCGGATGATCAGCTTCGAATAGGGTCGGGCGTCAAAGCCGGCGAGTGATTCGGCCGCGGGTCAGGTCGTAGGGGCTGAGTTCGACGCGTACCCGGTCGCCGGGCAGTATGCGGATGAAGTTCTTGCGCAGTCGCCCCGAGATGTGCCCAAGGACCTGGTGTTTTTTGCCTTCGTGCTCAAACTCCAGCCGGAACATGGTGTTGGGTAGCGCTTGAATCACGTCTGCTTCGACTTCGATGACATCAGTACTGGCCATATATTCTCCGAAGAAACCTCCTCTCCGGGCGCCGACAGTCGGACACCCTCTATGCTCTTCGTTTAATGGAACCTGCCGCCGCGGAATTCCGCGCCGATAGGCCGCCATCCTGCGTCCGACGTGCCGGCGGGGAGGCTGTCAGGCCGACTCGCGGATATTCCATATCGGGGACGATCCGAACGAGGACTCGCTATTGTAGTTTCCGCGAAGACAACTCACAAGCGAGGGATGACGATTGTGCGATGGGTGCGCATTTTCGGCCGGTCCGGTTTCAGGACGGCGGCCGATCGGCCGGGGTTACTGATCTCGCTTCAGCGTGATCGACTTATTGTCGTCCTCGGTCTTGCCGGCCATCGAGTAGTTATTGTCCTGACGCATCTGGTTGATCTTGAGCTTCTGCTCATAGAGGTCGAGCACGTCGCGGGCGTTCAGGCCGACGCACTGGGCCATTGATATCCAGAAAAACAGGAGGTCAATCACCTCGACCCGGGCATTCTGCAGGTCGTGTAACTCGAACCGCCGGCCGTCCCTGGCTTCCGCGCACCAGTGCTTCCAGTAGGTGCAGTCGCGAAGCTCCTCCAATTCGTTGGCCGCCGCCATGATGTAGTTATTGAGCCATTCACCGGCGAGCTTCGGGTCGAAGTTGTCATGTAGTTTGTCCGGATCGAATCCGATCCTCCGGTTGAGTTCCGCCTGATGTCGAAAAAGTTGGTCGAGCATGGTTGTCCGATCCCGCATGGGGTGTGAAACCGTCGGTTCGCGGCTTATCCGCAGTGATTGCCCAGCATAGCGTCGATTGCCGCAGAACGCACGCAATACAGGCTGATTGCGAATGGTCGTTGGGTGTTCTCTGCCAATTCCGACGGAGTGCGGCGCGGTGCCGGATGTGGCCATGTGGCCATACGGCCGCCCATGTCGGCATGAAGGTGTCATCAGCGGTATAATGTGAGCCGGGCCGAAGGCGGTTTCGCGGAGGTCGGCGCGGGCAGGTTTGTTCGTCGGGCTGTAGGAGATCGGCAATCGGCGGGAGCGATCAACCGTGGGGTCCGAGAATTCAGGGACATCAGCGCGCCTGACGCTTTGCCTCATCGCCGATGACGAGGTCATTGATCGGTTTCCCGCAGCCATTCGCTACCTCCAGATCGGCCTGCTTGATGAGTCGGTCGATGCGATCCTCGTGCTGCCCGATTGTTCGCGGGCTGAATCACTTGTGGCCGGGCCTTCGGCAGCCGTCACTTACTGCCGGCGCCGTTGGCCGCTGGACCGGTTCACATCGCCGCGTGTCACTCGTGAGATTCGCGAACATCTGGCCGCGAAAGGCAGTGCGGCCGGCAGCGCGATCGTCGTCCACTCCCTCTCGATCACGGCGGCACCGCTGGCGCAGGACATTGCATCGGGACTGGGATCGGAATTTGTGTCGAATGTTGCCTCGTCGGCGTTTCGTCATCAGCCGCGCATCATTCAGTCTCTCGACCGCGCGAGTGCGCTTGTTGTGCCCGCCGCCGGTTTGCGGGATGTCATACAGTTAACACCGCTTGTGTCAAAACGCGTTGAGCTGATTCGTCCGAGTGTGGCGATCGATCCGGCAATCGCGGCGTTTCAGACCGCGGACCATGTGCCGTCGATTGTGTTCGCAGGCGCGCTGACGCTGGACTGCGGCGCGGATGTCCTGATTCGTGCGGCCGCCCGGGTTATTCAGGAGGGCGATCGGGTTCTCGTCATTATTTCGGGCAAGGGTCCCGCCGAGCTGGCGCTTCGCCATCTTGTGATTTCGCTCAAGATGGTTGAACACGTCACGTTCACGGGTCGGCTCGATCATTTGCATGCCGCGCTGGATGCGGCCGACATTTTTTGCGTGCCTCGAGCGATCGGCACTTTTCGCGAGGAACCGATCCATGCGATGGCAGCCGGTCTCGCGATCATCGCGGCGCAGGGCGTTTACTGTGACGGCTTGGTTCATCAGGAGAACGCGATACTGATTCCCAACGCCGACGAGACCGAGCTTGCCGCCGCGATTCGACGACTGTGTCATCGACGGGACGAGGCTCGACGTCTGGCAGCGAATGCCCGTGAGGCGGCGGCGAGGCTGTATTCCGTGTCGCGCATGGTGAGCGAATTCGTTCGCCTCTACCGGCAACTGACCGTGCGTCATCAGACGATACAGATTGGTGCATCGCCGTCGTCGCACTAGCGCCGTGGTGGAAGTTCTGCCGCGGGCGGTGCTTTTTCAATCGGGCTTACGCTATCATTCCCGGCATGAACCTGCCGATAATCTGGCCTGATATTCCGAAGCAGCATTTCGAATGCCGCGGTTGCACGCGCTGCTGCCGGGAACTGGTCGTTCATCTAACGCGTGACGATCGGGAGCGAATCGACGCACAGAAGTGGGGCGGCAGGCTTCCGGTGGCGCCCTACGTTCAGCAGGGGCGATCATTCGTATTGAATCATGCGGCCGAGGGCGGATGCGTGTTTCTGGCCGAAGACGGGCGCTGCCGCATCCATGCGGAATTCGGCGCGGCGCAGAAGCCGCTGGCCTGCCGGTTGTATCCTTTCACAATTGAAGCCGGGCCGCAAAGGCTCCATGTCGGTCTGCGGTACGATTGTCCGACCGTCGCGGCGAATTCGGGTTTGGCGCTGGCAGCCCACAAGAGCGACGTCAAGCTCGTTGCCGAGGCGTTGCTCAATTCCAGAGCCATCACCGCGCCATCGGGCAGTGATGCCGTGGAAGTGGCACACAGTGTGCGCGTTTCGGCGCGGACGGCCGACGACTTCTCCTCGCAGATTGAGCGATGGATTCAGCGCGCCTCGATCCCGATGGGGAAGCGGTTGTTCGGCTTGTGTCGACTGGCCGTCACGCTCGGCGAAGCCAGACTCGGCCGGCTCGACGAAGAGTCCCTGGCGGAGCTTGTTGTGATGCTGGGCGGCGGGATACAGGAATTGGCGGCTGACCAGTGGGACGAGCCACCGGGCGAGCCGAGTTCTCGGAGCATGCGCCTTCTGAGACAGACAGTTTTTTCTCATTGCGAGTACATCACTTTTCGGCAGATGTTTTCAGGTTTTCTTCCTGCGATGAAGCTGCGGTGGAATCAGCTTGGTCGTGCCGGAATCATGACACGCGGTACGGGGATGACACCGGCGCTTCGCGGCATTGACGGCGTCGCAGCTTTCTCCGGCGTTGAGTCCATGCAATCTGAGCAGGCGGCAGCGGCGACGTCACAAGTCGTCGGCATGAACGAATCGGCCGATTTGCTGACGCGCTATCTGGTCGCCCGGCTGCAGGCCCGCACGGTTTTCGGGCGCGGCTACTACGGTTGGCCGATTGTGGACGGACTGATCGCTCTGTTGTTGAGTGTTGCGGCGGCCGGATGGTTGGCGCGGTGCAACGCCGCGGCCAGTGGACGAGGCTTGTTCGGCGTGGCGGATGTCCAACGGGCCATCAGCATCATCGATCGCAGCGCCGGGCGCTTGCCGGAGCTCGGTTCGAAGGCGGCGCGGCTTCGCGTGCGTTATCTGGCTGATAACGGAATTGACCGGTTGCTGGCGAAATTCGCGACCTGATCGGACCGGCCCGCACGGCGGCCGGGGTGACGGGGCGAAATCGAATCAGCTCGGAGCGGGGATGCTCTCCAGAATCTCCATGAGAATCTGGTCGGCCGACGCGGAGTGCCCTTCGCGCAGATAGGACTTGGTCACGATGCGATGGGCGAAAACGGGTCGAGCGAGCAGCTTGAAATCGTCAGGTACGGCATATTCGCGCCGGTGCAGCAAAGCGGACGCCCTTGCCGCGCGAAGAAGCGAAAGCGCGCCGCGCGGCGAAACGCCGACTTCGATCGCATCGTGTCGCCGGGTTGCTTCGACGATGTCCTGCAGATAGTCCATGAGCGCGTCGTCGATGCGAACCTGGTCGACGAGCGACTGCACGGCCAGGACATCCGCGCCGCCCATTACGGGTTCAAGAGATTCGAGAGCGGTGCGGTCGGGCTGTTCGCGCAGAATCTGGCGTTCATCCTCGCGGGAGGGGTAGCCGATGCGGATTCTCAAGATGAAGCGATCCAGCTGATTCTCCGGCAGGAAGTAAGTGCCCTCGAACTCGAATGGATTCTGAGTGGCAATGACCATGAAGGGGCGTTCGAGCGCCACGGGCTTTCCCTCTACGCTGACCTGTGCCTCGTCCATGACTTCGAGCAAGGCGGATTGGGAACGCGGCGTGGTGCGATTGATTTCGTCCGCCAGCACGATATTGGCGAAGATCGGCCCATGTTTGAAGACAAATGCGCCAGATCCTTCGTGATACACGCTCACGCCGAGGATGTCGGACGGCAGCAGGTCCGGTGTCATCTGGACGCGCGAAAACGTGCAATCAATGCTGCGGGCGACGGCCTTGGCGAGCACGGTCTTGCCGACGCCGGGGACATCCTCGATGAGCACGTGACCGCGGGCAAAGAGGCCTACGAGGATCTGCGTGACGGCTTCCTCCTTCCCGATGAAGACGGACTCGATGTTGGCACGGAGTGACTGAAGTCGTTCGAGTAGCGGTCCGTGCTCTTTTGTGATGGTCGAGGTCATACGATTGCGCTCGCGTCCCGCGCTGCGTTGTCGCGCGGGGCATACTTTGATGTTGTGTCCGAGGCACCATGCGGCCGAATCGGGCGCGGTATTCGGCGAGCGACACCTCTGTCTCACCCGCGCGCTAAGACCGCGTTTCCATTATACGTCGAATCGGCCACCAGAGGTCGAAAAGCGTCACGACGATCTGAATGCCGAACGCCAGACCAAACAAGCCACCACCGGCGGCGATGAGGAAGACAAAGGGATCGCCTAATCGGGAAAGCCACCAGCCGGCAAAATCCAGGACGAGGGCGCACATCGGCATCGGAATCAGCCAGGCGGCCGCACGATTCGGAAACCGGGTCATTGAGAATGCCAGTCCCACGATAAGCGTGAACATGGGAATGGAGAGCATATGCACATGGCTGACGAGAATCAGACGCGGCAGGTTGTATTGCGGGGCGAGCCGCGCGCGCTCGACGGTCTGTGATTCGACGGATGCCAGTAGCGGCTTCATCATGTCCCAGTCGACCGTGAGCTCATCGGTTCCGAATGGCGCCCGTGCGGCGATTTCTTCGCCGGAACTCCGGGCATGGCATCGGAGGCAGTTTCGAATGATCGCGCGGTTGGGTGTTTTGCCCGGTTCGCCCTGTTCGAGCCCGTCGGGCGTCCCGCCGGCTTTGAGCCAGGATTCGAGCGTGTCGAAATCCGCGTCGTCTTCGACATATTGCCTCATCGCGCCGCGGAGCATCGTGAGCATGCGGGACGGCACGGCATCCGCTGTGGTTCGAGAAAGCTCGATGCCGGAATAGACCGCTCGAATGTCATCCATGGAAAGTCCGGGCCGGCCGTCTGCCATGGCGTGCGAATAGTAGATATTGGCTACCGCGACGATGTAGCCGCCGCCGACGATGGCGAGAAAAATCGAGAGCAGCAGTTTCAGGGCGGCTGGTAGCTCGGCGAGCCTTCCTTTCATCGGAATGTGTGTCGGCGTCCGGTTCATGGGTGTGGCATCAGCATCTCGTGAGTTGGTGGCGGGGTCAAGAACTCGAAAGCTCGTGCTCAAGCGCTTCGACCACGCGGCGGACTGCGTTGTCGAAGGTTTCTCGCAGTTTTGCCCCGGCGGCGCATGCGTGTCCGCCGCCGCCGAATCTCTGTGCCACCTTCGCGACATTTATATCGCGCTTGGCGCGGAAGCTGACCCTTACCGGTTCGTCCGGCGTCTCCGGCTCGACGAACATGACGCTTGCGATAACTGATCCGGTTCGATGCGTTTCGTTGATGACTTCCTCGGTCATGCCGGAGCTTGCCTCGCAGCGGCTGAGCATTTCCCGTGTGACACGAATGACGGCGAGGCGGCCGTGGGCGCGCAGTTCGAACGATGACATGACTGCGCCCATGAGTCGAACGCGTGCGAGCGGCTCGGTGAGATAGAGTCGCTCATACTGGACATCGGCGCGGGCGCCGGCCTCGATGAGGCGGGCGGCCGTCGCGAAGACGACGGCATCGGCGTTTGAGTGACGGAACCAGCCGGTGTCGGTTGCAAGTCCGGCAAAGAGGAGTGTCGCCAGCTCGGGATCGATGCGCCAACCGGCGGCGTCGCAGACGCGGGCGATCAACTGGGTGCAGGCGCCGGCTGACGTGTCCACAAGGATTTCGTCCACGATCGGATCACGAGTCACATGGTGGTCGATCGCGAGCTTCCGGACAGACGATTCGGCGAGAACCGGCACGATGCCGTCGAGCTGGCCTGCCGCGCAGGTATCGACGATCAGCAGCAGGTCGGCCGATTGGAATGCGGCACGCAAGGCTTCCGGGTCCCCTGTGGGCCAGACAAGCGCGGTGTGGGCATCAGGCAGATCGGAATATCGCGGCGGGACCGGTTCATGAAAATATGCCCGCGCGTTTCTCCCCGCGAGCCGAAGGGCGCGGGCTGCTCCGAGGGCCGAGCCGATGGCGTCTCCGTCGGCGCGCGCGTGTGTGGTGATGATGATCTCGGATGCGCCGATGAGGCGGTCTGCTGCCGCGGCGGCGTCGATGGATCGGGGCTGCGTATCGATTGACATCTTGGCTCGTTTATTTGGTGGCTTCGTGCATTCGACTGTACCTGGCGGCGAATCGGCCGCGCTTCACACGCCGGTGGCGGCTGCGAGAAAACCGGTGCGGTTCACGACCGCGGTTCTGCCAGTCGCCTGACTTCCGCGACGTCGCGCGCTATCTGGGCCGAGAGCGCCTCGCGGCTCTCAAATCGGCGCTGCTCACGGATGAACGCGGTCAAATCCAGCCGCGCCGTGCGGCCGTAGGTGTCGCGTGCATCATCGAGGATGAACGCTTCGACCGCCAGCGTGCCTCCGCCGCCGAGCGTGGGGCGGTATCCGATGCTGATCGCGGCGGGTTTTCCGTGTCCGTCAATTTCAGCCGTGCCGGCGTAGACGCCTTCGCGCGGGACGAGTTGTTCGCCGAAGTCGATATTGATGGTTGGGAAACCGAGCGATTTTCCTTCGCCGGCGCCTCGGATGATCGTGCCGATGAGGGTGTAAGGCCGGCCGAGGCACGCCGTTGCGCGCGGGATATCTCCCGCACAGAGCAGCTTGCGAATCAGGGTGCTCGATACGAGACATGGGGTGTCGTCGCCGTCGATGTGAATCTGGAATGGCTCGACAACGTGGACCTGAAATCCGCCTCTGGGTGATAGCTGTCGGAGCGTTTCCACGTTGCCTTTTCTGCCGCGGCCAAAGCCGAAGTCCGGTCCCTCGACGATGTATGATGGATGAATCTGCTTGATGAGGATCTCCCGGACGAATTCTTCGGCTTCGAGCGACAGCAGCGGCCAATCCGTTTCAAGGCGCACGACCGCATCGGCGCCGGCGGCTGCGAGTTGGCGCGCTTTCTCGTGCCACGGCGATAGCCGCCTGGGGGCCTGCTCCGGTCTGAGCAGTTCGACCGGGTGTGGCTCGAACGTCATGGCAATGACCGCAGCACTGGAGACATGGGCCAGCGCGCGGGCGGTGCGAAGAATGCGTTGATGGCCCAGATGCACCCCATCGAAATTACCGACCGCGAGCACCGCGCCGCGAAACACGGGATCGATGGAGGCCACGCCGTGAAAGATTGTGGGTGTCATACCTGCCAGGTTCTGGTTGTCTTCAGCCAATCAGTCAAGTCGAAGCCGCTGCAGCCGAAGGGCGTTCAGTACCACGGTCAACGAACTGACCATCATCGAGGCGGCGGCAAGCATCGGTGAAAGCCTTCCGGCTGCCGCGAGCGGGATCATCAGGACATTGTACGCGAATGCCCAGACCAGATTCTGCCGGATGATTCGTCGCGCGGCACGGGCCAGTTGCACCGCATCGGCAACGAGCTGTGGGGTGGACCCGACGAGCTGAATCCCCGCCGCGTCGCATGCGGTCTGAGCGCCTGCGGCAAACGCGATCCCGACATCGGCCGATGCGAGCGCCGCGGCATCATTGATCCCGTCGCCAACCATTGCGACCTTGTCGCCATTCTGCCTGGCCGCACGGATGCGCTCGATTTTGCCTTCGGGTGTAACCTCGGCCGTGAGGTCGACTTCATCGATCCCCAGTTCGCGGGCGACGTGCTGCGCGGCGGCCAGCCGATCGCCGGTGAGCATCTCGCTCCGAATGCCAAGACGTTTAAGGCGTTCGATCGCCGCTCGGGCGGAGGGGCGAATGGAATCGCGAAGTTCGATTGTCCCCACCGGTGCCTTATCCGCCCAGATGCCGACAACCGAGACGGCATCGCTTGTGCTCGGAAGTTGGTGGGCGCGATCATTTCCGCCTTTACCAATAAGGATTTCGCGGCCGTCGATTGTCGCAGAAACGCCTCGGCCGGGCATCACGTTGAACTTCTCGGGCTCAGGGAGCGACAGTCCGCGTCGCAGGGCTTCGGCGACGATCGCGCTGGCCAGCGGATGGGAGGAGAATTGCTCGGCCCCGGCTGCCAATTGGAGCAATTGTGATTCGTTCATCGGGGCCTTCGGCGCCATGTGAACGACATGCGGCCTGCCGGATGTGAGCGTTCCGGTTTTGTCCCAGATGACGCGCTCGATCGCGCCAGCGCGTTCGAGCGTGGCGGCATCGCGAACGAGGATGCCGCGAAGGGCTGCGAAGCCGGTCGCGACCGCCACCACCGTCGGCGTGGCCAGTCCAAGGGCGCAAGGACATGCCACGACCAGAACCGCGGCTGTTGCCTGAGCCGCATCGGCAGCGCGCGCGGCGCCGGCGAAGAACAGCCAACCGGCGAATGTCGCAACAGCGACTGCGACCACGATGGGTACGAACACGCCTGCGACCTGGTCCGCCAGCCGTTGCGAGTCGGTTCGACTGGCCTGCGATTGCTGGACCAGTTCGACGATTCTGCCGAGCGCCGATCGTGCTCCGGTCGTCGTCGCTCGAACGACGATCTGCCCCTCGACCACTTGCGAGCCGCCAAGAATCCGGTCGCCCGGTCCGCGGCGAACAGGCATCGGCTCGCCGGTCATGAGACTCTCGTCCACGGCGGCCCCCCCCTCAATCACTTCACCGTCGACGGGAATCGGTTCGGTCGGCGGTACGTTGATTTCGTCGCCGGTGCTGATCTTCTCGACCGGCGTGGCCACCCACTGTCCTTCGCGCCGGACCAGCGCGGTGCGGGGCGCTCGCCGGGCGATGGCTGCAAGGGCGTCCGCCGTTCGGGCCTTGGCCCGGGCTTCGAGGTACCTTCCGACACAGACGAGTGAGAGAATCATCGCGGCCGCATCGATGTGAATGAAGGCTGAATCGTGGGCGATGAAGATTCCGTAAAGGCTGCTCAAGAGTGCCGCGCACACACCCAATGTCACCAGCAAATCCATGTTGCCGACTCTGTGGATCGCGGCGCGCAGGCCCCCGACGAGGATGGGAGCGGCCCCCGGACTCAGGGCCATCATGACAAGCAGGATGAGCTGCATGTACCGGGCGGTGATCTGCTTGTCGAAAGAATGCCCCCAGAGCCAGTGCATGCCGTGGTCGAGGAACATGACAGGCAGGGCGAGTCCGACGGCCTGGATCATTCCCTGTCGCTGGCGCCGGATTGTTTCCCGCGAGTCGCCACCTTTGGCCATGTGGTCAAGCAGTTGTCGCCCGCCCGCGATGACTTCCGCGTCGTAACCGGCGGCGCGGACCGATTCGATGAGCGCGGCTTGCACGGCATTTCGATCCGCTGATGCCTGGCCGGTGGAGCCGGGCTGGCCCGCTTGATCGGTCGGAAGGCCGACGACCGCCGTCTCGGCGAGCAGATTCACCGCCGCGCTCTGGATGCCGGGAACTCGTCGGAGCGCGGATTCCACGCGAGCGGCGCACGCGCCGCAGGTCATGCCGATGATACGAAGCTGGCACTCCTGCCCAGCGATGCTCAAGCGGTGGCTCCTGTCGGGGCGCTTCCGGCGGAAGCATCTTTCACCGTGCGAAATCCTGTGACGGTGTACCCGGCGGCCGTAACGGCGGCAACGAGGCGGGCGATCGTCGTGGCGGATTCTTCAATCGCGACGGCTGCCCGGCCGGCACTGAGAGTGATGTCGCATTGTGCTGCGCCGGCCTGAACCAGGGCATTCCGAACGATGGTCACACAGTGGTCGCAGGTCATTCCGACGATGTCGAGGGTGTATCGTTTCACGCGGCGTCCTCTGCCTTCGGTTGAACTGATCCTCGGCGCAATTGCTCGATCGATCCCGAAAGCACTTAAGAAGTTTAGTGATGCGAAGCGAGGAACGCCAAACCCCGCGACAGGATGGTCAGACGACGAATGCTTCGTGGCAGATGGATTCGAGCACGTTTTCAAGCAAATCCGCCGCGTTGACCGCCGTGAGTAGATCGACCTGCTCGGCTTTATCGCCGCCGATGGCGGGTTTGACGCGGCCGGCCTCCGGCCCATCGGTGGTGACCTGCAGTCGCGCGCGTGTTTTCATGAACAGTTCCGGCCAGATGAGGCTGCCGAGCGTGACAACCGGAGCGACATGAATCTTTCCGTAAGTCGGCTCGCCGTCATACTCGAGCGCGTGTTCGAGCATTGCGGCCGGGACTTCGCCGGTGCGGTAGCCACAGGCGGCGAGGTGTGCCAGGTGCGACTGATCCAGGCAGACGAGGCTGGTGACATCGAGCGGCACGACGGACACCGGCAAGCGCGAACCGAGAATGCGTGCCGCGGCTTTCGGGTCCCGATGAAAATTAAACTCGACATGATTGCTGACATCGCCACGACACCAAACCGCGCCGCCCGTGAGGAAAATTCGTCGGACTTTCCTCAGGAGCTCGGGTGTGCTTTCGAGGATGGCGGCCGGATTGGATGGCGGCCCGAGACAGACGATGACCAGTTCGCCCGGGGCGGCCGAAATGGCCCGTTCGTACACCCTCTCGAAGTGTTCGGGAGTTTGCGACGTCGGTGATGGCTGCGGACGGCCGCCGAGACCGTCTGCGCCGAACAGATGTCGCCGGTCCTTCAGATCGGGTCCGGATTGCTCCAACCCCAGGCCAATTATCGGCGATTGAGGCGGCTTGAGTGCGTCGAGGACACGACCGATGTTGGACATCGCCTGGTTGAGAGAGACGCTTCCGGCTGTTCCGACGATGGCGCGCACCTCAACAGCCTGGGAGGCGACAGCCAGCGCGAGGGCCGCGGCGCTGTCGGCAACCATGTCGGTGTCGATAAGAATTGGAGTCGCCATCTCGCGCTCCATTCGGCGGATCCGGCGAAGATTCAGCCGGTGAGGCCATGCAACGAAGTCTCGAGATTCGCAATCATAAACGACGTGCCTATTATCAAACTGGGATTCGCCGCGGTCAATGTAAATACGCGTGAACTTGCCTGAACATCAAGAATGTCAGAGAGTTGGAAGGGTGGTTGCCGCATGGAGCGCAATCGCGAATTGACGGCCGCGGGAGACGGCGTGATCCAATGTCGGACACTTTCGAACAACTGACATCTCTCGTCGTCCACGGTCGTGGTCTCAGTGCTTCGCAGACTGCCACTGCTGTGGGAGCGATCATGGCCGGCGGCGCGACCGACGATGAAATCGAGCGGTTCTTGCGAGCGATGGCCGCCAAAGGCGAGTCGATCGAGGAACTGGTCGGTGGTGCGTCAGCGATGCGACAACACGTTTCGCGCGTGGAGTGCCGTCACCCCGACGCCATCGACACCTGCGGTACCGGTGGAGATGGAATCAGCACGTTCAATGTGTCGACGGCCGCGGGCATCGTCGCGGCTGCGGCCGGCGCGCGGGTCGCCAAGCACGGCAATCGAACCAACTCTCGCCGGAGTGGCTCGGCCGAGGTGCTGATTGCGCTTGGCGTTCAGATCGACGTCCCGCCCTCCGTCGTGTCACGCTGTCTGGATGAACTCGGCATCGGCTTTCTATTCGCGGCCAAGCTGCATCCGGCTATGGGGCGGGTTGCGCCGATCCGGCGAAAAATCGGAACGCCGACGTTTTTTAATCTACTTGGCCCATTGGCCAACCCCGCCGCTGTTCGCCGACAGATCATCGGAGTCCCACGGCTACATCTGGTACCGCTGATGGCCGACGCACTGCGGCGGCTCGGGGCGGTTCGCGCGATGGTGGTCAACGGTGACGACGGCCTATGTGATTTCACCATCACCGGTCCGAGCAGATTCGCGGAGCTACAGGACGGTCAAATCAGGATCCGAACGATGGACCCCGAGGCAGCAGGCCTCGCCGTTCAGCCGATTAAGCTCCTGCGCATCGATAGCCCGGAGGAAAGCGCCGAGATGATCCGTGCAATTTTTGCCGGTGCTCGGGGTGCTGCCCGCGATCATACGCTGCTCAACGCGGCTGCGGCGCTGGTGGTCGCCGGGTTGTCGCCGGATTTCGCGGAGGGGGCGAATCGGGCGGCGGCCGCGATCGACAGCGGAGATGCGGGTCGGGTACTCGAGGGGCTCGTCAGATTGACTAATGATTCAAAAAGTTGACCGGTGATTGGCCTTTTGGAGCGGGGGATACGCGGGTTTCGCGGTTGATTTCCGTGGCTTGCCACCCGATAGCTGCGGCTCCGATGGCTGCCTTTTGGGGAAAACCCGGGGGTTGCAAGTTCGGTACCAGAGCTTATGATACTTGGTTCGATTATTTTCGGCGGATTCCTGGAAGTGGGCCGGACGCGGTTCGACGGCACGTCATGCGCCGCAACCGGAAACGCCGTGAGCCTCATCGATTGGAGAACTACCTCGAATCATGGATACGACCCTCGACCTTTCGACAATTTTCGAGCAGGAACGATTTGACGCCAACGCATACGAAACACTGAAAGACGTTGCCTTCTCCGGCAAGGAGTCGGTGAACCGATTTCAGGAGCTGGTCTCCGACCTGGAGCGGAATGCTCGCGCCGGGGCTGTCGATACAGGCCGCGCCGCGCTGAAGCTGGGCATGTGCTATCTGCTGCTGAATGCCGGCGACCGTGCAATTCAGTGGCTGTTAAAGGCGGAGGATAGCTCCGACAAGTTCAAGTACCTGGGCATCGCATTTCGCGATCAACGGCGTCATCGGGAGGCCCTGTCGGCGTTCGAGTCGGCCGTGGAACGCGCCGAGGACAAGCTCGAATGCCGCTGCCAGGTTGCCGAGAGCTACATTCTGTTGGATGAAGTCGAGAAGGCCGGCGCGATTCTCGATCAAACGTCCGATGCCGGTCGGGAGTCGGCGCAGTGGCACTATACGCGCGGCCGCTATCTGCATGCCACGGGGGATCTGGATGGTGCGATGAGCGAATTCGAGCGCGCTCTGGCGCTGGATGAGCGCCATGCCTATGCGAATTTCCATCTCGCATACCTCTGCGACCTGCATGGAAGCGACGAGCGGGCGCGTGAACTTTACCTTCGGGCCACTGATCAGCCCTACATTCATCTTCACGCGCTGATGAATCTCGCGATCATTTACGAGGATCACGCTGAGTACGAGAAGGCTGTTGACTGCATCAAGCGGATTTTGGCGGTTGATCCCTCGAACTTGCGAGCTCGCCTTTATCTGAAGGACGTGATGGCGGCCGGCGACATGATGATCGACGAATTCCAGATGCAGGATTCGGAGCGGCGGAACGCCGTTCTCGAGATTCCCGTCACGGATTTCGAGCTGTCTGTTCGGAGCCGGAACTGCCTGAAGAAGATGAACATCCACACGCTCGGCGATCTACTTCGCACGACGGAGCTTGAATTGCTGTCGTACAAGAATTTCGGCGAAACGTCGCTGAAGGAGATCAAGGCGATGCTCGCCCAGAAGGGGCTCGTCCTTGGCCAACTGGCCCATGAGCGAAAGTCCGCTGCGTTGCCGGTTGCCACGATGGCAGTGCCGCTCCGCCCGGTTAATCCGGAAGTGCACACCAAGCCCGTCGCCTCGCTGCAATTGTCGGTCCGTTCGCGAAAGTGCCTCCAGGGATTGGGTATCTCGACGCTGGGCGATCTGGCCGGCCGGACCGAGGCGGAATTGATGTCGGCACGGAACTTCGGCCAGACATCCCTCGACGAAATCAAGAAGTGTCTTTCGGAATATGGTCTGGCGCTTCGCGAAGGTTGATCGATTCGCGTCCGCGTGTCCGGCAACGAACGGCGAGCGGGCCATTGAGGATGTTGCGGCAACGCCGCCCCGCGCATGTTGAAGGAGCTGTGCGTTGGCCGATCGCAGGCGAGCCCGAAAGGCATGGAGGCGTTTTAAGCGCGCGGTGCTGCGCAAGGCGGGAATCCGGCGGGCGGCGTTTGTGGCAGGCTGCGCCACGCTGATTCTCTGGGGCTGTTACTGCATTCGCGACGGGGGGCGTTCCTGGTTTGGCCCGTCCGGGCAGCCGGAAGAATCGCCACCCACTGTCGCGGTCGACCGCACCATCCGCGTGCGTCTGAACGACGGGAAGTCCGGCGCATCGATTCGGCTTCGCGTCACATCGCCCTTCGACGTCGTCGCCACAAGTACGAATCAACTGCTGAAATCGTATGACGGTCCGATGGCATCTGCCGTCGTCGGCGCGGCACCAGGCGGCATCATGCTCGGCGGCGATCGCATTGCGTCGACTGATGTGCTCATCAAGCCGAAACGGGACGCCGCGATTGTCGTCGGAGACGATACCTATCGCGGCAACCTCCGGCTGCACGTTGACGACGGCCGCGTGATGCTCACGAACCATGTCGCACTTGAATCCTATCTTCGCGGCGTGCTGCGCGGCGAGTTGCCCGGCCATTTTCACCCGGAAGCATTCAAGGCCCAGTGCGTCGCAGCCAGAACCTATGCCGTGTATCAGAAACTCGGAACGCCTCCAGCGCGCGACTGGGACGTGCTCGATCACGAAGGCAGCCAGATGTACATCGGCGTTCGCGGCGAAGAGGCCAAATCAGATGCGGCCGTCGCGGCGACAACCGGGGAGATCTGCGTGTATGAGGAGGGGGGTAAGGAGCAGATTTTCTGCACCTACTACTCATCCACCTGCGGCGGCGTCACTCAGCCTATTTCGCAGTTCAAGCCGAATGATCCGCGCGTGCCACCCCTTGTCGGCAATATCATCTGCACGGACTGCTATCTGTCTCGCCTGTATCGTTGGGAGCCAGTCAAGCTCACTCACGAAGAAGTCACCAAGCGAATCGTTGCTCGCTATCCGAGCGTCAAGCGCATTGGCCGGATCGTTCGGCTGCGACCGAAGGAAGTCGGATCGGACGGCCGCATCGTCCGGATCCAGCTGGATGGTTCAAACGGTGAAAATGAAACGCTCGTCGGCGAGGACTTTCGACTGTGCATCGGCGGACGTGCGCTGAAATCCACCTGCTTTGCGATTGAGAACGGCCCGGGGTATTTCGTTTTTTCCGATGGTAAGGGCTTCGGCCACGGATGCGGGCTATGTCAATACGGCATGGAGACCAAGGCACTTCGCGGCATGACCTATCGCGAGATTCTCAGCTTCTATTATCCGACCTCAAGGATCAAAAAGCTCTACGAATAAGCCACGCGGCGTCGACCTCCAGTCGCTCGCTCAATTCGTAGTGTGGGATCACGGGTGATCGGTGGTCGAGTTCCACCATGTACCGCGGAGACTGAATGTGGCCAGGCCGATTCAAAGGAAAAGCAGCTCCCGTCTGTCTCATCTCAGTCCGCGCGGCGCGGCGCGAATGGTTGATGTCTCGGCGAAGGCCGTGACGGCGCGACGGGCCGTCGCTTCCGCGGAGCTTCGCGTCTCGCCCGACACACTGCGTCTGATCCAGGACGGCAAAATGCTTAAAGGTGACGTCGCGGCGGTCGCTCGAATCGCTGGTATTCAGGCCGCCAAGCGCACGAGCAGTCTGATTCCGTTGTGCCACCCGCTGCCGATTCATGGGGTGGATGTGGAAATCAAGCTTCAGCCTCCTGATCGGATTCGCATTGTCGGCTCCGTGACGGTCGAGGCGCGCACGGGCGTCGAGATGGAGGCACTCACGGCCGTTAGTGTCGCAGCGCTGACGGTGTATGACATGTGCAAAGCGGTCGATCGCGGAATCACCATCGGGCCGATCCGGCTCGACGAAAAATCCGGCGGCGGATCCGGCGAATGGCGTCGATAAACCGGTGATACCGATCGCGCGATTCGACGGTCGATAATCAGCCGAGGAATCGTCGGAGGGCCATGCACCTTCCTGCCCAGTCTGGATGCAACGACCGCGAAATTGACCTGAATACGCGTGCACTGTCCTCCGCGCTTTCAAAAATAATGAAACGACGCGGGCTGCATTGTGAGCCGATCGGGCGGTTCCTTACAATTCTGCAAGGCGACGATAGCACGGTCGCGGTGAGCGTCATGAAATCGACGATCGATTTAGCCAGCCCAGTCTCCGATTCGCTTGAACGAGTCATTGAATTATTTGATGCCGAGATTCGGTCTGATCTGCCGTTCGTCAATCGATTGACGGAACAGGTTCGACGCTATCGCGGCAAGCTGCTACGGCCGAATCTCCTGCTGTTGTCGGGCGAAGCGACGGGGCGGATCGAGCACGATCATCTTGTTCTCGCGGCTGTCGTCGAAATGGTGCACATGGCGACGCTAGTGCACGATGATGTGCTCGATGAGGCTGACGTCCGCCGGCGCAATGTGACGATCAACCGGATGATCGGAAACGAAGGCGCCGTGCTGCTGGGCGATTATCTCATTTCCCATGCCTACCATCTTTGCAGTTCGCTGGGTTCGACCTGGGCGTCGCGGCGCGTGGCAGCCGTGACCAATATCGTGTGCGAAGGCGAACTGATGCAGATTGATAACCGCGGCAATCTCGAACTGACCGAAACCGAATACTATGAGATTATTCGGCGCAAGACGGCGGCACTCACGGGCCTTTGCTGCGAGTTGGGGGCGGCGGTTTCGGGAACGACCGCCGACGTGGTTGAGTGCATGACGGCCTTCGGGACCGAGCTGGGCATGGCGTTTCAGATTGTGGACGACCTGCTCGATCTGACCGGGTCCGAGGCGGAAACCGGCAAGTCAGTCGGCCGCGATGCCGATCTCGGCAAGCTCACCCTGCCGCTCATCCGCTATCTGGAGCAGGCCGATTCGACCGGCCGCGCGGCGCTTCGGGAGATTCTCTCGTCCTCGTCAACTGACCGATCGGAGCGCATTCGGACACTCATCGCGGACTCGAATTGCGTCGAACAGGCGCTGGATGCGGCGCGAGCGAGAATTCAATTCGCACTTGATCGACTCGCCTGCCTCCCGGAATCGACAGCGAAGGCCCGGCTCATTGCGGCGGCCGAGTTCGTCGTGCAACGGCGGGTGTAGCACGCGGCCGATGACCCGCCATGGCGGGTCCACACACCATGAGGCAAATCCCGATTGAAAGCTGATCGCAATCCAGACGGCGCGACCGAGAGTCCTCGATACAATTGCGTAGAGTTGCATCCAGTCATAGGGCTGTTGGCGAGGAAAGGCTCCGTATGCGCACGTTCATCGCAATTGATGCTTCGGAAGCGCTTCGGCTGCGTCTGTCCGAGACCCAGTCGCGCATACGGAAGGCCGTGCCGAATCTCAAGTTCGTTCCGGACCATCAGCTTCATTTGACCTTGAAGTTTCTGGGTGACATGGATGTGGAACCGAATGGGTCGGCCTCAGGCAATGGCCCGCTTGGCGAACTGATGCGGCAGCTCGCGTCGGTTTCCCGGGGGCGCGGTCCGTTTGAAATTGTTCCGAGGGAACTCGGCACGTTCGGGCCGCGCGGCAGCGTGTCGGTGTTGTGGGCCGGCTTCAGTGATCCGAGCGGCGAACTGCATCGACTGCATTCGGATCTGGAATGGGGACTGTCTCAAATTGGTTTTCCGCCCGAGGATCGGCCGTTCAAGCCGCATCTGACTCTGGCCCGAAACAAGAATCCAAACCTCAGCCGGCACATTCTGAAGGCATTGGCCGGCGAACCGCCGTTCAGGCTGGCTCCGATGCGCGTCACGTCGATGACGCTTTATGAATCCACACTTCGGCCGGAGGGGCCCGTCCATACCGTGCTGGCGAGCTACGAGTTTGAGGGGCAAGCTGGCAGGGGCGTTGCGAACTGATGGTGCGGGATTGTGATCGAATGTGCGCGCCCGATCAATTTCGCCCGGGCTTCGATTCCTCGCTCGCGCGCTCGGGCGGCGGCGTGTTGGACATGACCTGTCGCACGAACAGCTCTAGCGAGCCGATGGTCGATGTTTCCAGTTCCGATTGCAGAAACTCCGACTTCAGTCTGTGGAATCTCTCGTTGCGTAATTCCTGGACAATCTCGGGCTGCACTTCCTCGAATGATCGCACGCGCGCTTCTTCGACTTTGCCGACTTTTACGATGAAGAAGCTCTTTGACGCTTCAATGATCGGGCTGACTTCACCTTCTCTCATCTGCATGAAGTGCTCATAGGGCGTCTTCCAGCGACCCGCCATCGGTGAACGGAGCGCTCCCCAGAAGCCGCCGTCCTCCTTGTGGGGCCCGTGCGACCGCACTCTCGCGACTTCCTCGAAGTCCTTGCCGCTGTTCAACTCGCGCAGGGCGGCCTCGGCCTCGTCGCGCGCCAATTGAGCGGCAAGTCGCTCCTCCTCCGGCAGCGGAGGCCGCTTGCGCAGGAGTATGTCGCGTTCGAAGAAGGCGGCGATGGGAATATCAATAAGGTAAAGCTCTCGCGAGGCGACAATCGTGTAATCCGCGATGTGCTCCTGATAGTACTTGTATAGCTCACGTTTGCTCGGTGCGGGAATTCTGGGCAGCAGGCGTTCGCGAAGATACGAATCGACAACAATGACTCGCCGCAGTCTTTGCTTGACGCTTTCGCGCGAGGTTTTCTTCTTTTGAAGGTGATTCTCGTACTCCGTTTCCAGGCCGTGAAACTCGCGGCCGATGCGCTCGCGCTCCATCTGCTCGATTGCTTTTTTGATTGCGGGTTCCATCTCCGTGGTGATCGACTGCGACGCCCGGCGATAGATGAGCAGGTGCGCGACGGCGTCGACGATCTGCTGTCGGACAAGCTCCAGTACGCGCCGATAGTACAGTTCCTCGGTCAGCGAAGCCGCCAGTTTGTCGATTTCCGGTTGAATGGGTTCAAGTATGTCGTTGACCGTGATGATTTCGCTATTGACCATGAGGCCGTCGGAGAGCACGGCATGGATCGGGGCGGTCGGTGAACCGTCGTCGTCGGCGGCCGGCTGGGCGGATTGTGAAGTGGGGGCGGAGTCATTTTGCGATCGGCGTTCGGCCCAGCGTTCCGCGACATCGCGGTTTTGGCCGTCATCCTTCTGGCAGGCGCCGAATGCGACGAACTGACACACGGCAATCGCCGTCAGAAACGACGTACGCTGGCGATCGCGATGCTTGACCATACCGCGAAATTGTACCGACGCGGGCGGCGGCGTAAATCCGTGCAAAACGAGCCCGCCGATGCCCACCGCGTTGACATCGCGCGCGGCGGCCGACAAGCTAGTGAACAGCCTGGAACGATCCGGGTGTTCAGGTTGCAGCGCGATCGTGACTCAAGTGGGCACGGCGCGATGCTCATGGAAATTTCCGCCTCGGTGGACGAAGGGTCGCCGCAGCTTTGGACTTTGCATGAATCAAGCCTCGCCGCCCAATCCGCGAATCGCCGTCCTCGTGCCATGTTTCAATGAAGCCGCCACGATCGACAAGGTCGTGCGCGATTTTCGACGCGAACTGCCGGAGGCAACCGTCTACGTTTTCGACAACAACAGCGACGACGACACCGCCGCCATCGCCGGCCGTGCGGGCGCGGTCGTCATGTACGAAAAACGGCAGGGCAAGGGCTTTGTCGTCGCTGCAATGTTCGAGAAAGTGGATGCCGATTTTTACATCATGGCCGACGGAGATGACACGTACCCGGCCGAGCAGGTCCGGGCGATGCTCGCACCGGTCCTCCAAGGCCGTGCGGATATGGCGGTCGGCGTGCGTCAGGCCGTGGACCAGTCGAAGGCCTATCGACGATTTCACGTGCTGGGCAACTGGCTGGTTCGTTCGCTCATCAACTTCATCTTCGGCAGCCGACTGCACGACATCATGAGCGGCTACCGCGCGTTCACACGCGAGGTGGCCAAGAGCATTCCGATCATGGCCTATGGTTTCGACATCGAAACCGAGATGACCGTGCAGTGTCTCTATCGCAAGTGGGTGATACGCGAAGTGCCTGTCGAATATCGCGAGCGACCCGAGGGCAGCGTCTCGAAGCTGAGCACCTTTCGCGATGGCTTCAAGGTGATCCGCCGGATACTCGCTTTGTTTCGTTCTTATAAGCCGCTGACTTTCTTTGGCGGGATGGGCATTTTCTTCTTTGTACTCAGTCTTGCGAGCGGGCTTTGGGCATGGTTCGGCGGATGGAGCGACAATTCCGGCTATCGACTCTCGGTCATCATCGGGTCGGCGACGCTGATGGCGATGAGTCTGGGCGCTGTGGCCATCGGCGTGATCGTGCAACTCGTGAATTTCCGTTTCCTCGAACTCGACTCCGTGCTTCGTCGGCGGGCGAAGCGCGCGGAGCCCTGATTCTGCCGCGATTAGTACCTGCCGAATGGAGTGGTAATCATGGCGCAGCACGTCGATCTATCCGCTCGTCTTCTCGCGGCCGCGGACGACGCGAGCCGGCAACTTAATCAGCCCGCGATCGATGCCCGTCGCATCGACGACGCCATCACCAACGCGATCGATCCCAGAAAGCTCATCGATAATTTTGCCGAGGCCTGGCGTACGACGAACGATATGGCCCGCGCAATACTCGAAACCCACGGCTTCGCGACGGCTTTGTCACGTCTGGCCGTCGACGCGCGGGCGGGCGTCTGCCCGGATGAGATTGAGTCGGCGCCGCTGGCGAATACGGACCGCTATTTGCTCGCCGAGGGTCGCATCGCGGCGCGGGCATTCAGTCCGACATTCGCGGAGCCGCTCCGAGCGCCGAGGCAGGTAGCGGACGGCGTGGAGAGTGCGGTTCGTGCGTTTCTTTCCGGCGCGGAGGAAGACGCGCTTGGCGTGCTATATCGCCAGGATGTATCCGATTATATGAATCATTGGCTTGCGACCGATGCACCGACGATCGATGGATACATCCGGCAACACTTCGGGACGGACGGTCCGAGGTACATGATCAACAGCGGTATTGGCGCGAATGAGCAGTTCAACTACTTCGTTTCCGAGGTGGCCAATTCAAGGCCTGACAGGCGTGTGACATGGCTGCTGGCCAATTCGCCGCGCGACATCCTGTATCTGCCCGCGGACGCGACTGTGCATAACACGCTGTTTGTCGAGTTTTCCCGGAGCGGCATCACGCAGGAAACCGTCAAGCAGCACGAACTGACCCCGCGCGGAGCAAAACGAATTGTCTTCGCAAACAGCGGCCCGTTGCTGGACCTCGCGAAACGCGACGGCAATCTCATTCTCGAATTACCGAGCGAGGTCTCCGGTCGATACGGACGAAACAAAACGCCGATTCTGATGGCGCCAATGTATATCTCCGGATTGGATGTCCCGGCATACTGGGCGACGATTGATACGGCTTGTCGGGCAATGCCGTTGTCGGATCCGGCTTCGTTGCCGGTTGTCGCGGCCCGCTACATTCGCACGCAGCAGCTGCGACGCGGAATCAACCACATCTATCTCGGCGCCAACGATCCACGACTGCTCCGAAGCGCCGATGAATTCTGCCAATTCTGGAACGAAGGCGTCAATCGCGATGGCAATGACATGACCATGTCGCGATACCTCGGCCTGCCGCGAGACTCCCATATGAATCTGGAGGCGATATTGGGCACCAGCGAACACAAGCTCGCGATCTTTCTGCTGCGAACAGGTAACCCGGCGCGGCATGACGGGATGAAAGCGCCCAACCCAATGCCAACGGGGCATCCGCTGCTTCTGGCGGGCGCCGATGCGATTGACTCGGCGCACAAGGGGCTCACGGCGGCCGATGTCGATCTCATCCTGGCGCTGGCAAACGTCAAGCGGTGCAGCGAGAAAATGCCGACCCTGCTGATCACCGTGGATGCACCGAGTCTCGAAGCATCCGCGTGGCTCGGCCAACTCTGGGCGGACATCACGCTGGTCTATTCGAGATTGATCGGCGTGGACGCCGGATCAAATCCGGAGGTTAAGGCGGTTCGCACGCGCGCCGCCCAATGGCTTGCGGACAAGGGCGCGGCAATGAATCTGCTGAGCCAGCGATCCTGAATGGTCCTCATGTGCGGCGCAGGCGACCGGCGGGTTTGCGGGATTATCACATTGCATGGAGGCGCGCCGGCGCTAGAATGGTCGTCGGGATTTTCGTCGGATGTGAGGGTGCGACGTTGAAGCCGAAGATCGGGATCGTGAATCATGGAGATTGCATCAGTGGCATGAAGATGCTTGACGCCGGATGCGTCGATCTCGTTTTTGCAGATCCCCCCTTCAATATCGGATATGAATACGACAGCTACGACGATCGGCAGGATCGAGAAAGATATTTATCATGGTGCCGGGATTGGATGGCCGAGGTGTATCGCGTTCTGAAGCCGGACGGCACCTTCTGGCTTGCGATCGGTGATGAGTACGCTGCGGAGCTGAAGCTCATTGCCCAGAACGCGTTTCCGACCATTCCCCTGAACGCCAACTGCGGCGCACCGGACGAAGGCCGCCAATGCGCGGTGGCCCGCGAAGCCGGCGCGAGCCCCTTCCAGGTCGGCAAACGGCGCAAGCCCGTCGTGAAAGGGGGGGCTTCAAGTCAAACCGGCGGATTCCACTGCCGAAGCTGGGTCATCTGGTATTACACCTTCGGCGTGCATTGCCAGAACAAGTTCACTCGGAGCCATGCCCATCTCTTCCAACTCGTCAAGGATCCCGCGCGGTTCACTTTCAACGTCGACGCGATACGAGTGCCATCTGCGCGGCAGCTTGTCTACGGCGATAAACGCGCCAACTCCACGGGCCGCACGCCGGATGACACTTGGATCATCCCGCCGGCCGTGACCAACCAGAAGGATGAAGCCGCGACCTCCGTGCGCGATCGATCGTCCAGCCACCTGCGAACGGCATCGACGGTGGACGGTTTCACGCTGCGGCCGCAGGATATACCCGATCGGTTCGAGGCCGATTCCGACACGTGGTATTTCTCTCGCGTCGCAGGCACCTTTAAGGAGCGCGAGGGCTGGCACGGTTGCCAGATGCCGGAGCAGTTGCTGGGGCGCATCATCCGGGCGTGCAGCAATGAAAACGAGTTGGTGCTTGATCCTTTTTCGGGAAGCGGCACGACGCTCGCCGTTGCGAGAAAGCTCGGCAGAACGCCGATCGGTTTCGAGATGTCCGAACAGTATGCCATGCACGCACAGCGACGGCTTTCCGCCGTCTCGCCGGGCGATCCTCTCGACGGGGCGGCGGATCCGCTTACCAGTGCGCCCCTCACGTCGAACGGAAGAAAGCTAAGAGATGTTCAAACGCGCGGGATTGCCCAGCGCAGGCGATAGACCCGTCAGGCATCCCGGGTGTGGAATGCGCCGTCCCAGCTTTGAGTCGTTGGACGCATCGCGGTACGGCCGCGCCAGATAAGGGGGATCGCTTGGAACAGGAAGTTTACGATCGATGCCGGAATCATGCCGCGTTCGTGCGCCGCGAAACGCGCGGTCTCCTGCGAATCAGCGGCGAAGACCGCGCCGGGTGGCTCTCGAATCTTGTCACCAATGTGCTGACAACGCTCAACCCTGGAGAAGGTAACTACGCATTCGTCGTGAATGTCAAGGGTCGGACACAGTTTGATCTGAATATCCTCGTCCGGCCCGACTGCCTCTTGCTCGATATTGATCGACGCTGGATTGAATCGGCCGCGAAGTTTCTGCATCGATACATCGTTGTTGAGCGCGTCGAAATTCGCGATGAAACGAATTCGATCCGCCGTGCTGCAATCATCGGTCCCAGGGCGCACGAGGCGGTTGAAAGGCTCGGCTTGGGGAACCTCACGCCGATGGCGTGGCTGCAGAACGTCGATGCCGATTGGGACGGCTCGCCTGTCCTCATGTTCCGGCACGACTTCACCGGCCAGCCCGGAGCGGAGTTTGTCGCCTTCGGTGCCCGTGCGCCTGAAGTGATCGACCGGGTTCGAGCCGCGGTTGCCTCGATCGGCGGCATCGAAATCGACACATCCATGGCCGACACGCTGCGCATCGAAGCCGGGATTCCGGCCAGCGTCGAAGACATAGACGAAGAGGTGATCCCGCCGGAGACAGGGCAGATCGAGCGAGGCATCAGCTATCACAAGGGCTGCTACCTGGGACAGGAGGTCATCGAGCGGATGCGCTCACATGGCGTACTCGCCCGAATGCTGGTCGGAGTGAAGTTCGATGCCGCCGCGTCAGCCGATCTCCGGCCTCTGCCGCGATCCACGCCGCTCCATGTGGGCGAGACCGAAGTGGGGAGGACGATGTCGAGCTGCATCAGTCCGGCGCTGAATCGCGCCGCGCTGTCTTTGGCATATGTCAAATCGGCTCAGGCCCGGCCGGGGACCAGGCTGACCGCTCGAACCGCCGACGGCGATATCACCGGCGAAGTCGTCAAGCTGCCGCTCTGACGCGGGTTGGATGCGCTCGTTGGAACCTGCGATCGAGGATCGTCACATTCGCTTGAGAGTCTGCTTCGCGCCTTTTGCGTCGGAGATTTGAAGCGTTCGCGAGAAGCTGTTGTAAGTCGCGTTGTACACGCGAGCTTCCTTTCCCGCTTGTTTCAGCTCGAGCTTGAACCCGTTGAATGCATAGCTCCCGTTGAGCACCTGCCCTTCGCTTCCGGGGCGCTTGGCGTAGGCGGTGAACGTCTTGTCGTCCTTGAAAGTGGCTCGCGCGATATGAAAGTCGGCCCCTTCGGGCATGGCGCCACCGTCGTACGCGCCGGAAATGGCGGAGCTGCATCCGCCCCCGCCAAGGCTCATCAGACTGCCGAGCAAAATGGCAACCCACGCTGAGCGTTTGACTCGATTCATGGACCACATCCCTCGAATAACGTTTAGGCCGTAGACAACCAGCCTGTTTCGAACGACGCTAACTCTGTCCTTCGTTGCTGTCAAACGCGGGGCGCTCGCCTTTCGGATTCGGCCCGCTGCATGGTGTCCGGTTCGACAAACTGGATGACAGGTGCGCGCAAATTCCGGCGGAATCGGCTACAATGGCGGTTGATGATCCGACCGCCGGTCGGTGATGGGAAGACTCATCGCCGCTTCGGGTGTCGCGACGCATGGGATTCACGCCAAACGGGAATGGAACGTGGACTCTGAACTCCACCACCCCCACGATCCGGACTCGTCCGCGCCGTCGGAGCGCTCCGCCGACCAGCTGCTGCCCGAGGTGTATGACGAGCTACACGCCCTTGCGGAACGATTTCTTTTCCGCGAACGGCCGGATCACACCCTCCAGCCCACCGCGCTGATCAACGAAGCCTACCTGCGCCTGTCCGAAAAAAATAGCGATACTTGGAACGATCGGTCTCATTTCGTCCTGATCGCCGCCCGAGCGATGCGCCAGATACTGGTGAACCATGCTGTCCACCGCGGCGCGCAAAAACGGGGCGGAAACTGGCGTGAGATCGCGCTGGACGAGGCCGTTGCTATTTTCAGCGGAACCTCGATCGACATCATTGCCCTCGACGAAGCGCTGGCCAAACTCTCGGAACTGGACGAAATCCAGGGTCGGATTGTCGAACTTCGCTATTTTGGCGGCCTCACGACCGACGAGGCGGCCTCGGTGCTCGGCTTGTCGGTCCGCACACTGGAGCGGGAGTGGAGCATGGCGCGGGCCTGGCTTCGGCGCGAGCTGGATGACACCGGGGGTTGATGCGATCCTCACGAGAGATCATGCATGCCCGGAACGCGATGGCGACGGACCAAGACGATCTTTCACGCGGCGATCGATCTGCCGGCCGATCGTCGCGATGAGTTTCTCTCCGGCGTTTGCAATGGGGATGCGTCGCTCCTCTCTGAGGTGCGCTCACTTCTCACGCACCATGAGCGGCAGGGCGCCGAACACGGTCCCCCCGACGCACGGTCCGTCGCGCTTGCGTTTGAACGCGCCGAGATCAACGCCCGAATCGGCTCGCGGATTGGTCCATACGAACTCGATCGGCTGATCGATGCCGGCGGCATGGGGAAGGTGTATCTCGCTCACCGGGTCGACGGCCAGTTTGAACGCTCCGTCGCCATCAAGATTATCCGCCGCGGATTCAACAACGACGAGATGCGCCGGCGCTTCCGGAACGAGCAGCGCGCGCTGGCCGCACTTGATCATCCCAATATCGCCCGCCTCATTGATGGCGGCATCACTTCGGATGATCTTTCGTATCTGGTCATGGAATATGTCGAAGGCCGGCCCATCGACGAATACTGCAACTGGCGACGTCTTTCGGTCGAATGTCGGCTCGAGCTTTTCCGAGCGGTTTGTTCGGCCGTTCACTACGCACACCAGCGTTTGGTTATTCATCGTGATTTGAAGCCGAGCAATATTCTTGTGACGGCCGACGGCATTCCGAAACTGCTTGATTTCGGCATCGCGAAAGTCATGGATGGGCAAAACGACGGTGACGATGCCGCATTCACCACACGCATCAACTCTGTTCCGTTTCTGACACCGGAATACGCACCGCCCGAACAGCTTCGCGGCGAGGGCATCACCACCGCCGGCGACATCTATTCGCTTGGAGTGATACTGTTTGAGCTGCTTTCAGGTCGTCGGCCGCATCTTCGCGCGGGGCGATCACAGATGGATTTCGCGGCGGAGATATGCGAGCGAGAGCCGGAGCGCCCCAGCGCGGTCTGCGGGGCGGCGGCCCGGGACCGCGGCATGCAGCCGGCAGCATTGAGTCGAAGGCTCTCCGGCGATCTGGACAACATCTGCCTCATGGCGCTGCGCAAGGAACCGCGTCGCCGCTACGGCAGCGCCGAACAGCTTGCCGAGGACCTGCGGCGGCATCTGGACGGGCGCCCGGTCATCGCGCGGCGCGACACGTTCGGGTATCGGGCCGCGAAATTCGTTCGCAGGAATCGACTGGCCGTTCTGGTTTCGACGCTGTTCCTCGGTGCACTGGTCGGCGGGTTGATATTCGCCGTTTACACGCTGGGTGAGGTTCGGCGCGCGCAGGATCGAACCCTGGTGATGAATCAGTTTCTGAAGCGGATGATCGCTGAGGCGGACGTCAACCAGGCCGGCCATGATCTGACGGTGCTTGAGATGCTGAACCGCGCGGGCGATCGCGTCGCACGAGATTTCAAGGAACATCCGGATGTCGAGGCCGGATTGCACGCCGCAATCGGAAGTGCCTATCTCAGTTTGCGATTGTCCGAGGCCGAGCCGCACCTCCGAGCGGCCTATGAGATTCGCCGCCGGCTGTATGGCGATCGAAATCAGGATACGGTCGACAGCCTGCACGACCTGGCCATCATGCACTTCCAGAAGGGCGAATTGGACGAGGCCGACCGCAAGGCATCTGCTGCTCTGGACGCACAACGATCATTGACCGGAGAAATCAACGAGTCGTTTGCGTCGAAGCTCGACGATCTGGCCGTGATTGTCCGCAACAAGGGCGAGTATCAACGTGCCGAGCCGTTGTATCGGCGTGCACTGGCTCTGAAGCGTCATCTCTTCGGCCCGTCACACGTCGAAACAGCCCAGACTTTGAATAACTACGCACTGCTTCTCAAGCTGCGGGGCGATCTGGGCCGGGCTGAGCACATGTATCGCGAGGCCATTGACGTGCGCCGGCGCGGCGGAGGCGGCGAACATCATGCGCTCGCCACCACGCTGAATAATCTTGCGGCGCTGCTTCATGCCAAGGGTTTTGATGACGAGGCGGAGCCGCTCTACCGGGAGTCGCTTGCTTTGCAGGAGCGACTGCTTGGCAGTGAACACCCCTCGACCGCGTTGACTGAAAATAATCTCGCGATGCTCCTTCTCTCCGCCGGTCGCCTCAAGGAAGCCGACGCGCTGTTTCACCACTCACTCAAGGCGCACCGGGAACGACTGGGCGAACGACACGCACAGGTCGCGACCCTGATATTCAATCTTGGCAGTTTGTATCAGCAGCAGGCCCGATTTGATGAAGCGGAACGACTGTATCAACAGGCGTATGAAATTCGGCGGGTCGCCCTCGGGCCCGATCATCCGGATGTCGCGACCAGCCTGGCCGGGCTGGGAAGCCTCGCAATCGATCTGAAGCGATTTGATGAGGCTCGTCGCTTCCTGACGGATGCCCTGGCCATTCGACGGCAGCGCTTCCCCGAGGGTCACGCCAGTGTCGCCGCGGGAATTGACCAGTTGGCCCGATTGAATCTTGCGATCGGCGCGGTGGATGATGCCGAGCGGGACGCGCGCGAGGCCCTGGCGCTGAGGGAAGGCCATTTGCTCGCGGGCCATCCGGACATCGGTGCATCCCATGTGCGACTCGGGAGCGTGCTTGCAAAGCGCGGCTGCATGGCCGAAGCCCGCCGGCAGGTCATCCAGGGAATCGCGATCCTGCGGGCGCGGGTGCGGCCCGGTCATCCGGCGCTCGTTCCGGCGCTGACGGAACTTGGTCGAATCGCCTTCGTTGAAGGCGACATGCGCGTCGCGCGATCGAGCTTGGAAGAAGCGCTTCAAAATGGGCAGGCGCTCTACGGATTGCAGCACCCCGACGTTCAGGAAATAGTGGCGCAGTTGGAGAAGCTGCCGCCGATCGACTCGGCCGTGGAGAGCGAGCCGTCCCATCGCCGATTCGCCCGGTGAATCGGAAATGCAATCGCAGATAAAACGCTCGAGGCGCTCAATCCGGCTCGCTGTCGGCCGATGTCAGCTCGGCGATGGTGACGCGGCCAAGGAATTCTCGCATGGTTTTGACCATCATGCTGTAGACCGTCTCCATGCGACCGAGTGCGTGCGGCGAAAAGAGTGTTCGATCTTCGGCGCTCGTGCTCGCCACCAGGTGCCCGTCGACCGCTTCGATCACCTCAAGGACGGAAATCTCATTGGCCGGTCGATTCAGCTTGAATCCTCCGGCTCGTCCAACCTGGCTTGCGAGTATCTGTCCGCGAACCAGTTGCTGAAGGATCTTGAGCAGATACCCGAACGGAAGTTTCCGCGCGCTGGCGATTTCGCGTCCCTGAATCGGGTGGCCATTGGATTGTTCGGCAATGTGGATCAAGGCAATCATTGCGTAGGTTGCTGCCTTGCCGAATCCCAATTGATGTACCGCGGGAGTTGTCATGGTTAGGTGCTCGTATTTGGAACACGCGGGAATTAACCGGGCCTCGTCCACCCTCCATGTTGGATCAAGTGGACAGAAGTCGGCAGTTCGACGTCGGGGATCACGCTGACGCTCCGATTTCGAGTTCTCACTGTGGTTGAATCTGCGCGCATCCACTCCTCGTCCACAGAAGCTTTCTAATCCCCAAGACGAGCCCATTTGGGTCGCTTGTCACGCTTAATGTGGGCCGGTGAGAACCCTCCGCAGCCCTCCCGGTGTAGCCGGCCACCCACGTAATAACTAACGACAAATCTCGACCAAAACTCAAGTTGATTTCGCGACATGATAAATCCATCGAATATGTCATGTCTCACATATGGCACTCAATAAAGACTCGTGTCGGTTTCATTTAAGGAGTGTCTCACTTTCGGGGCACTCATCTCATTGTCCCATCGGAACTCGCTGATCACGACGAGGCGTGCTTGGCAAAGCACATGCCGATACGGGATATTTCTAGTCGACCTGCCTCTTCGTACCTTCGTACATCAATCCTACGCGATCGGCGCAGCGCGGATCGTTCTGAAATTCGCCCTTGACTGATGTGTTACAAGCAGATGACGTGGGACCGACTTCGTATCTGAGTTGGCGAGCATTGAAGTAACATCTCTGGAATTCTAGTCACACTACGGGTATTCTCTTCCGCTCGGAACGGCCGGGTGTCGATGAGGTGTTCGGCGTTCAGCGCGGCACGACACGGCTCGACTGGAGAGCTATGCGGTCTTCAGCATGAACGGTGCGCGTGGCCAGCTGAAAAATGCGCAGTCAGTGCGTAAAAAGACAGGCTGATTCAAAAACTTGCAGTGGGACACAGGAGCAGCAGGAGCATGCGTCAGAATATATATATCCGGAGTCTATGTATCGCCTTCTTGGCTTGTCTATTCTCAGGCTGCGAAGCGATCGACGTCTGGACAGCGCCCACACCCACGCCCGAGCAATACGACAAAGGGCTGATCGTGTTCTATCCGGGCACCGCCGGACTCAACATCGAGGCCATTGGTTTCTATTACGCCTTTCGCGAGGCGGGAATCGATCTGGCCTTTGAGGAAACGCTCTGGACCGAGTACCTCGAAACGATTCTGTCGCCGGACGGCGTGCAGGATCGAATCACCGAGCGCTGCAAGGCCGAAGCCAACCGCATTGCCGATTACATTCGAGCCTACCCCAATCGGCCGGTGACACTCATCAGCTATTCAGGCGGCGCAATCGCGGTGATCCGCGTCGCGGAGAATATGCCGCTCGACGTGAAGCTTGATCGGCTCATCACCATGAGCCCCGGAATCTGGAAGGGCATCGATCTCACCGGCGCGCTCGACAATACCACACAAGGCATGATCAACTACTGGTCGCCGATTGAATACGGTCCGATTCTGGTTTCGCGCATCTTCGGGCTTGCCGACAGCTCCCGGCTCGATCCGGCATGTTCATTCGGTTTCGACCAGGTTGACCCGCGGTTGACTCAGGTTGCATGGTCCGAGGAACTGAGCGAATTCGACAACCGCGGCGAACATCTCGATTTTCTCATCAACATCCCGTGGCTGAAGAAGTTCGTCGCGCCATGGATCATCACATCGAAGTGATTGCGGCCGGTTGGAACCCGGCGTGGTGGTAAATCCGAGCGGGCTAATCGGACAGCGAAAACGGCGTGAAGTTCGTCTTCGTATCGTAGTAGTCCTCGTCCTCCGCGCGCTTCAGGAAACCGATGATCGCATAGGTGATCGGCGTAAATACGACTTCGACCGTCACCTTGAATGTCCAGTTAAACACGATCACCTTGACCATCGTGTCCGGTGCCCAGACTCCAGCGAACGCAATCGGATAAAACAGCGCGCTGTCCACCAGCTGGCCGACTGCGGTCGATCCGATGGTTCGCGTCCACAGTGCCTTCCCCCGGGTCATGATCTTCATCTTGGCCATGACGTACGAATTAACAAAGTCTCCAGCCCAGAATGCACAGATCGATCCAAGCACGATACGCCACGTATTCCCGAACACGACCTCCAACGCCGGCTGAATGACCTTGTTGAATGGTTCGTTGGGATCGGCCGGAAAGTGAATGACGAACAGGCCCATGAGGGTTGCGAAAATCATGGCACCGAAGCCGGCCCAGATGACTTTTCGCGTGCGGGCATAGCCGTAAACCTCCGTCAGCACGTCCCCGAAGATATAGCTGATCGGGAAGAAGAGGTTGCCCGCGCCGAACGTCAGAAAGTCCCCGATGCCTGGCAGCGAAAAAGGAAGTCGAATGCCGCACGTCTTGCCCGGACCAATCAGGTTGGAGCAAAGCAGCACCGTCACGAAGACGGCCATGATGAGATCGTAGTACTTATAGTGACGTGTGTTCGGCAGTTCGGCGACATCTTCCGGCGATCGATTTTCGCGGCCGCGTTCGTGCATGCTGATCCTGGTCTCTTGTGATGGCTGTCGAGGCGTGCCCCTTGCGACGGATTCGACGGCTATGGTCGCTTGCTCTTTCCGGACGGCCTTTTCGAAGGCTTCGCGGATGTCTTCTTCTGAGTCTCTTTGGCTGCGCCCGATGTGCGACCGCTCCCGCTGCGCAGGGCGGCCTCCATGCGCGAAACATACACCTTGACGGGCGTCCGCCGTACGACTTCGCCGATGAGCTCGAGCGGCAGATCATCCAGTTTCTTGAACCGAATGCAGGCCTTGCCCATATCCAGCTTCTTGCCGGTCGCTTCCCACGCTTTCCGGAACCAGTCGAACGCGTCGCTCGCGCCATACAGGCACATCAGGTACAGCGACATGTGGTTCTTCTGCGAGGCCAGCCCGCCGAACGGTAACGGTTGTTTCGGATCACAGTGATAGCCCTGCGGGTACACCCGGTGCGGCACATAATACCCGATCATTCCGTACTGCATGCCTTCTTCGTATTCGGGATCGAGGTTTTTCCGGATGACGGCTCGAACGGCCTCGATCGCGGCGCGCCGATCCTCCGGCAATTCCGCGAGGTATGCTTCGACGGTCTTCGCCTTGCTCTGCATCGATTCACCCTTCGCCAGAGCAGTATCCCGGCGGATGGCCCGCCGGCAACGGCTCGACCCCTTCACGCGTTCATGTGATCTTCAGTTCCAGCGGCTGATTGTCCGCCATGTTTCGAATGCTCACCTGTCCCGCGATGTTCCGAACGAAGTGCATGATACCGTCGCGGGTGGCTGCGTCCGAACGTTCGAAGTTATCCAGCGGCGTGCCCGAATCACCCGATTCGCGAATCGAAATGTTGATGGGCACCTCGCCGAGGAAAGGCACGCCCACGCGATCGGCCGCACGCCGGGCCCCGCCTCGTCCAAACAGGTCATATTCCTTTCCCGTATCGGGCGCGCGAAAGTAGCTCATGTTCTCGACGATGCCAAGAATGTCCACATTCAACTGCTGGTACATTCGCAGCGCCTTGAGTGCATCGAGCAGCGCGACTTCCTGCGGCGTGCAGACGATCACGGCGCCGGTCATGGGAAGCGACTGAGCGAGTGTCAATGGAACGTCACCTGTTCCCGGCGGGAGATCCACGATGAGATAATCCAGCTCGCCCCAGTCCACCTGCCGCAGGAACTGCTGTATCACGCCATGAACCATCGGCCCGCGCCACACGACCGCTTTCTCGGGCTCGACCAGAAAGCCCATCGACATGATACGGATGCCATGCGCTTCCAGCGGGACAAGCTTCTCACCGCGAACCGTCGGGCGTTCAAATTCAAGCCCCACCATTTTCGGGATGGAAGGCCCGTACACGTCCGCGTCCAGCAGGCCGACGCGCGCTCCGTCGCGGGCAAGCCCGATCGCCGTCAGAACGCTGATTGTCGACTTGCCGACACCGCCCTTGCCCGCGCCGACGGCAACGGCATTCTTAACCCCCGGCATCGCCGCGGCGAGCTTCGGTGTTTCGCGCACGCGAGCACTCCAGTTGATATCAATCTCGCGAACGCCATCGAGCTTTTTCAACTCCCGCTCAATGTCGCTCTTGATTTTGTCCTTCAGCGGGCAGCCGGGTGTCGTCAGCTCGACATCCACCCGGACGCGGCCGCCATCAATGGCAATTGCCTTGATCATGTTCAGCGTGACGAGATCTTTCCCCAATTCGGGGTCCATCACGCGGCTCAGTGCCTGTCGAATCGCTTCTGCCGTCAACGCCATCTCGCTTCATTCCTTCCGTTACGCACGGTTCACCCTTTTCGTCGGCCTGCATCCGCCGGGCATTCCCAGTCCACTGCCTCGGGCGAAACGTTTCGTGCGGCTCGATTCCGGTGCAGCGCCTGGCTCGGCCTGGGTTCACCGCCATCAGTGAGACGGAATCATAGCATGTTCGGTGAGGCGGTGTCGCGGGGATCGCTGATCGGCTATTCGTGAGGTGTTTCCGCCGATTCCATCCGCTCCCATTCCACGCGCACGCGAAGATGCAGCCGGTTCAGATCGCGGCCCAGCTGCTCGAACCGGATCGACTCGATCCGGCGCAACAGGACGATCAACTGCCGCATCGCGCGGATCGGCTCGATTTGATGAATTTCCGAGAGATCGAGCGGCTCCACGGGAATGCCAAATGTCACCCGCCGGCCGTTCCGCAACACAGTCACGCGAAACAGCTTCTCCGGACCGCGCTCGTTGTAGCGCCGGGCCGTTTCAGCGGCAGGTTGCGTCGTCGGCAGCGGCCGCCCGCCCGTGGCAAGAATGACATCGCCGACCTGAAGGATTCCAAGCGCCGGCGAAGCCGAGCCCAGTTCGAGGACAGTTGCGCCCCCGCGAATGGTTTCCGAATCTCTCAACCCCACGCCAAGACGCGTGCGGCTGCGAGTCCGCTCCGCGGCCCACTGCTGCCACCAGTCATCGCGAAGCGCTTTGGGATTTTGTTTACGAAGATGTGCCAGCCAGGTCATCATCATCCGCGAAACGTTCCGTCCGCGGACGAAACCCCAGCGGACGACCGGTTCGCGCTCGTCGGTCGCTGAATCGGCGCCATCTGTCCGCAGCGCGGGACCGCCACCGTCCCATGCTTTCAGGACGGTTTGAAGCCGGGTTGCCGACGTGGCGACAAACAGCCGATTGTACGCGCCGGCCCAGCAGAGCTCGATATCCTTGAGAAACTCGAACCCGAGCCGATCAGCCAGTGCGGTCCCGATCCGCACGCTACGAAGGGTCAGCCCCTCGAATTCTCGCCGCTCGACGAGGGAGCTTCCAGCTGGGGCGCTGGTCGGCGCGTCCGTCAGGCGGGCGACAGTCAGGACAAAATCGGCGATCACGCCGAATTGCTCCGCGACGCGCGGCGCCTCCCGTGACTGGATGATCCCGACGACCTGCGGCACTAGGAGCATCGACGCATCAGGTCCATTCGGGTCCAGGCCGATCGCGACAGTGAAGCACGGGCCGAGCATCTCCTCGAGCTTGCCGGTTTCAATCGTCGCGCTGCTGAACATGCCCAGGAAAAGGCCGAGCGGCGAGAATTCGTTCAACGCCACGCCTGTGGCATTTCGGTGTGAGCCGAACCATGAATGCGAACTGTCCGACCACGCCGCGATTGTGTCCGCCGGAAGACGACGCACCGCCTCGGAATCACACGGAATGAGGTTGCTGGCCGCGCCGGTGCGAGCGCCGTGAATCTCGCATTTCAACTCGTCATCGCCGATCGAAAAGCCGACGGCGATCCGATCGTATCCGCCAGGTGCAAAAGGATCCCCCGCCTGCCAGGACGCATAGCCGATACCGTCGTGCAACGATGACATCCGCGAGAAAAGTGACGCGAACTCTGATTGGCCACGAAGGTGCGCGCCGGGCCGCCCCGCCAATAGGTCAACGGTTCGACGCCAGAGATTCGTCGGGTCGTCCGCGGGCCCCAGCGCCATCAGTTGATCGAGCACCGCCATGCGCAGGCCGCCGTCAAGCAGGTAGCATTGCACCGCGCCCTCATCGGGAAGGCGTCGCGCCCCCCACAGTGTTCGCCATCGCTGAACCTCATTGGCGCCGCCAAGCTGCGCGAACAGAACGCCGCTTCGCCATTGCGACGACATCGGCGCAAAAAGCGCGCCGCGACGACCGATCAGCAAACTGATGGCTTGTTCGTCTCCCAGGCCGGGAAGACGTGGACCCCGTGCGCCGGGTGAACGGTCCGCCGAGGCCAACTCACGCACCACGTCCCACATACCAAGCGTTTGTAAACGGCGACGCAGTCCGACGAGATCGTTTATCTCGACATAGAAGCGGACGTCTCCGGGAACGAACCGAAGCCAATCGACCGGTGTGCGCGTGGATGCCGCGGGTTGCGCCTGCGCGAAAGCGGATTGGAGCGCCGTGAGCGCCAGGAAGCACAATGCGATCATGCAGGCATTTGTGTGCCCGCGCGGGCGGACCGACTGGCGCAGGGGATCGAGTTGTTGAAAGTGCATGAGCTAGAAGCGAACCACGCCATCGTCTTTCGGCGCGGCGTCGGCGTCATGCGGCGTGGCCGGCTCGATCGCCTCGTTGAACGGGAAAAGCAGGGCGTTCAGCAGCGTAATCTCCGGCTTTGCCGCGCCGGCGGAGTGCTTCGATTCGCCACCCGTCTGCCGGGCCTGTTCAACAATGATCTCCTGAATGCGGGAGATACTGCTTGCCGCGCGGACAGTCTCATTCACCGCACTGAGGGCGGGATCGGCAACATCGTTCACGCCCACGGCCTCTGTCGCCCGGACGCTGACGCCGGCAACCAATCCACCGGGAATCGATCGCTCATTCGTCGGCCAGATCAGGAGGGTAAGGAAAAGCATCGCGGCGGCTGCCGGAACCGCGGCACTCACCGTCAACCGCCAGAATCGCTCTCGCAACGCTCGCCGCGTATGAAGCCGGATCGGCGTTTGCGAAGATCGAGGCAGTTGGGACAACGCCGCGGTGACACGCGAAGTGAAATTGACCGGGAGCTTCGGTTCGGATCGATCCCGGGTGATCACTTCGCCGACACAGCGATGCAGTTCGAATTGGCGCTGGCAAGCGGGGCACTGAAGCAAATGCGCGTGTACTTCGGCTGCCAGGCTCGGCGACAAATCGCCGTCCAAATGCCGATCACGAAGCTGCCCCACATGACGACACGTCATCACCACGAAACACACTCCCTCGAGCGCACCGGCCGTGCCTCAGGCCGACTCGGCTTCGCCGAAGCGAACGCCGTTCCAGTCGGTGGCCAGTTGCCCTTCCAGTTTCTCTTTCAGCCTGCTCCGCGCACGGTGCAGATGGCTCTTCACCGTTGCGGCGGGCATTTCGAGGATGTCGCCGATTTCCTGACAACTCAGCGACTCCCTGTAAAACAGTAATACAGCGGCGCGCTGATGCGGTGTCAGTTCGTCGACGGAATTCCAGATTATTTCTCGCAATCGCCGGGCTTCGTCGCTGTTCGCAATGCCGTCGAAGATGTTATCCGACTCGGGGTTGCGGCCGTCGGAGTCCGCCAACGAAAAATCCGTCTCGCCGGAGTAGTCCTTTCGGCGTCGCATGAGATTAAGGCAGAGCCGATATGCAATCGTGAACAGCCAGGTGCTGAATCGATAGGAAAAGTTGAATCCATCAAGGGATTGGAAGGCCCGCAAAAAAGCGTCCTGGCAGATTTCTTCCGCGTCGTGGTCCCGGCGGACCATGCGCCAGACAAACGCATACAGCCGATTCTGGTGGGCCGCGATAAGCTCGTGCGCAGACTCTGCGCACCCCCGCTGGCACTGTTCAATCAGCCGCCGTTCGCGGAGCGGAGTGATGCCCTCGCTCGTCGCGCGTTCGTTCATCGTCTCTCCGTGTCTATTATACATGACAGATTCATCGGTCGTTGCGTATTGTTGAGCGAATTGCCCACCTGATAGGGGGGCGATAAGATTTTGTCATGGCGAAACAGAAAGCCAGAAAATCGACAGAAACTCCCCGGATCGTCAACCGAAAGGCGACGGCGGAATTCGAAATACTTGAGAAGATTGAGGCCGGAATCGCGCTTAAAGGCACTGAAGTCAAGAGTTTACGAAACGGCGACGCAAGCCTGACCGAGGCCTACGCTCGAATCGACGGCCGCCAGGTCTCGTTGATCAATTTTCAGATTCAGCCCTACAAAGAGGGCGGTGTTTTCAATCATAACCCCAAGCGAATAAAAAGGTTATTGCTTCATAAGGGGGAGATAAAGCGACTGCTCTCCAAAGTCACGATCAAAGGGCAGACTTTGATACCACTTAGAGTGTATTTCAATGCCAACGGACTGGCCAAGGTGGAGCTGGCGCTGGCTCGTGGTCGGCAGATTCATGACAAACGTCAGGTTCAGCGGAAGCGGCAGGATCTGCGCGATATCGCTCGCGTGATGAAACGGCGATAATCTCATCGGAATGGCGGCGGCTTTCCCGGGCCACGGCTGCGCCGACTCGACGACTCTGTATGGCACAATTCTTCAGCTTAAGACGGTCCATTGTATTCTTTCTGGTGCTGCTGGCGGTCGGTCTGGTCAGTTCGACGATCTACGTCATCTTCAACGAAGAACCCCTGTATGACCCGGATGAACTGTTCGATTCCGGCGTCATCGTGAATGCGGAGAAGCAGCCGCGATTCGTATTTCCGGAGGAGCTTCGAACCACGGATCTTTCGCTCAATCGGTTTATTGACCGTTTCTTTCGATTATGCGCGCAGGCAAAGTATCCTGACATTCGCCTGATGATTTCACAGCAGTCAAGCGAAACGCTCGCCCCAAGTCGTTTCGAGAGCATGTTCAACATCATGAAGGAGGCGCGGATCAAAGCGATCAAGAAGCTGCCGGCGATACCGAATGAACCGGGGCCGGCCTATGTGCTGGTCGCGGAGTACGATCTGGAGCCAAACGCCATGAAATCGCAGAAATCGAACAACCTGGTTCGACTGCTCATTCGCAAGGAAGAAGGGGAATGGCGGCTGGGGCCGGTGTCTCGCGAGATCGTGGCGAAGATAGAGGCGCATGAGTCCGCGACGACGAAGCCCGCGAGCGATACGGAAAGTTCCTCGCGGCCCGCGAATGATGACGCGCCGAAGTTCATGGCAAACCAGCCAATCAAGATCGAACCGGAAGAGGATTAATAGACCAATTCCTGCGACCGCCTGTCGCCGGCGGGGCGTTCATCCGTTCAAGTTTGTTTGTTTATCAGCCTGAATCGGTACGTCTGGGTCCGAGTTTGGCGCCGCTGCGCGCGAAACGGCCGCGGCAATGCTGGCGATCCCGAAAAAGCGGACCTCATGCCACTCGCAGTGCCGATTGCAAGTCACGTCAGATACGAAGATTGCCGCAGAGTTGAATCTGCCGTCGACTTTTTTGGACAGATTCCTGTTATATCTTAATTTCATCCCGTGGCTGGGCGAAGAACGCATTGGCTGCACTGATACGCGACCGAGTGCTGTTCGCAGTACTGAAAAGAAGGGTATCGGTCAACCCGTTCTCTACCAGAAAGAAGGGAAAGAGTGCCATGGGCCTTACAGTCACAAACGTCAACACACTGTCGATTCTGAACATCCTCAACTCCACGACGGCCGAGCAGTCGAATTCGCTGACTCGGCTCTCGACAGGCTTTCGCGTAAACCGCGGGTCAGACGATCCCGCCGGGCTGATCGCGATTCAAAGCCTGTCGGCCGAACTGACCGGCGTTGAAGCCGCTCTCGGCAACAGCCAGCGTGCCAATTCCGTTCTGAATACGGCGGATTCGGCACTTGGCGAAGTGAGCAAACTCCTGGGCGAGATTGAATCGCTTGCGGCGAAGAGCACCAGCGGCGGCGGCCTAAGCAATGCGGAGATTGCCGCAAATCAGGCTCAGATCGATAACGCGATCGATGCCATCAACCGAATCGTCCAGACGACAAGCTTCAATGGCAAGCGCCTGCTCGACGGAACACAGAGCATTCGCACGACAGCCAGCGATCCGTCCAAGCTGACGGACCTGCGCGTGTTCTCGCGCCCCAGCTCGAACTCCAGTCAATCCTTTGCGGTGGAAGTGGTTACCGCGGGAACGGTTGCTTCGGCAACGCTCGCCAGCACTTCGAGCGTCAGCGCGGGCCAGTTCACGATCACCGGCGCGCTCGGAACGGCGACCATCACGATCTCCGATTCTGACACGCTCGACAACGTTCGCGACAAAATCATCGCGACCAAGTCGGAGACCGGCGTGTCGGCCGCCACAAACAGCAACGTGCTCTCAATCCAGAGCACCGAGTATGGCAAGAACGCGTTTGTCTCCGCCAGCTACATCAGCGGCGACGCGGACTTCCTCACTGTTTCACACACTGAGGGCACCGATGCCGTCGTTGAGGTCAACGGTCAGCGGGCGTTCGTGGACGGCGTTCGGGTCAACTTCAGTTCGAACGGCACGAGTGGTTCTTTCACGCTGACATCGACGGGGAATGCGGCCGGCAGCGCCGGAAACCTCTCGATCAGCGACGGCGGGCTCACGTTCCAGCTCGGAACCGCCTCGAATACCCAATCGACGGTCGGCATCAACGGACTTTTCGCGCACCAGCTTGGTGACGGCGTCGTAGGGTATCTCAATACGCTCAAGAGCGGCGGCGCGAATGCGCTCAATAACGATGCGAACAACGCCGTCCTCATCGCGAAGTCGGCGATTTCGCAGGTTTCGACGCAGCGTGGCCGAATCGGTGGATTCCAGAAGTACCAGGTCGAGTCCTCCGTGAACTCCTTGAACGCGACGAAGGAGGCGTTGACCTCGGCTCGCGGTCTGATTCGCGACGTGGACTACGCACTGGAGACTTCTGAATTGAGTCGTCAAAACGTTCTGCTTCAGTCGGCGATTTCGCTACTGGGCGTTGCCGGCCAGCAGTCTGCTCAGATACTGTCGCTGCTTCGCTAACGCGCGGCAGCGGCCTCGGTCTGGTGGGGAATGGAGCAAGGGCGGAATCGAGGGGCACACTCGGTTCCGCCCGCTCTTTTTTACGGAGTGGCGATCGTGAAAATAAGAAAGCCGTCGCGATCGGTGCGTCGCGACGGCTTCTGGTGGTTGTAGTGCATGGACGCGATCGACAAGGTGACGCGAGGTCCGCTCGTCGACGTCGCCGGGCAGGGTAATTACTTGCCCTTGAGATCGACCTTGGCACCGGCCTCTTCGAGTTCCTTCTTGAGCTTGTCGGCGTCTTCCTTGCTGAGGTCGGTCTTGACCGGCTTGGGTACGGCGTCCACGAGGTCCTTGGCTTCCTTGAGTCCGAGACCCGTCGCCGCCCGGACGACCTTGATGACGTTGATCTTGCTGGCGCCGCCATCAGTGAGGATGACGTCGAAGATGCTTGGAGCGTCTTCGGCTTCGGCTGCCGCGCCGCCGCCGGCGCCCGGCATGGCGGCCATCATGACCGCGCCGCCACCGGCCGGTTCAATGCCGTAGGTGTCCTTGAGGTAGTCCGCCAGCGACTGGGCGTCCTTGACGCTCAGCGACACAATCTTGTCGCCGATCTCTTTGACGGCCGCGCTGAATTCCTTTGCAGGTGCTGTTGCCATTTTCTTGATACTCCTGATGTTTCCGGGCGAGGCGATTCTTATTCGCGATCGTCCGCGCGAGTCCATCGCTCGCGACGCGGCTTAAGGCTGACGCCCGGCCGCTGGATGAGCCAAGCTCATCCGAACCGATCCCGGCTGCCGAAGTCCCGGTGACTTCGTTTAACCCCGGCCCGCGACATTCGCGAGTCTGCCAAGGGGGACGGCCGAGAATGACTTTTTCGTGACGAAGGGAATCGGGATTCCGAGAAGCCATCGCATGTTCTCCGCGATGCCGTTTCCGCGATGCTCCCTTGCTTATGCCACCTTCGTGATGGTCTCACCTTTCTCCAGCTTGTCGGCGACGGCCTTGACGCAGCCGGCGATTTTCGAACCGACCTTGATCTGGCCAGCGATCCGCCTTGCGGGTGAGAGGAAGACCATGACCACCTCGCCCTGAATCTCCGCCTTGCTGCGGCGATTGGAGAGCTCTTCGATGGTCATGATGTAGGGGTCGCCGTCGGCCATTGCCGACTTCAACTCGAGTTTCGGATAATCCTTGACCAGCCGCATGATTTCCTTGGCGGCTTCGACTGGAGCAGGTCCGGTGACGAAAGCGCAAGGGCCCTTGAGCGTCTGCGTCAGGGGCGCGAGGGGCGTGTCGGCCAGGGCGCGCCTCGCCGCGGCGTTCTTGATTACGTGGACCTCGATGCCTTTTTTGTGCAATTCGCCGCGAAGCACGTTCGCTTCGACACCAGTCAGCGGCAGCACATTGACGACCAAGGCGCTATCGATCTTGCTGTATCGATCGCGAATGTCCTGTTCGATCAGGGATTTGACAGTGCGACTCATTTGACACCCCGCTTATTACTGGGCCACTTCGAGCATAATGCCCGGCGACATCGTCCCGCTTACGCATACTTTCTTGATGTACTGCCCCTTGCTGGAGGCCGGCTTCAGTCTTCGGATGTGCTCGATGAAGGAGTTGATGTTCTCCTTCAGGTCGTGCTCCGAGAAGCTTGCCTTGCCGACAATCGCGTGAACATTTCCGCCGGTGTCATTTCGGAATTCGATCTTGCCCGCGGCGAAATCCTTCACGGCCGTCGCGACGTCCGCGGTCACCGTGCCGTTCTTCGGACTGGGCATCTTGCCGGACGGTCCGAGGACTCGACCGAGCCGGCCGACTTTGCCCATTGTTCGTGTGTGCGCGATGGCCACGTCGAAATCCGTCCAGCCGTCGCTTACTTTCTTGATCAGATCATCGAGTCCGACTTCAACTGCACCGGCGGCGCGGGCATCGTCCGCTTCCGGTCCGTCGATGAAGGCGATCACTCGCTTTGTCTTGCCGATGCCGCGCGGCAGCGACACCGAACCGCGAATCATCTGCTCGGCATGCTTCGGATCGATTCCGAGGAAAAGCACGATGTTGATCGTCTGATCGAATTTCGTTCCACTTGTCACGGCCTTGAGCAGCTTGATGCCGTCATCAATCGGATACGCCTTCTTCGCGTCGATCCTGGCAGCATTCGCCCGGTGACGCTTGCTCTCGCCTCGCATCGGCCGGCCGCGCTGCTTGCGCTTTCCGGTTGAGTCGGTCGAGTCGGGGGCTTTGCCCCGCGGAGCCTTTGCCGAACCCTCAGCAGCGGCTGCGTGCTCAGCGGCGCGGTCGGACTTGGCGGCCTTGCCCTTGCCTTTTCCGGGATCAAACGCCTTGGTCTTTGTGGATGGATCTGCGGCATGCTCGGACGGAGGTCCGGCATTCTGGTCAGCGGCCATGCTGACTCCTTTCTTAGCGACGCTCATGGTCTGCCACGATTTACGGCTCGTGGTCGAGCACGATCCTGATTTTCAGTTCAGTCCTGCGCCTGGAAGTACCGGGGGCGGGCCGAATCGAGCCGAGTAATGTAACAGGTCTTATGGTTCGCTGCAAGGGATGGGCCGCTTGGGGGTGGGCGACCGGGTCGGGTCGGGGGCCGTGTCGGGTCGGCGGGGAGTCGGGAGAGCGCGGGCCTGTCGGCCCGTGGCAGGCAACGGCTTGATTCTGAATGGCGAGTCATGCCGCATTGGCGGTATAAGCTTATTGATTGCAGCGTGTTAAGTCGACTTGGGTTCGTGGGATGCGGTGAAGCGGGGCGGGTGCTTATTCGGAATCGTCAGGCTCGACGTGTCTCGTCCTGCTGCGGCCAAGGGGGCAAGCGATCGCGACGCAAGTACGCGGACGACTGTGCGGTCGTGCGTACTTGCGCCGCGAGATCGCATTTCGCTATTTCACAAAAAGCAGATCGCGGTAGGTCGGCAACGGCCAGATATCCGACGCGACCCGTGACTCGAGCTTGTCACCGAGCGCCCGCAGTTTCTGCATGTGCGGGATCACGACCTCCTTCAGGTGTTTCGCGTGCTCGTAGGAGTCGTCGTCGCGGTGATCGTCGGCGGTCGCCAATTCGTCGGCCGCGTCGCTGAATTCATCCACGAGCTTCACGAAGTCCTCGAGTTGTGCTTTCTGCTCGAAGCAGTCCACGCCTGCCGAGAGGGTTGCGGCGACCGTCTGCGCGAGCAGTGCCTGATGCTGCAGTGCGGCGGGCAGAATCATCGTCTGCGCCATGAGAACCATCTGTTCGGATTCGATGAGAATCTGCTCATTGTATCGGTGTACAAAGATGTTATAGCGGCTTTCGAGTTCGGTCGGGTTCAGCACTTTGTATCGTTTGAAGAGATCGATCTTGGTCTTGTCTCGAAGGATCGGCAGGGCCTCAACGGTGTTGGCGAGGTTTGGTAGGCCTCGTTTTGCCGCCTCGGCGTGCCATTCGGTGGAATAGTTGTCGCCGTTGAAGACGATTCTCCGGTGTTCGCGAACGACATCCTTCAGCACGGACTTGACGGACGCCTCGATCCGGGCCTCGTTGGGATTTTTGCCGGCGGCTTCTTCGAGCCGGGACGCCATGTGTTCAAGCGATTCGGCGACGATGGTATTGAGAACGGTATTGGGCCATGCCGAAGTCGCGGATGCTCCGACCGCTCGGAATTCGAACTTGTTGCCGGTGAATGCGAACGGTGACGTCCGATTTCGGTCTCCCGAGTGGCGCGGAATCTGAGGCAGGGTCGTTGCGCCGAGATCAAGCATGCCGCCCTTGAGTGTGCGGCTGGGCTTTCCCTTCTCAAGCTGTTCGGTGATGTCGGTGAGCATGTCACCGAGGAAGATCGAGATGATCGCCGGTGGCGCTTCGTTGGCGCCGAGGCGATGGTCGTTGGCGGCCGACGCGATCGATGCGCGCAACAGATCGGCATGGCGGTCGACGGCCCGAATCACGGCGCACAGGAAGACCAGGAACTGCATGTTCGTGTGCGTTTCCTCCTGCGGGTCGAGCAGGTTGTGGCCGTTGTCGGTCATCATGGACCAGTTGTTGTGCTTCCCCGAGCCGTTGATTCCGGCGAAGGGTTTTTCGTGGAGGATGCAGACCAGTCCGAATCTCGGCGCGACTCGTTTGAGCGTTTCCATCATGAGCATCTGGTGGTCGCACGCGATGTTGGAGGTCTCGAAGACCGGAGCGATTTCGAATTGTCCCGGCGCCACCTCGTTGTGTCGGGTCTTTACTGGAATACCGAGCCGATAGAGTTCTCGCTCGGCCTCGGCCATGAAGGCAAGCACGCGCGGAGGGATCGAGCCGAAGTAGTGATCTTCGAGCTGCTGTCCCTTGGGCGGCCTGGAGCCGAAGAGGGTGCGATCGCACAGGACGAGGTCGGGGCGGGAATAGTACAGATGCTCGTCGACGAGGAAATATTCCTGCTCGGGGCCGACGGTGGTGTAGACGCGGTTGACGCCTTCGGCCTTGCTGAAGAATCGAAGTACGCGCAAGGCTTGTCTGGAGAGTGCCTCCATCGAACGGAGCAGCGGCGTCTTCTGATCGAGCGACTCGCCGGTCCATGAGACGAACACGGTCGGGATGCAGAGTGTCACGCAGTTGTCACTTCGCATCAGGAAGGCGGGACTGGACGCATCCCATGCGGTGTAGCCGCGGGCTTCGAAGGTTGCGCGCAGGCCGCCCGATGGGAAGCTGGAAGCGTCCGGTTCGCCCTGGCAGAGATCGGTGCCGGAGAGGGCGTAGATCACGCTGCCCTCGCCATCAGGCTGAAAGAGAGAATCGTGCTTTTCGGCGGTGAGTCCGGTCAGCGGCTGAAACCAGTGCGTGAAGTGGGTGGCGCCGCGTTCGATGGCCCAGTCCTTCATGGTGGCGGCGACGATGTCGGCGACCTCGTGATCGAGCGGTTCGCCGAGTTTGATCGTCTTTTCCAGCTTTCGATAGGCCGCCTTTGGGAGACGCTGCTGCATCGCGCGCTGGCTGAAGACATCGCAGCCGAAGTAGGCATCAACGCGTTCGTGAGCTGTCGTGGATTTGACTCGGTGTTCGCGCCAACTGATGGCGGCGGACACGGCACGATCTCGTGCGGTCTCGGATCTCATTGAAACTCGTCTCCCATTGATAAGTGTCCAACCTATGCGCTGCCAGCACGCCTCGGCCGGCCACACCCGGCGGCGAAGTGAGAGCGTGGGCAGCAATTTGTGTCGGACGCCGGATGAATTGCATCATCCGGGCGTCATTAAACTCGCACTTCCGATCGCATGCCAGCAGGCATCGGCGTCATCCGAATCGCCCGGCTTTGGCATCTCTGCGCGAAGCCCAAACGCATCCGATTGAGCCAGAATGTCCTGAACGCGACTCGGATGCCGCGCGCTGGAGCCTTCGGGTTGAGCGTTGAGTTCAGTGGATGCCTGCTACGAACGATCGATGAGACTGGTTTTGCCTGGTGGTGACTTGCGATCGATTCGTGATGGGCGACGCACCGAATACCGGCGCAACTCGAAGGGGGCCGAGGGTCACTCGGCCTGTTGTTGCACCTGTTGCTGGTATCGTGCGATCATTCGACTACCAATGCGTCGTGTTGAATCTTCGCGAAATACTTCCGTACGATTATAACTTGATCGGCTGCGAAGTCGAGCGGGGTAAAGTCCCATGCGCCGAACCTGGGTTTGCAGACTTCGGGTTATTGGCCCGTCGTCGTCGGGAACGGCGACGACAGATTTCATCGATCTGCGCGGCAGGTCGATATTATCGATGGTGTGGGCGGCGATCGAACCTTCGAGCGGCTTTCGTCCCGATCGGCATCGCTGTGGGCGTGAGCGTGGCTTGCCTGGCAGGGCTTACTGAACATGGGCATCGACGGCTGGATCACGCTTGCGCTTCTCGTGGCAATGATCTACGGGCTGATCCGGTATGCACACCTTGCCGACGTTGTATTTCTAAGCGGCGTCACGCTGCTGGGTCTTTGCGGCGTCGTGACACCCCGGGAGGCGCTGTCCGGCTTCTCGAACCCCGGCATGCTGACCGTGGCGGCGCTGTTTGTCGTTGCAACCGGTTTGCGCGAAACCGGGGCATTGGATGTCATCGCGCATCATTTGCTGGGGACGGACGGCAACGAGCGGAAGGCGCTGGTCCGCCTGACCGTAAGCCTTTCGCTGGTATCGGCGTTTCTGAATAACACGACTGTCGTGGCGATGGCGATTCCGGTGGTGCTGGACTGGTGTCGCCGGCACGGGATCGCGCCGTCGAAGCTGCTGATACCGATCAGCTATGCCAGTATCGTCGGCGGATGCTGTACTCTGATTGGGACGAGCACGAATCTTGTCATACAGGGGCTGATGCTGGATAGCGGCATGCGGGGCATGACTTTTTTCGAGATCGGGGCGGTTGGTCTGCCGATCGCGCTGGTCAGCGTCATGTTCCTGGTCTTCGTGGTGCCGCGGTTGTTGCCTGTTCGTGGCGAAATTTCGGAGCGAATCGACGCGGTCCGTCGCGAGTATCTGATTGAAATGGTCGTGCAGGCGGAGTGCCCCTTCGTTGGCATGACGGTGCAGGTCGCCGGTTTGCGACAGCTTCCGGGCCTGTTCCTGTTCGAGATTCAGCGTGGTCGGCAGATTATCGCGCCTGTTGGTCCCGACGAATTGCTGAGCAGCGGGGATCGGCTGGTCTTTGCAGGCGTGGTCAGTACGATCGTTGACTTGCAGAAGATCAAGGGGCTGAGCCCGGCCGCTCATGACGACCGTGAGGACGTTCGAGATTCGGCACGATCCGGCCGGCGATACTGCGAGGCTGTGGTGAGCACGAGCAGTCCGCTCGTCAGTCGAAGTGTTCGCGATTCAAACTTCCGTACAATTTATGACGCGGCGGTGATCGGTGTGCATCGAAACGGTGAGCGGCTTGAAGGAAAAATCGGCGACATCGTACTGCGATCCGGTGATACGCTGCTGCTTCAGGCATCGGCCGGTTTCGTGCGAGTGCATCGAAACAATCCCGATTTCTTTCTCGTGAGCGAGATCGGCGACGCCGAGCCGGTTCGACACGAAAAGTCGCGACTGGCGACGGGCATCTTGCTGGCAATGATCCTAATGATGGCTTTGCCGGACATTTGCGTTGCACTTGGTCTGCCTTCAGCGGTCCGGGAGCGAATCGAGCCGCTCCGGGTTTTGATGGCGTTTCTCGCGGCTGCTGTCATGATCGCGACACGATGCGTCACTTCAGCGAGTGCGCGGCGTAACGTGGAGTTCCAGGTGCTCCTGGTGATTGCCGCTTCGTTTGGTATTTCCCGTGCGATCGAGAAGACAGGGCTCGCCGAAATGGTCGCCGGAGTATTCATGCCTGTGGCGAGCGAATGGGGCGCGATCGGCGCACTGGCGGCGCTTTATTTGCTTGTGAGCGTCATGACGGAGATCGTCACGAACAATGCGGCGGCGGCATTGATGTTTCCCATTGCCGTCGCGACGGCCAACAAGCTGGGCGTGGATGCACGGCCGTTCGTGATGGCGGTGACGATTGCAGCGTCGGCTGCATTCGCGTCACCGATCGGCTATCAGACGCACATGATGGTGTTCGGGCCCGGCGGATATCGGTTCAGCGATTTCCTGCGCACCGGCATACCGCTCAACGTGATCTGGTTCGGCCTCGCGGTGCTGCTGATCCCGATGTGCTGGGGATTCTGATTCCGGCGGCGGGCGCGGTATGGCTCACTTTTCAACGGACATGACTTCGATCTCTATTCTTCCCAGGACCGGCATCAGCGAGGCTACCGCGTTCGCAAGGCCTTCATCGCCAAGAGGCATGATCGTCAGGGCCACGCGGTTGGGCTCACAGTCCGTCTGTCGCATGGCGGCGTCGATGTCGATCCACTTACCGCCGATGTAGACCTGCGTCCACATGTGATAGCCGAATGCACTTCCCTTTTTGTCGTGAATGTAACCGCTGGGCACTTCGATGATTCCGCTGACTCCGCGTGCCGGAAGGCCGGCAGCCCGGCACATGGCCGCGAGCAGCACGGCATGTTCGGTACAGTCTCCACTGCGGTTGCGGGCGACGTCGGAGGCGGTGGCAAAGCCGACATCCATGTTCTTGTTGGTGATGTATTCCGTTACTTTCTCGCGAAGCGCGGCCGCGATCTCGGCGGGCGTCGACGCACCGCGCGACGCGCGTTTCGCGAGGCGGCGTATTCGCGAGTCCGCCGCGTCGCAGACATGCGATGGAGCGAGGAACGGCCGAAGCAATTCATCGATTGAATCCGGTTTCGCGGCTTTCCGCGCGGCGTCCCAATCGTTGCGGCGGATGGTGATCTCCATCTCGCGATCGTTGATTCGCTTGCATGACTGCATCGGTGTGGCAGGCGGTTCGGGCAGGGGGCCGGGCGCGCCATCCTTGAGCCTAAATCGAAGCACGACCTTTTTCGCGCCGCGACCCACCTCGCGCTGCGTGGGCACGAAGGTTTCGAAGAACATCTCCGGCGGCGCTCCGCGCTTCATCGCATCTTCGCGGGTCGTTTCGTGCATTTTCATCTTCATGAAGCCGACATTCATGGTCATGAGCACGGGCGTGAAGTCGTCATCGACCCAGGTATCGGATTCGACGGCCATGTTCGCGGGCACGGCGCCGGCGGGTGCGCCTGCAACCGCGAGTCCACCAAGGTTCATGACCGAGGCGACTTGCGTCAGATCGCGCTTCTCTCCGAGGACATCCTGGCGCGATCGGCCGATGACCCTGCATTGCACTTCGAGCGGCCCATCCTTGCGGTAGGCCGGCTCGTAGGACTTGATTACATAGCTCGTGTCGGGTTTGAGACCCTTGGATTTCTGCAGGAGCGACTGTCCCCACGGGAACCTGATATCCGGATCAAAGTCGTACGCGAGGCGTTCCTTGACCTGTCCATACTGTTCGGCAATGAGGTGAATGCGGCCGTCTTTAATCTCACCCTTGAGCGTTTCGGGGTCTTTGCCCAGGGATGAGACGAACTGGAATGAAAGCGGCTTGCCGTCGGGTGTTTCGCGGTAGTTCTGATCCTGCACGATCTCGATTGAGACGTCGCCACGGCGAATGCCGATTTTCATTTTCATCTGGGTGCGGACCTCGTCGTCCTCGCGCCGAATCGATGTGTGCATGTAGCCGCACTGCTGATACTGCTCGGTTCGCGGATCCTGCATCATCACGACGTACCATCGCTCTTCCCGGTCCGGTGCGGTTTTTGATTCGGGACCGCTGGTCTCGGCGAACACGCCGGCCGGGCATAGTGAAGCGGCGATCAGGAAAAGGCGGCAGGCGAATGTCCATCTGAGCGGCGTGGATAGCTTTGAGCGATTGGGGATCAGGGTCATGTCGTTACATTCCTCGAAAGGGTGCGCGAGTTCGGCACCGCGTACCGAGATGCGTCGGCCGATGATCTCAGCGGAAATTAACGATGGCTGCAATCGATCATCACGCCCGTTTGACCGGTCGCCCGGTGCGGGTATCATCTCGCCCATCATGCGGGATTCTAATCGCTGCGGATTTGCCTGCCTTCTCGGTTGCCCCCGCGATCGAGTTATTTCCGGAACGCGGGTACTTTGCGGCATGGTCGCAGTCCAGCTCACCATGCTTGTTGCCGGTTGTCAGCAACCTGCCCAGCCCGAGGGGCCGACGGCCTCGCGTCTAGCCGACGATGAGGACCTCGAACAGCTCTGGCAAACGTCACTCGCCGTGCTTCAGAAGATGGATTTTCGGCCGGACCGGCAGGATCGGGCGATCGGCGTCATCACGACTTCCCCAACAACCTCGATGCAGTGGTACGAACCCTGGCGGCAGGATGTCGCGACAGGCTATGCGCTGCTTGAGGCTTCGATTCATTCCATTCAGCGGGTTGTCACGGTGCGTTTTGTGAAGGGTGACTCGTGGTCAATGCAGGTGCAGGTTGATGTGTTTCGCCTGAGCCGTCCTTCGGCACAGATCACGACTGCGTCGTCGGTTTTGCATGGTTTTTCGGGGGTGCTGCCGACAACGGAGGCCAATGTCGCAGACAGTCCGGTATCTGAGCATTGGGTCCATGTGGGGCGTGATGGGCCGTTGGAAGAGCGGATTCTCAATCGCATTCTGAACGAGGCCGGCGCCGCGTGGGTGCAGGATTCGGTCGAATAGCCATCGGCGCCCTTGTTTTCAATCCCGATTCGCTTCTCGGATCCGTGAAGCGCCGCAGGCGCATCCGATTTCATTGAATTTGATCCGCCGGGTAACTACGCTAATTCATATGGCAGCTCGCGAGAAAATCACGCTTTCGACGCTTCAGGCGCGCAAACGGCAGGGTCGCAAGATCACGATGCTGACTGCGTACGATTATCCCACGGCGCAGATTCTGGATCAGGAAGGCGTCGATTGCATTCTGGTGGGGGACTCGGCTGCCCAGGTCGTGCTCGGCTATGACTCCACGCTTCCGATCAAGCTCGATTTTATGATCACGATCGCGGCGGCCGTTCGGCGCGGCGCGCCGAATGCGCTGCTCATCGGTGACATGCCGTACCTTTCGTTCAATGTAAACGCGGAGGAATCGATTCGTAACGCCGGGCGATTCATGGCGGAAGCCGGCTGCGATTGCGTCAAGGTTGAGGGCGATGCCCGCATTGCCGATACGGTGCGGCTGATGTCAGCGGCAACGATTCCTGTGATGGTGCATCTCGGCTTACGGCCGCAGGCAGTGCATCAGTTCGGCGGATATAGAGCGCAGGGTCGCGATGCACAATCGGCACAACGGCTGATCGACGATGCGCGGGTTCTGGAGGATGCGGGCGCTTGCGCGTTGCTTCTCGAGGCGGTGCCTCCGGAGCCGGCGCGAATCATTGCCGAGTCCACCCGACTGCCGGTGATTGGCTGCGGGGCCGGTCCCTATTGCGATGGGCATGTCGTTGTGTTTCACGACATGGTGGGGCTGACGAATACGCCGCTTCCCCGGTTTGTCCGAAAATATGGCGAGGCCCGAGAATATCTCCGAAACGCGGTGCAGGGCTACGTGAAGGATATCCTTTCCGGCGATTACCCGACCGGCGATCACTGCTATCAGATGGAAGCGGGCGACGCCGAAAAAATCCGGCCCGCCACATGAGCGCTCCGATGAGCGCGACGCTCGGGCAACGCATCCCATTGGAGCGGCGTTACGCGGAGTCCTTTCGCGGTTAGAATTCGCGTATGGAAATCACGCGGATTCGGAACTTCTCCATTATTGCACACATCGACCACGGCAAGAGCACGCTGGCTGATCGGCTGCTCCTGCGCTGCGGCGCGATCACACAGCGCGAATTTCGCGATCAGATACTCGACGACATGGACCTCGAGCGCGAAATGGGCATCACGATCAAGGCCAACCGCTGTACGCTCGATTACGATTTTCCCGGTTCGGATCCGAAGCGCGCCCGGCAGCTTCCGGCCGGCCGTTACATGCTTAACCTGATCGATACGCCGGGCCACGTTGATTTCCACTACGAGGTCAGCCGGGCGCTGGCGGCGTGTGAAGGCGTGCTGCTGCTGGTGGATGCTTCGCAGGGTATTGAGGCGCAAACGCTGGCCAATGCCTACAAGGCGATCGACGCCAACCTGACGATCATACCGGTCATCAACAAGATCGATCTGCCTTCGGCCCGCCCCGAGGACATCGCGCTGGAACTGGAACAGGTTCTTGCTCTGCCCGCGGACGAGGCGATCTTCGCATCCGCCAAGACCGGCGTCGGTGTCGATGACATCCTCAAGGCCATCGTTGAGCAGATTCCCTCGCCGGTCGGCACGACGGGGCCGCTCAAGGCGATGATTTACGACGCCAAGTCCGATCCGCATCGCGGCGTCGTGTGCCATGTTCGCGTCGTCGATGGCACGCTCCGCAAGGGTGACAAGATCAAGCTGATGGCCGCTCAACGCACCTATCAGGTCACTGATCTGGGCGTGTTTCGGCCGAAGATGCAGAGCCGGACTGAGCTGGCGCCGGGGCAGGTGGGTTACGTCTTTGCCGGCATCAAGACCATCCATGACGTGCACATCGGCGACACCATCACGATGGACAGCGACCCCTGCGACGAAGCCCTGCCGGGTTACATGCCGCCGCAGCAGATGGTGTTCTGCGATTTTTATCCGGGCCCGGGCACGACGAGTCCGGAGCTGCGCGAAGCGATGGAGCAACTCTGGCTCAACGACTCCAGCTTCAACTTCTCGCCGGTCGCCAGCGCGGCGCTCGGCACCGGCTTCCGCTGCGGATTTCTCGGCCTGCTGCACATGAAGATCATCCAGGAACGACTCGAACGCGAGAGTGACGTCGATGTCGTGCAGACCGCGCCCACGGTCGGGTTCGAAGTGCTGCTGCGCGGCGGAAAGGTCATCACGATCGAGTCGCCGGCCGATCTGCCGGGCATGGACAAGGTGGAGGAGATTCGCGAGCCCTACGTCAAGGCCGAGATCATTACCCCCGCGAAATTCATCGGCAATGTCATGGGCCTGTCGGAAGACCGGCGCGGCATCTACAAACGCACCGAGTATCTTTCACCGGAACGCGCGCTGATCATCTACGATTTTCCCCTCGCGGAGGTCATTTACGACTATTTCGACCGGCTCAAGAGTGTCACCAGCGGCTATGCGACCATGGACTACGAGCTCACAGGCTTTCGCCGGGATGACCTCGTCAAGCTCGACATTCTCGTGAACGGAACCGTCGTCGACGCGTTGAGCATCATCGTGCATCGCTCGCGGGCGGAGTACCGCGGCCGGAAGATGTTGATGCGCCTGCGAAAGGAAATCGACCGCCATTTGTTTGAGGTGCCGCTCCAGGCGGCGATCGGCGGAAAGATCATCGCCCGCGAGACCATCAAGGCGCTGCGCAAGGACGTCACGGCGAAGTGCTACGGCGGTGACGTATCCCGCAAGCGCAAGCTCCTCGAAAAACAGAAGGAAGGTAAAAAGCGCATGAAGCAGATTGCGAACGTCACCATTCCGCAATCTGCATTCATGGCTGTGCTGGATTCAAGCGAAGAGTAACTCCCGCCGGGCGACGTTATCGCATGGGCCGGGGCAGCTCGCCCTGGGGGATTCGCATTCGAACATCCGCGGGGATGGTCAGGCCGTAAGGCTCCTGCGCTTCGAGGGCCCGGTACTTGCTCACCAGCGAGTTCCCGAACTTCCACGCTTCGCGCACCTCCTGGCAGATGCGGTTGTACTTCTGCTTGTCGATCGGCGCGGGCGCGACGGCCTGACGGCGAAAGCGCCGGCCGCGTGGAGGCGACACGATCGCCGGCTGCATCGCAACAGCTCGCATCGCCTGAAGCTGCCGAACCCCGGCATCAATCTGATCGTTCACGAGATTAACCTGATCGGCCAGTGCCTCCATGTGGGCACGCGCAATGGGCGGGCCTTCCCGTTCCATGTCGGCCGTTCGCACGCAATAAACTTGTTCCCAGAGTTCGGTCGTTTTGTCGGGGATCGTGTTGAGTTTCTTCCACAACCCTTTTTCGACGAGCCGGGCGCGTTCCGCGTGCGCTTTGACCAGCTCTTCACCGCGCTGTTTTGCCGCCTGCAAGAGGTACTGTTCCCATGATTCCGGCGACTGAAGCGGAATTCTGCCCTCGACTGGCGGCCCCATGCGCTGGCAGATCGCCCAGGTGAGCTTCGCGCGCGGTACCACGGACGAGCCGTTTCGCATGCGACCCAGCGGATTCAGGTAGCTCTTCAGTGCCGATTTCGTCTGACCCGCGCGAAGCAGGCACAGGCCCAGACCAAGACGCAGTTCATTCAACGGCTCAAGATTCGCGCCCCGCGGCCATTCGGCAATGGCGGACTCCAACTTCTGAACGGCCTCTTCGAGATTTCCGGATTCAAGCAGTTCGAGGCATTCCCCGACAAGCGGTTCGTGCAGCTCAAGACCGTAAGGCTCGATTTTGAAGGACGAACCTCTCGCTCGTTCCACGCGCTTTTCGCGCGGGCGGCTCGATCGTCGTCCGCCCTGCGCGGCGACGAACTCCGGCTGGGCGATCACGAGCGAAAGCCCGCAAAGCACCGCGAGCCGAACGACGCGCCCCGGGTTGTCCCGCCGAAGGCTCCATCGTGTTGACCTGCCTGGGTTTAATTTATCGAACATGGATATGTCCTCTCTCGCAAGTGAATACATGCAAATGCGACTGCCGCCGCGACCGTCGCGAATCACACCCTGACTAGCGAGAAATCCGGACCGGCCGGGCAATCCGGCCTGAAAAAAAGACAAGAATTTTGCGCCCACGGCGTCGAGCCAAGGTCGAATGGGGCCGCAGTCCAAGCAGGCGCCCGGCTGCCGGTCAATCCTTCGATGACGCGTCGTCCGGCTGGGATGTGGCCGGCTGTGTGGCGGCCGCCTGCGCCCCGTCGGCCGGCTGGGTGGTCGCTTCGTCCTGTCTCATCCACCACGGCGGGGAATTGGGGACCAGGGCTTCAACTTCTTTCAGGAAGGCCTGGTAATCGTCGTCCTCTGCGTTATCCGGGTCCTTCATCAGAAGGACGAGGCGTTCGCGTGCGGTTTGGGCTTCCGCAGTCCGGCCGAGTTTCATCTGGCTCATCGCAATAAACGCCCAGTTGACGGGCTCCTGCGGATCCGTCGGCGGCGCTTCGGGATTCCTGCCTTTTGCATATTGCCGCTCAGACTTCTCCAGTGCTTCGATCGCCTCGGGATAGTTACCGGCTCGATAGTGTGCCACGCCAAGCGTACTAAGGATATCGGCGTCATCCGGCTGTTGCTTGGCGGCCTGGCCCACGGCCTCCAAGGCCGCCGCTACACGCTCGGGCGATTCGGTCGGATCACTGACAATTTCCCACGCCGCCGAATTCAGCTCATCGCCCGTGGGGGCCCACATCCCGGCTTGCACGATCAGGTCGCGATGCAGTCGAGCCGAAAAAGCGGTGAGCGTATTATGGCCGTCGCCATCCCACGCCGCGGCCGCGGCGCGGACCCGCGCCGCGATTAGGTGCTTTTTCTTAAGGGAGGCCAAGACATTGTTGGTTTTCTGGTTGATTTCCGCCACGCGTAAATCCAGTTGCTTGAGGCGCGCCAGCTTCCGTAGTGGCGAAACACCCGGCTCGCCACGTATCCGCTGTCGCAGTTCGCTCGCGGGCGGCTCCGGCTTGGCGAGCAGATCATCGACGAAAGGAGCGGCCGCGCGGAGCTCGTCGCTTCGCAGTACCCGATCGGCTCGACGCGCTTCCGGCGACCGGCTGTCGAGCACGACGGCGGTTTCATCATCAAGGCGAACAATCAGTTGGGCCCCGTCGGGCGAGAGGGACAATCCGACGGGACGTCGGTCGAGGCGAATTATCGCCAGTTCGCGGTCTTCCGGGGCAGGCAGGCTGGCCGGATTCCCGCGAAGGGCCGATTGATCCGGCAAGCGGCCGAATATCCGCAACGATTGATCCGGATTCGCGATGACCCGCCGAAGCCCGTCGGGGCTGACTGCGCTCATGGAAAAGGTTTCGGAGCCGTGAAATGCGTTCGATGTGCCGGTGCCGGGATCAGACTGCATCAGATGCGCAATCTCAATGTCGAGGTCCAGGGCCGGAAGCGGTTTTTCGGGATCGTCTTGCAGCGGGAGGCGAAGCATGTACGACCTGGTTTGGTCATATTCTTCGGCGAAGACGAAGTTGAATGGGGCCTCTGCCTTAAGTCGAATTTCCGGACAATTTGCATCGGTAAGAGTTCGATATGTGTCCAGCAACGCGCCAGAAAGGTCCCATGTCGATATCGTCCTATTCTCGGCCGTGATGATCTCTCCCCCATCCCTGCTGAAGACGGCGCTGTTGACCGAACGCTCGTGTCGCATGGTTTCGCCGTGCTGCCGGCCGGTGTCGGCGTCCCAGAGCTTCGCGGTCTTGTCTTCTGACCCTGTCAGCACGAGCTTGCCATCCCTGCTGAAGACGGCGCTGTTGACCGAACGCTCGTGTCGCATGGTTTCGCCGTGCTGCCGGCCGGTGTCGGCGTCCCAGAGCTTCGCGGTTTTGTCGCTTGAGCGTGTCAGCACGAGCTTGCCATCCCTGCTGAAGACGGCGCTGTTGACCGAACGCTCGTGTCGCATGGTTTCGCCGTGCTGCCGGCCGGTGTCGGCGTCCCAGAGCTTCGCGGTCTTGTCTTCTGACCGTGTCAGCACGAGCTTGCCATCCGGGCTGAAGACGGCGCCGGAGACCCAGCCTTCGTGTCGCATGGTTTCGCCGTGCTGCTGGCCGGTGTCGGCGTCCCAGAGCTTCGCGGTTTTGTCGCTTGAGCGTGTCAGCACGAGCTTGCCATCCGGGCTGAAGACGGCGCCGGAGACCCAGTCTTCGTGTCGCATGGTTTCGCCGTGCTGCTGGCCGGTGTCGGCGTCCCAGAGCTTCGCGGTGTCGTCGCTTGACGCAGTCAGCACGAGCTTGCCATCCGGGCTGAAGACGGCGCTGTTGACCGAACGCTCGTGTCGCATGGTTTCGCCGTGCTGCTGGCCGGTGTCGGCGTCCCAGAGCTTCGCGGTCTTGTCTTCTGACCGTGTCAGCACGAGCTTGCCATCCGGGCTAACAGTGGGCGAGCAGCCAGGCAAGGTCAGGTGAATCACCTCCGCCTTGGACCGCAGGTAGCGCCACTCCCAGCCACGCATGTTCGGCGGGCAGGAATCCAGCCGCGCCCGCGCCTCCGGCCAGCTGTGCACGGACATGGTGAGTTGTGCCGCGCCGATTTTTGCGATGTATTCCTCGAGTTCCGCGCGCTGGCGTTCCTTTTCGAGGGAAGCCATCGCAGTCTCCGCGCGTTCAAACTCCTCGACAGCGCGGGACTCGTTCGACTTTGCGATCCTGGTCTGCTCCTCGGCCTCCCGCGCGTTTTGCCGAGCGTGGCGATACATCGCGGTCAGGCCGATCGTGGCGCCGATCAGGACCGCGCCAATCGCCGACACGGCCGTCACGGGGCCTCGGTGCTTTCGCACGAACTTGCTTGCGCGATAGGCGAGGCTCGGCGGCGCGGCGACAACCGGTTCACCGGTCAGGTGACGTTGCAGATCGGCGGCGAAGGCGCTGGCGCTTTCGTAGCGTCGGGTGCGATCCTTCTCGATCGCTTTCATCACGATCCAGTCGAGATCGCCGCGAAGTTCCCTGGTCAGTGCTCGAATGTCGGTGTCGTGGGTTTTTCGGATCGTCTCCGGCGTTGCGTTTTTCGTGCGATTGACCTTCTCCGTGGTGAGCGTCAAGAGCCGTGTACTGGGCTTGGGCGGTTCCTGCTCCTTGATGATGCGCGCCAGTCCATCAATGCCCGCGCCGCGCAGGGTGGCCGCGTCGAAGGGCAGTGTGCCCGTCAGTAGTTGATAGAGCAGTACACCGAGCGAATAGATATCGGCCCGCGTGTCGATATCAAGCCCGGTGGTGCCCGCCTGCTCCGGCGCCATGTATTCCGGGGTGCCGATGAGCCGGCCCATCTCGGTGTAGAGCGAGTGCTCCGTCAGCTTGCCGATGGTGGCTTTTGCGATTCCGAAGTCGATCACCTTCGGGACCGGCTTGCCGTCCAGCAGCGTCACGAGAATGTTGCCGGGCTTCAGGTCGCGATGGATCACGCCCTTCTGATGGGCATGTTGAACGGCGCTGCAGATGTCCATGAAGAGGCCGAGGCGGTCTCGAATTTTCAATCGGGCAGAGTCGCAGTAGGTGGTGATGGGAACGCCCGGGACGAACTCCATCACGAAGTAGGGTCGGCCCGAGGCGGTCGCGCCGGCGTCGAAAACCCGGGCGACGTTCGGATGGTCCATGACGGCCAGCGCCTGCCGCTCGGCCTCGAAGCGGGCGAGCACTTCGCGCGTGTCCATGCCGGCTTTGACGATCTTGATCGCGACTTTGCGTCGGACGGTCTTTGTCTGTTCCGCGACCCAGACGGTGCCGAATCCGCCCTCGCCGATTTTCTCCAGTAGTTTGTATCGCCCGAGAACCTGCCCGACTTGTTCGTTGCCCGTTTGCCCTTGGGCGAGGCGGGTGGATTGGGAATCGGTGTCTGCCCCGGACGCCCGGTGACTTCCACTTCTGGCGGCTCCGGCATCAGCCCAGTCGGCCGGGGGGCGAATCCGGGCGCCGCCCCCGCCGGTGGGGGCGCTCATGAAGTCGTCGACCTGATCGAAGGCCGCGATGAGCGCGTCCACCTTTTGTCGCAGAGTGACGTTGCCGGCGCACGAGACCTCGAGGAAAGCCGCTCGCTCATCCGGCGGAAGTTTGATCGCCTCGGCGAAAATCTCCTTGGCGGATCTTTCCCGTTCGGGGTTGTCATTGGCTGTCGGCTGAGTCATTCGGCGATGCCTCCCATTGGGCCTTGAGCCAGGCACGGGCGAAGTTCCAGTCGTTCTTGACCGTGCCGACGGAGACGCCGAGTGCTTCGGCGGTCTCCTCATGGCTGAGTCCCGCGAAGAATCGCATGCAGACGACGCTCGCCGCGCGGGCATCCTCTTGTTCCAAGCGCGAAATCAGGTCATCGAGTACAAGCGCGTTCGAAAGATTCTCGTCTCGTGCGAGATCGATGAGGTCGTTGAACCGGGCCGGGCGGGCGCCGCCGCCTCGCTTGATTGCGCCTCGTGCGCGGGCGTGCTCGATGAGAATGCGTCGCATGGCCTGTGCCGCCGTCGCGAAGAAGTGTGCGCGGTTGGTCACGTTTTCGGGTCCGTTTGCCCCCTGGAGCCGCATCCATGCCTCATTCACAAGTGCGGTGGGCTGAAGTGTGTGATCCTTGCGTTCCATCGCGAGCTTTCGCTGCGCAATGTGTCGAAGTTGATTGTAGACTTCGGCGAACAGGCCGTCGTTGCGGTCGAGGGGTGTATCAGGCACAGCGGCGCTCCCTGATGTGGTTGCTTTGGACCCGGGCCATCATGATAGCCGATCGGCCGGGCGGAATCAGCCGGTCTGGTTGAGGTGACTCGGTACCGTCATCGCGGTGGGCGATTGAATTGGCCGGCGCTGGAATGAATAGGGACAGGGGGAAACGGAGAGGGGGGGATTCGAACCCCCGGTACGGGTTTAAGCCCGTACGACGGTTTAGCAAACCGTTGCTTTAAGCCACTCAGCCACCTCTCCGGGCTGTTCTGGTTTCCAACTTGCGACACGACCAAGGCCGGCAACCGGTGTGCGCGCCTCGGACGGGTCGAGTCGTGCTATTCTATCGGAGCGGACCGGGGGGTCAACAAAAAGGGAATTGAGTAACTTCAGGCCAGATCGTGCCTTGTCGGGGCGCCTCAGGCTCGCCTTCGACGGGCGAGCGGGAACACGCACATGGCAAGGAGTGCCAACGCCGCCGGCTCGGGCGCGGCGCCCGGCGGGTCAAACGCGACCATGAGAGAGCCGTCGGCATCGATGTACGCCACGGCCGGCCAACTCGTGCCGTAATCGTCGAAGGCGAGTGACGGCCGCCGCGGCAGTCCCATCGCATTGTCGAGCGAGGCGGTTGCGTCGATCAGGCTCGTCTGCCAGACGCTGCTCGCATTCATGTAGGCGAACTGAATCTGCTGTGCGAAGGGGGAAGTGACTTTCTGTTCATACGCGATTGCCGGCCGTCCGTCCGAGCGGTCGAATGCCAGGTCGATGTCCTCGAAGACGGCTGTCGTGGACGACTGGACCTGCGTTGTCACCAGCATGGTTCCGGTGGACTTTGCGTACATGAGCCGCGAAGTGTTCGTCGTCGAATCCAGCGTGGTGTAGGCCAGCGCGATCTTCCCGTCCGTCGGACTGGTGGCGATGGCGACCCCCTTGACGTCATCAGCCGTCGCAAGAATGGATGAAGTCCATGAACCGCCGCTGATCGGTTCGGAGGCGACGATGACGGCGTTTGCTCCCGAAGTGAGACGGGCGCCCGCGATTGCATGGCGCCGGCCGGTGTGATCCGTGGTGAGCCGGAGATCAAACACATTCGAGACGCCCGGAAGGGTTCCGAGCGACCCGGTTGTGTGGCTGCCATTCGCGCCGCTGAAGCCCATCATGCCGCCGGCCGTCTGCGTGGAGTAAATGCCGCGGAGTGTGCCGGTCAGGTCGTGCGAGATAGTGAGCGCGGGGCGATTGACGTTCGCACCGGAGGCGGCGATGGTCTGAAGCGTTGTGTTGTTGAACAGTGTTTTGACGACTCCGTCACCATTGACCCATGCGACGGTGGGGCGCTCGGAGCGATCAAACGAGAGCGATGTCAAAATTCCGGCCCCCGTCGTGGCTTCGACGGTGTGGTGGGTCCAGAAACCCAATCCGGATGTGTTCGAGCGATAGACCGTGTTGCCGACGCCGGTGTTGTGGGTGACGGACCATGCGACCGAAGGCACGCCGTAATGATCAAACGCCAGCGAGGGCGATGAAATGAACATGTTCGCCGGAGGCGCGCCGACAGGTGAGTACAGCCACGTCGGGGTTCCATCGATTGCGCTGGCCGAGCGCTGGAAGCTCAGCGTCATAATCAGGGTGACGACGACGAACGACAGATTGCGAACGAGACGGACCGGCTGGTGCATCGTGTAGCTCTCCGTAGATAGGTTGCGGTGCCCGCACTGAGGCATCAATCTACGGAAGAGGGAAGGCGAGTGTCAACCGTATCGCCAGGTGAGCATCGGGCATGGGCCGAATCTGCGGCTTCTGGTGCCGGGGCCGTCATCCCGTTCGTGTCGTTGGTCCGTTCGATGCCGCGCGGATCAAGGTTTCGGGCGTGGGCCGGTTGTATCCGGGGTGCGGGTTAGCTTCGGATGGTTCGCATGGGCCAGTGGAACGGAAAAATATTAAACCAATAGGTTGACAATAAAGTTGCGGCTGTTATATTAAACCAAGTGGTTTGAAATAAGTTGCTTGATTTTGAGTTGTGGCGCTCCTCCGGAGCGCTGAGCAATAATCAGATTTGGCAATTGTTTGCGGGCGAATTCGGCAATGCGGGTTCGCTCACGATACGCGGAAGGAGTCTATGAATGGAGACGGCGCACAAGTTGAAGGTGACAACCCCCACCGATCTCGAAATTGTCATGACGCGGGTATTCGATTCGCCGCGCCACCTGGTCTGGAATGCCATGACCCAGCCGGACCTGGTCCGACGCTGGATGTTCATGCCCCCGGGCTGGAATTGGGCGGAATGCGAAATGGACGTGCGCGTCGGCGGAAAGTTTCGCTGGGCGTGGAGCGGTCCGGACGGACAATTGGCATTGACGATCTGGGGCGAGCACCGCGAGGTGAGTCCGCCGGCGAAGATCGTCCACACCGAGCGCATGGAGATGGGACCGGGCGGCGGATGCGGCGCGGGCGATTCGAGCGGCGATCCGTGGGAGCTTCTGGCAACGTTGGAGTTGCTTGAACAGGGCGGGAAGACCCATTTGAAAATGACGCTGCTTTTCCCGACGAAGGAAGGTCGTGACGGAGCGCTGGCATCAGGCATGGAACATGGCGTGGCGGCGGGCTACGACGCGCTCGATGGAATTCTTGCGAACTGCAAATGACAGGCTCCGGGAGGCCCGGCAATGAACAAGATTACGCCGTTTCTGATGTTCAACGATCAGCTTGAAGCGGCCCGCTGGGAGGCTGACTCATCGGGCGATCACGCGGTGGAGTTTCGGGATGGTTTTCCGGGCGCGCCGGCCACCGGCTACCTTGTTGTGGGTTCGCCGGTGTACACGACTTCGAAGTCGCGTCCCTTCACTTCGCGCAGTCGGCCTAGTTCGTCGTCGTTCCACCGCGGATCGGGCGCTCCCGAGATGTACCAGTTCGAGCCATTATCCGCGACTATCATGCCATATTTCTTCAATCCGCGCAGTATCACCTGCACGCTCGATGGAAAAGCGGATTCGTTGAAGTCCGACCGAAGCCTCACGCGCAGCCCCATTGGCGGATGATTCGCGTTTGTGGACGAACTGGCGAAGTGCCGTGCCGGAGACACATAGGCGCGTTGCGTCTGTGAAACGGTGAACCGAAGCGCGTGCGTCAGCTCGCCTCGAATGACAATCTCATCATAACGAGCCAGACCGGGGAAGATCGGCAATCCGGCGGCATCGGCCGACGTCCATCCCGCCGGCCGCAGGGCGTTCGATGTCAGATCAAAGATCGCGCCGGAGCCGGCGGACCAGTTGATCCCATTTCGATGGGCATCGTACAACTCGTAAAGCAGCTTGTTTTCGGTATCAACGACGATGATATGTCGATCACCGTCGCCGTTCGGCCCGCCCTCGATGGGAGCATCCGGCGGAATGGGATACGGCCCCGCGTCGCTTTCATCGGCATAGTCGAACGTCAACGAGACCTTCGGCTGGTTACCATCGACGACCACGAACGGAATCCCGATCGGCGCGCCCTCGTAGACTGTCCCGAAGTCGGGATGCAGGCCGGTATCAAGGCCCATCGACGCCAGAAAATTCGCCGAATTCGGATGCACAGGAAGCGTCGAAACATCCTGATTCCATGGGTTATCCGGCGGGAAAACCTGCAACGAACCGATATCAGTATTCCCTGAACCGTTCGGGTCGGTTGTCAGGCCGCCGTTGTTATTGGCGTTTGAGGCATTTGAATTTCCAGGCAGGTCGATTAAACCGATTGAATTCTCGCACGCGACGAACGACGACGCACCGAGTGCCGCCGCGACGAGGATGAGCGCAAAGCAACACGGGTAAGGGCCGTAGCGTGCTTCCATACCGCGCCTCATTCGAGAAGAGTCCGGGGGAGGATATTTGTGCGGGTTTTATCTACTCTCTATATCCAATATGCCCAGGTGTCGGTCAAGAACTCTTTTTTGCGAATCGCCGCGTCCGGTAGGAACGGGGCGCCGACGACCACGGAGTGCGTGCGCCGAATAGGCGGCGCATTGTAAGGTCATCGGTCGGCCGGGGTGTCATGTCCCGAGTTCGAACGAAACGGTCCGAAGCGGCTGGCCTCTCGTGTCAATCTCCACCCATAGCCGAACTGTCGGTGACAAGTCCTCCGGCACTTCAACGTGGGTGTGCCAGTGCGATGGCTCCTTCGGATCCTCGATGTCCGCCTTCGCCTTCAATGCGCCTCGGGCGTCCTCGTGGCCGATCCAGAACCGAACGATGGTGTCCTTCGGTGGTCTGCCTTCCGGCAGGGTGATCCAGACATCGACCGCAGCCTCGCCGCCGGGCATGAGTTCGCCCGGATCACGCGTCGCTCGGACGGTGAGGCCATCGACAACCGTTGATCCGAGCGGAATCGATTGTACTTCATGATGGGTCTTGGAGCCTTCCGGCCGATCGGCATTCTCTAATTGGGTCGATGACTGCTGGCGCGTCCCGGGAGTCTGCGATCCGGGCGTAGCCACCGGCTTCCGGTCGCAGGAAGTGCCAGAGACAAGACATGCGACGAGGAGGCTGTAAGCGATTCGGTTCATAATTTGTGATCCTCGCGTGGGTTGGAATCGGCCTCGATGCGATCGGAATGGTCCAGCGAAGCCGGAGCATCCTGCACGCCACTTTGGCCGGGCAGGCTGCGGCCGGTGAAGACCAGCGAGTAGCCCGCCGGCACGACGATCAGATTCAGGAAAGTGGACGTGATGAGTCCGCCCAGCACGACGATCGCCAGCGGAGCGAGCAGTTCGCTGCCGGGTTGGCCCATGTGCAATGCCAGTGGCACCAGTCCCAGCGCGGCACTGAGCGCCGTCATCAGAATGGGGACGAGCCGTTCCATCGAACCTCGGATCACGGCTTCATCAAGGCAGCCTGTCCCGGAGCGATTTGCGGCGGCATCCTCGTCGAGCACATGCCGGTAGTGATTCACAAGCAGGATGCCGTTGCGCACGGCGATGCCGAAGAGCGTGACGAAGCCGACCATGCTGGCGATGGAAATGACCGGCGGCTGGTAATGCAGTTCAGACAATCCGAACAGTGCAAGCGTATTGCGCAGGGGATTCGACGTATCGGTGAGATAGACGGCCGCGATGCCGCCGATCATCGCCAACGGCAGGTTAAGCATCACGAGCAACGCGGCACGGAGCGAGCCGGTCGAGATCTGCAGGAGCATAACCATGACGACGATGACGCCCAGTCCCGCGACAACTATCGTTCTCGATGCGGACTGCTGCGCTTCGAACTGACCTCCGTAATGGACTGCGTATCCGGCCTGATGAACAATCGGGTCCACGCGCTTTCGCACCTGCTCGACGAGCTGGCCGAGGTTGAATCCGTCCGCGACGTTGCATGAAATGACGGCCTTTCGTTGGGCATTTTCGCGTGCGATGAGATTGTTTGTTCGTTCGGGGCCGATATCCGCGACTTCGGCGAGGCGTACAGTCGCGCCGCCCAGACCCCGCAATTGCAGATCGCGCACCTGTTCGACGCGTTCCCGTTCCTCTGGCGCCAGCCTCACCACCAGTTGATAGCGACGCACTCCCTGGTTGACCTCGGCGACGGTTTCGCCGTAAAGGGCCTGCTGCACCTGCTCGGCGGCTGATGCGGGTGTCAGGCCTGCGGCGGCCAGATCATGCGGTCGGTATCGGATAGGCAGCGACGTGACCATCACTTCGCGGTTTGCGGCGATGTCGCGCGTGCCGGGAACCTGCCTGAGCTCTGATTCGATTTCACTGGCGATCCTGCGGAGCCGTGCCAGGTCATCGCCATACACGTTGATGGCGATTGCCGCCGGCGTTCCGGAGAGAATGTGCGACAGACGGTGCTCGATCGGCTGACCGACGGTCGTGGTGATGCCTGGGACATCGCGCAGGATGTCGTCAATTTCTCGACGCACACGCGACTTGTCCGCTCCCGGATGCATGGTGACTTCAATCTCGGAATTGCTGACGGGTTCCGCATGCTCGTCGCGTTCAGCGCGGCCGGTACGTCGCGTTACGCTTTCGATGCCTTCCAGGTCGATGAGTCTTTGCTCGATGCCGCGTGCGAGGCGGTCGCTCTCAGACAGCGACGTGCCGGGAGGCGCCATCAGAAACACGGTGAATGTTCCCTCGTTGAATGCCGGGAGAAAACTCGTTCCGTAGGTGGCGCCGAGCCCAATCGCGGCAATCGTCACCAGGAAGGCCGAACCAAGAACGCGACCGCGTTTGTGCAGGGCCCATCGGAGCGAGGGTTCATAGAGCCGCTTGAGCCATCGCACGAGCGGACCGTCCGCATGGGTGTATCCGCCGAGACGGCCGCGCAGAAGGTACTTGCACAACGCGGGCGTGACCGTCAGCGCGATGAACAGCGACGCAAGAATGGAGACGATGTAGGTGATTCCCATGGGCCGGAAGAACCGCCCCTCAAGCCCTTGCATGAACAGAAACGGCGTGAAAACGAGCACGATGAGAATCGTCGCGAAGACGACGGAGCTTCGGATCTCGTTGCTGGCGTCGTAAATCACCTGTACGAAGGGGCGGCGCTCCTCGGGTGATCGGTGGCCGTTCTCCCGAAGGCGTCGAAAGACGTTCTCGACGTCGATGATGGCGTCGTCGACGAGCTCGCCGATCGCGATCGCCAGCCCGCCGAGCGTCATGACATTCACGGTCAGACCGAAGTAGTCCAATGTCAGCATGGCGACAGCCATCGAGAGCGGCAGCGCGCTGAGCGTAATGAGCGTAGTACGGATGTTGAGCAGAAACAGTACGAGTATCGCCGCGACAATGACGCTGGCCTCAATCAACAGACGCTGTAGGTTGTCGATTGATCGCTGGATGAACGCCGACTGCCGAAACACCTTCCGGTTGAGGACGATCCCGTCCGGCATTGATTTTTCGATCTGATCCAGCGCGCGGTCGATCTGTTCAGTCAACAACAGCGTGTTGGTACCCGGCGATTTCTGCACGCTGAGAACGACCGCGGGCCGGGCGCTGTCCGCGGCGGTACCACGAGCCGGAGCAGGTCCCAACTCAACATCGGCGACTTGTCCGATCAGCACGGGGGAGCCATGGTGATACTTGATGAGGCTGTTGGCGATGTCACTGACCTTCTGTACGCGTGCTGCCTGACGTATCGGAAGTTCCTGACGATCGACATTCGGCAGGTAGCCGGCGGCCGCGGTGCTGTGGGCGCCGCGCGCCGCCTCGACGACATCGTGGACGGTTAGCCCGTACAGCGACAGCCGGTCCTGATGCACGTTGACCTGATACTCAGGCAGTTCGCCTCCGATGGGGACGACCTGGGCGACGCCGGGAACGGCCATCAGGCGATTTCGCAGGTCGAATTCGGCGTAGGCGCGAAGCTCCAGCCTGCTGACCTTGTTTCCCGGCGAAGACAATGCGAGCAGCATGATCTCGCCGGTGATGGACGTGATGGGAGTGATTTCCGCATGGGCGTTCTCCGGAAGCGCCTCGCGGACGGCGGAGAGCCGTTCGGTTACTAGCTGGCGGGCGCGGAAAATGTCGGTGCCCCAGTCGAACTCAGCCCAAACGAGAGACAGTCCGATGGCACTCGAACTCCGGACTCGGCGCACACCCGGCAGGCCGTTGACCGACGATTCAATTGGAAAAGTGACATACTGTTCGACTTCATCGGCGGCCAGGCCGCCCGCTTCGGTCAGGACAACGACCGTGGGAGCGTTGAGTTCCGGGAAGACGTCCACGGGAATCTGTGGCACGCGGTAGACTGCATAGCCGAGAAACAGCACGGCGGCGCCGATGACCAGCGCGGATCGCTCGAGTGAGAATGCGATCAGCCTTTTGAGCATAGGGTCAGTCCTTTTCCTGGTGGAAGGTGCCGTCCGCGTGGAAGTGACCGCCCTTTTGCGCGCCGCCCGACGTGGCCAGCATGAGCTGATATGCGCCGTCGACGACCACTTCATCTCCTTCCCTGACTCCGCTGCGAACGACGACCCAGCGGCCGTCGTCCGGCCCGAGATCGGCTTCGACCTTGAGCACCTCGTCGGAATCATTCGGATTGCGGCGGAAGAAGATCGTCTGAATGCCGTCGTGAATGGTCGCGGCGAGCGGGATGGCCAGTTCCTCGCGGCCGTCCGCATTTGTGATTATTTCAAGATGAGCGGACACGCCGGGCCGCGCCCAGGAATGAACCGTCGTCGGCGTCATTAGAACCTCGACGGTTCGCTCGTCGGCATCGGCAGCGACACCGAGCATGATCGTGCCGGACATGGTTTGATCGGCCGGGATCGAACCGCCCCTTGGCGGCACGATGGATGCCGGTAGCCCGTCATGAAGACGCCCGAGGTCACTTTGCAACCCCCTCGCCCGGAATCGGAGCATTTCCGGCTGGACGGTCGAAAGCACGATGTCGGATTCAGAGGCCCACGCGCCGTTGGTAAGGGCGAGCGTTTCGACGACGCCGGAAGTCGTTGCCTTTACCTCGACGACGCCCATCTCGCGCCAGTAGGGATGCCGGTGCGGATCGGGGTCGGTGTCAATTGCATGGCGTTCCATGCCGGGGCCTGCCGGTCCGATCAGTTCCTCGCGCGAAATGCCGACGAGAGAGCTTGCGTTCAATAGTAACAGTTGAAACCGTTCGCGGGCCGCGGCCAGTTCGGAGCGCATTTCCGCATTTCGGGCTTCAAGTTCAGCTTCCTTTTCGAGGACCTCCGATAGCTCCGCCCGGGCGACGGCAAGCGCGGCGCGAACCTGCGCGAACTCCTGCGCCGAGATGATCCCCGGCTCGCCGGACTGTTCCAGTTGCTCGAGTCGCCGGGTCCATATCTCGACGCTTACCTGAAGATTCTCTTCGTGGCGTCGATGAGCCTGCATCAGCGGTTCGACGGATGCGACGCGCGCCTCGGCACGCTGAATGCTGGACTCCGTGTCACTCAGACGCTGCTGCAACTCTCGCCACGCTGGAGAATCCAGCATGTAGAGTGTTGTTCCCGGCTCGACGTGCTGGTATTGAGCGACCTTCAGCTCGACACGGCCGCCCAGCATTGTGCGATATTCTCTCCGTGCCTGCGGCTGAAACTCGAAACGCCCCGGCATTCGCAGCGTCCGGGTCACGGATCGCCGTTCCACTTTGGCGAAAGTGATACCGAGGTTGCGCCGGACCGTCTCCGGAATATCGACATGATCGGACTGCTCCGTCTCATCGTGGGCTTTGTGTTCGATGGACTTTTCCTCGCGCGACCCATCCTTCTCGGAACGGCAGCCAACGGGAATCAAGAGCAAAAACAAGACCGACAGGAGCATTCTTGTGACCGAAGTCTCATGCACCGATGAACCCACCTTCAGGATTCTCAGGTCTGAAGCGCCGGCGGTGAATCGGTCGACGGATCTTGCGCGTTTGTTTAGCGGACTCATCAGCGCGGCCCTCCTGTATCGGGCACCGACCTCGACTCGTCTGCGTCGTCGGGCCGATTGGTCGTTTCGGGGTTGGGTTCCGCAGCGGCGAGTATTGCCTCAAGCGGCCTGCCGGTACTTAACTCCAGATCGGCCAGCGCGGCGGCCGCGCTCTGTTCGGCGAGCACACCCGAACGCCGTGCGGCGAGTAGAATTCGCTGTGCATCGAGTACGACAATGAGGCTTGTTCGGCCCGCGCGGTATGTTTCCTGCGAGAGTTCGAGGTTGCGGTCGGCCTGTGGTGTCAGGTCCGTTGCATAGAATCGCGCGAGGTGGCAAGCCGTCTGCGCCTGATCGACGCGCTGTCGGACCTCCTGGACGATCGCACGATCGATCGCCTCCAGCTGTTTTTGAGCCTTCTCAAGCTCGATCTCCGCTTTCGCGATCTGGGCCTGGTTCTGATCGAAGATCGGCAGCGTGATGGAGATCGAAGGCCCCAGAATGGCATTGATCTCCTGTCGTCGCTCCAGATTCCGCTCGCCGCGCGATTGAATCGCCGGAATCGTCGGCGTGCCGGCAGCGATGGACGCGCGGGCCGCATCGGCAAATGGCTTTCGGCCGCCCAGCGCGCGGCGTTCCGATCGTTCAAGGAACGGGCCGATCGAGATTTCGGGAAATATTTTGAGGTATTCAAGGTGCAATCGGGCGGCGGCGGAATCGGCTTGGCGGCGCGCCGCGCTCAGGTCAAGCCGGTTGGCCTTTGCCATCGCGACGACGGCGTCAGCGTTGATCCTGAGCGTTTTGGGCGTCGTAAGCGAATCGGTCAGTTCGAGCGATTCGGCCGCCAACGTCAGCCCGAGCAGCGTCGCAAGCCGTCGGCGTTCGGAGTGCGCGGCGAGGCGGGCCTGTTGCAGTTCCAATTTGGCTTCGAGCGTCGTACCACGGGCGAGGTTCAGGTCGAGTTCTCCGACATTGCCCGCGTCCTTGCGTGCCTGCACGACAGCGAGCAGTCGATCGGCGACCGCGACGTTTTTCCGGGCGATCTCATGCACGGCGTCAGCCGAGAGTGCCGCGTAATAGGCACGTCGGACTTCGGTTGTCAGTTCGGCCGCCTGCCGGGCCAGATCGAGTATGGCGGCGTCAAGTTCCTTCTCCGCGGCCTTGCGCCGAACGGGAATCTGCCAGAGTTCCACGATGTTCTGAGCGAGGCTGGCCTGAATGTTGGAGCGGCCGCCGGCTTCGGGAAACTGTATCGAAAGCCCGAGTGATGGATTGGCGAGCAAACCGGATTGGACCACATCGGCGCATGCGATTCCGACATTGCGATACGCCGCTTGCAGCGTCGGATTGTTCAGCAGGGCGAGCTCGACTGCGCCGCTTGCTGACAATCCTGAAGCCAGCAGGGCTTCCACGCGCTTGCTTGCAGCGGCTTCATCAGCCGGGTTATAGGATGCGTCCTGCCCCGTTACATCGGCAATGTACCGGTTCGCCCGTTCGTAGTCGGCGCGTGGCTCCACCGTTGCGCAACCCGATAGGGCAAGCGCGGCGGATAAGCAGATTGCGAGCCGGCGTTTTTGATCATTCATCTGAATAACTCGCTGGCGTTCATGTTCCGTTGTAGACAATCTCACGACCACGACACGGCCGTGTCATGGTGCGATCGCGTGGCGCGACGGGCCCAACGCGCGGAGCAGTGGCGGATACGGACGGCGAATCAAATCAGAAGGGGAACGCAGGTAGGCAGGCCGATGAGTTCGTGAAAGCTCCGATCCATCGTCAGGATGCGATCAGTCGGCCTTATTTCATCGATGCCCGTGGAGTAACACTCCGAAGTGGCATTGCAAAGCTCCATTGGCGGGGCTTCGATCGGCTTGGGCGCCCGTGCGGCAGCGGTGCAGATACAATCATGCGGCGAGCATGGCGCGCCGCGCTCCTGTTGCTGCTCCGCAGCGCAGTCTCCCGAGTGATGATGGGAAGCGTGGCGGGATTCCGGCTGTGAATGTTCCCGCGCATGAGCGGCCGTCTCCGCACCGCAAATCAGCGGGCAGAATGCAATCATCCAGCATACAAGGATGTTGACGAGCATTCGCGGAAACATACTTAGTAAATCCTATCGGCTGGATTGTCCCGGTCAATTATCAATACGAATTTAACTGTCCCTGTTCGCCGACGGCACGGCGCGCTTGCGTCCGATAGGGCAATGCGGTGTTCGCGTTCGCGGTTTTTTCACATTATTGAGCCTATAAACCCAGGACTGCCGCCGTAAACAGAGGGATATCGTCAACGTTGAGCAGGCCGTCGCCGTTCTGGTCAGCCACACAGAGAACCTCGGGAGGGACGGAGGGTGAGATGAGTGCGACGGTGAAGGGCCAGATATCGTTGCCGTCCAGCAACCCGTCGCCGTTGAGATCGCCGGTGATGCCGGTTGCCTGGCATGCCGGTACGTTTGCCGAGATAACGACGTTGTCAACCTGCCAGCCCAGTTGCTCGTTGCCGAATGCGTCGATCGTATCGAATCGCCATTCGATCGTTACAGCCTGTCCGGCAAAACCAGTGAGATTCACGACCCGCTGCTGCCACGGCGACGACGCCAGATTGCCCGACGCCGGCTCGTCAACGACCGCGCCGTTGACTCGCACCGACGGCCAGTCCAGCGTGCCGAACGCCTCGCGTTGAAACGTGGAGCAATACTTCAGCGTGATCTGATCGCTGTCGGGCAGTGTAATCGGGGCTGTGGTCAACCGGCTGTCCGTCGCGCCGGCGTCGTAATTACAGGTCGCGTCAATCCCGCAGTAGGCCCATGCCGCCCCGTCGCACGGCGAAGGCACGGTACACGCTTCGCTGACGTGCCAGAGCTGAGTCGCTGTCCAATCGGGCGGCAGGCCGTCTTCGAAATCCTCCGAATAGATATCCTGCAGTTGAAGCACGCCAATCGACAGATTCCGGGGAGTCCCCGGGGCCGTTGACGGAAAATAGACGGTCTGTCCGATTGTCGTCTGAGCGGAGATGTAGTAGCTCGCTTCTGTTCCGCAGGTTGCTGCGGGCAACTCCCCTCGATGCAGCGTGGCGCTAAGCGCGATCAGCGGGGCGCTTCCTGACGCCGAGCCATATTGATAGTGGAGAACCGCGGTTCCGGGTTGGAACTCATCGGCGCAATCCCGGATGTCCACTTCGAAGCTGATCGGTTCGCATGGCGGAAGCAGGTTGGGTGCGGGCTGGCCGCCATTGAAGTCGAATCGCAAAGGCGCAGGCGGCGTGACGTAGAACTGCTGCGGCTCGCCGACGGCGATATTGCCTGCCCAGTCCTTGGCCTGAACGTAATAGGAAATTGTCCCGCCACAAGGCTGCCCCGGGATGACGCCGCGATATATCTGGCCGCCGCTGTATCGCATCGGGACACGCGCGGGGGGGTGTCCGTTCACTGAGAAATTCAGAAAGATGCCTTTGTCGAAAAAGTTCCGATCGGACGTCATTCCGTCGAGAATGGCGGCGCGAACAACGTACGGGCCGGTCGTATCGTCGGTATCGCTGAGCTGCTCCAGCTTTACGATGCGCGGCGGGATCGTGTCGGCCGGCCCAAAGTTGGTGTAGATGCGGTTCGCGAAGTTTCCGGATTCGCCCTGCGCAGTCACGATATCGAGGCGGCCGTTGTTATTAAGGTCCCCCACCTTCACATCGAGCGATGAATCGCTGACGGCCGTAATGATCCCGGCGGCCTGGCTGAAAATGCCGTTCCCGTCGTTGGTGTAGATTCGTTCGGATGTCCCGCCGAGCGCGGCGATGATTATGTCGAGATCGCCGTCATTGTCGTAGTCGAAGAACTTGCTGTCGTTGTCGTCAACCGTCGGATTGGTCTGCAACTGGCTGCTGACGTTCGTGAATCCGCCGAGGCCGTCGTTCAGCAGAAGGAGCTCGGTATTGTTCGGCCCGGCATTTGCTCCGAGCAGGTCGAGATGCCCGTCGCCGTTCATGTCGCCGAAGTCGTAGGAATAGCAGGTGCTGTCTGCCGGTACGCCCGCGACCAGCGTGAAGACGCCGTTGCCGTTATTTCGCAGCAGCTTGCTGTTATTGGTTCCGCGGCCGGCGGTTCGGATGTCGAGATCAAAATCTCCGTCGATGTCACCGAATATACAGTCCATGGGTTCACAGAAATTCTCGATCGGGTGCCGTGAGGCTGTCTCGTCCGTGAAGAATCCGAATCCGTTGTTGATATAGACGCGCGATTGCCCACAGCCAAACCGGCTTGCGCCGCCGCTGACGAAGTACAGATCGAGATCGCCGTCGTTATCGATGTCGGCCATCCCGACGCGCGAGCTACTGAGGTTCAGGGCCGGAAGCCGGGCGGCCGTCACATTCGTGAAAAAACCATTGCCGTCGTTAAGAAACAACGCGGGCCTTCGATTGAAATCCTGGGCAAAGACCAGATCGAGATCTCCATCGTTGTCGATATCGCCCAGTTCAACGCCACGGCAGATGCCGCTGAAGTTCAGGCGCGCGACTGATTGATCGGTAAATGTGCCGCTTCCGTTGTTGATGAAGATACGCTGAACCTGCGGCGTTTCGGCCGAGGTGAATCCGGCGCCATTGGCGAAGATGATGTCCAGGTCGCCGTCGTTGTCGATGTCGCCGATGGTCAACTGGTTTGTGTACTCGGCCGGATTCGGAAATGGAAACTGCGAGTTGGTGCTGTCGATGAATTGCTGTGCGATCGCCGTCGCCGGTACGACCGTGCAGCCGATCAGGGCCATGAAGAGCCCGAGTGCGCGACAAGCGCGTAAGTGCATTGCCAAACCTTCCGTTGATGCGATGGACGTAAGCTGCCGCGCGAGCCTGCCAATTTGCCCTTCCCCTTCGCGGCCTCTGCAAGCCCATATCATAGCAGAATCCGCGGTGCGAATTCACCGATTCTTATCGGCCATTTTGGGGCGATTTGTCCCCGTTCCACGAGATAACCCGTGTCGGCTCGGTCGTGTTCGAGGTTTGTGCGACACGCCGGCCAGCCACGAAAGTCTCGCCCCGGAACCGGTTGATCTTGGCCGGATCGATCGTGAAGGGATCGAAATCGAGAATAAGGAAATCCGCAAGCAGCCCCTCGCGGATCATTCCGAGCGTTGCAACGTCGCCGGCCGCGCACGCTGCATTGCGAGTGTAGCAGATCAGCGCCTCGTCCACGGTGATGTTCTGTTCCGGCACAAACAGCCTGCGGTCGAGTGACAAGCCAGTGACAGCCGCGCGAACACCGGAAAATGGGTCGAGTGAAACGACCGGCCAGTCACTGCCGAACGCAACGACCGCGCCGGCGTCGATGAGTGAGCGAAACGCATAGCTCGTCTTGCAGCGGTCGACACCGATGGCCTTTTCCGCATATCGGGCGTCATCGGCTTTGTGAAGCGGTTGCATCGAAGCGACCACACCGTACGCCGCAAATTCCGGGATCGACTCCGGCAACAGATGCTGGGCATGTTCTATTCGGGGCATCGGTGGCGGCCCGCCGACCGAGCCCGTGTCTCGAACCTGTCGCAGTGCGGTCGAATAGGTCCGGAGGATGGCCGCATTGGCTTCGTCACCAATGGCATGAATGGCCGGCGCGAACGAATGTCTCATGATCTCGACGCATGCGCTGGTGAGCGCCGCGGAATCACCGAGGGCGATCACGAGTCCGCGCCAGTCCGGTCGCTCCGCGGAATTATCGGCGTACGGCGATTTCATGAATGCGGTTCGCGATCCGAGCGAGCCATCGGCATATGCCTTGAAACCAGCCACTCGCACCCAATCGTCGTTTCGGTGCGCCTTCGCACGACCGATGAAATCCTGCCATTGATCCTCGCTGATGTACTGACGTATTCGCAGCGTCAGGGCGCCACGCTCCCGCGCCCGGTCGAATACCGCCAGGTGCGAAAACCCTGACATCGTGTGCACGCAGGTGATGCCGTGCTCGTTTGCGTGTTTCATGGCGGCAACGAGCCCCGCATCCAGCTCGGTGTCAGTGAGTTCCGGAATCTGGCGCCGCACCAATTCGATTGCTGTGTCTTTCAGAATGCCTGTTGGCTCGCCGGTCGCCGGGTCTCGTTCGATCTGTCCGCCCGGTGGATCCTCAGGGCCGTGCAGGTCGATGCCCGCCTTATCCAGCGCGATGCGATTGGCCAGCGCTGCGTGGCCGTCCATTCGAGAAAGCAGCGCGGGGTTGTCCGGCGTGACTGCGTCAATCCACTCCTTATTGGGTTGGGTCGGGTCCGGCCAGCTTTCGGTTGACCAGCGCCCACCCTGAATCCATCGGCCCGGGGGCGTTTCGGTCGCGCGCCGTCTGACCGCCTCGATAAAGGCTGGCCGATCAGGTACGTCACGCAGGTTGAGCCTGGACAGTTGAAGGCCGCCGTCGATCAGATGAAGGTGCGAATCAATGAGGCCGGGAATCACGATCCGGCCGCCTGCATCGATGATCCGCGCTCCCTGCCGCGTTTTGGAGCGGGCGGAAGATTCGTCGCCGACATGGATGAAGACGCCTTCGCGGACAAGCATTGCAGTGGCGGACTTTTGCAATTCGTCGGCGGTCCAGATTCTTGCGTTGATGACCAGCAAATCACCGTCCGGGTCTGCGATAGCTCCGCTCTCAGGGTGGTAATCCGGGCGCGGCGAACAGCCGCTCGGCATGATTAGACCGACAAGTGTGATGATTGCGGCGCGCGAGGGCGTTTTCATTTAAGGAGTCCTCGTGACAGTCGATTTCTCGTTGAGTCTGCGGGGCAGTGTAGCGGTGGATGCTGTCGTTGTGCTACAGTTTTGCGTCTGACCATGAACCGAGGAGTGGATCGGCCGTCGCCTGGCGGATCGGCGATGGACTTCCATCAGCGCGCCGAAACTCCGTACAGCATGTTGGAGCCGTCCAACTGAGCACAGACAACCATATTGTCGAAACTGAGAAGTTGACCAAACGGTACGGCGCGCACCGTGCGCTGGACGAACTGGCGCTTCGAGTGACTGCCGGATCCATGTTCGGTTTTCTTGGTCCCAACGGCGCAGGCAAGACGACCTCTCTGAGAATTCTTGTCGGCCTGCTCCGCGCATCCAGCGGAAAGGCGCGGGTGTTCGGATTGGATGCGTGGCGGGCGTCTACAAAAATTTGCGAGCGCGTCGGATATCTTCCGGGCGACGTGCGGTTTCCGCAGCACATGACCGGTGCGGCCTTTCTCAATTTCTGCAATGCAATGCGCGGCGGACACTGCACCGCGGAGATCGAGCGGCTGCGTGGTCGATTCGAATTGAATCTGAACCGCCGCATCCGGGAGTATTCGCGCGGCATGAAGCAGAAGCTCGGTCTGATCCAGGCAATGATGCACGGGCCCGAACTTCTCATCCTTGACGAGCCGACAACCGGCCTCGATCCGCTCATGCAGCAAGCGCTTTACGACGAGCTGCGCGCGGTGACTTCGCAAGGGCGGACGGTGCTCTTTTCCAGCCATACGCTGAGCGAAGTGGAGGAATTGTGCGATCGCGTGGCCATCATTAGATCGGGTCGATTGATTGAAGATAGTACGATTGACATGCTGAAGGCCCGGGCGTTGCGACATGTGGAATTGCGGCTGAAAGCGGGCGGCAAGTCGGCGGATCTCGTCGCGCCGCCGGGCGGCCTGGGTAAGCTGGTCTGGCGGAATGGCTCAGCGACGGGAACATGGCAGGGCGAAATTCAGCCGCTGCTCAGCTGGCTATCGGCGATCGGGGTTGCCGATGTGACCATTGGGGCGCCCGATCTGGAAGACCTCTTCGCCGCCTATTATCGCGACGATTTGATTCAGTCCCAATGAGATCAGCCCGCCGCGTCCCGGCGCTATGTCGAGAGCGGCCCGGCGATTAGAATATGCGGCATGCTTTCAAAGATTCGCAATCTCAGTGCGCTCTATCGCAGCAAGGGCTTCGCGGCGACGCGAAACTATGTCTGGGAGCGCGTCGCCAGCGCGTGGAACGAACGTCATCTGGGCATCGAAACGACCCGTATCGTCGAAAAAGCCGAGATGAACATCGACAACGCGGAGTTCGCTCATTACATCCCGATGACCTTCGGCAGCCTGCGGCGGTGCCTGGCCCGCGTGACCATTCGGCCGGACGAAGACGTGTTCATCGACTATGGCTGCGGAAAAGGGCGCATCGTGGTCGTGGCGGCCACGATGCCGTTTCGGCGCGTGCTTGGCGTCGAGATCAGCCCGCAGTTGGCAAAGATTGCCGAACGAAACGTCTCATCGGCGGCTCGGCGGCTGGCGTGTCGTGACGTGCGAATCATTGTCCATGACGCGACAACCTACGAAGTCCCGGATGAACTGACTTTTGCGTTTTTCTTCAATCCGTTCACCGAGGGTCTATTCTCACAGGTTCTGGCCCGGTTGCGTGAATCGCTGGACCGTCGTCCTCGCCGGTTCACGCTTATCTACGGAAACGCCAACGACGGCGTCAGGCAACTGCTCCATGCCACGCCGTGGCTCATTCCGCGAGAAGAGTACTTCGACTGGGCAATGCCGGCGACGTGGTCTCGTATGATGATCCTCGAAAACAAGACGAATTGAGCCGACACCCTCTGGCGCGTTCATGAATTTCATTCTCATCAGACGCACGCTCCGCGATTATTTTCCACTTGCCGTCGGCGCGACGGTTCTGCTCTTCGTGTTCGCGGTACTCTTCGTGTTCGCGACGAATTCGATTCCGCTGGAAGAAGGGCGGCAGTGGCTGAAGCTTGAATGGGTTCGCCGATTGGTCAATGCGATGGTTGGCGGTGATTTGGCCGAAGCGCTGACGCCGACGGGCGTATCCAGCTTCATTTTCACCCATCCTCTGACGTGGGTGCTCGTCGTGGGGTTTGTCTTCACCATCTCGACGGGCGTGCTATCCGCCGAAATGGATCGCGGCACGATGGATCTGCTCGCGACTCTGCCGGTTTCGCGAGCCACGTTGTATTCCTCCGTCAGCGTCGTTGTTCTGATCTTGGGTGTGCCGTTGATGATCGCGCCGTGGTTGGGCGTGTGGGTCGGCGCGAGAATCGTCGGTGTGATTCATCTTGCCCAGATGGGCAGACTGGCGGTCGTCGCAGTCAATCTTTACGCGGCCTATATCCTGATCTCCGGCCTGTCGATCTGCCTCTCGGCGGTATTCGAACGACGGACCTCGGCGCTGATCGCCTGCTTTGTGATTGTGTTCTATTCGGCTGTGCTCAATCTGCTTGTCGCATTCTGGCCTGCCGCGCAGAAAATTGCCTTCACAGGCTTCTTCTATTACTTCGCGCCCCTGCGAGTGGTGCTCAATTCGACTTTTCCGGCAGGTGACATTTCCGTGCTTTGCTGCGCCGGCCTGCTTTTCTGGTTGACCGGGCTGGTCTGCTTCTGTCGCAGGGACATTCATGTGACCTGATCGCAAGGAGTCGTCGCTTGGCGGCGTCACATCGCGGGCTGCGATGACAACTCCCTCATCAATTCCGGCATCATCGACTTGAACAGCGGAATCAGCGAAAAGTTGATTCCATTGAAGAGCGCGTGCGCGAGGATCGCAGGCCAGATGGTCCGTGTCCAGAGTGCCACCAACGAGAACACCAGCCCGAGCCCCGCCGTTTGAAAAATCGAAATCGTTCCCTGATAGCTGTGCAGAAGTCCGAACACCGCCGCACAAAGAATCACGCCGGCCGTTCGTGATCGAAACAGCGCGATGAATCTCGGCATCGCGAATCCGCGAAACAGCAACTCTTCATGAATGCCCGTGAACAAGCCGAAGAGTGCGAACGTTGCGAGCGTTGGGCTTGGCGCCATCGCGAAGAATTCCTCTCGTTCGGCTGCAATCTCCTCGATGCTCAATCCGCCTCCGATCGAATGTGAGACGACCGCATAGAGCAAAGCCATCAGGATCATCGCAATATAGCAGGCCGGAATGGCCGCGAGCCATGCACCGATGATCAGCCCGGGTGACGCGGATCGGATGCCGATGCTGCTCAACGATTGCTTTCGAATCAGCAGGATGATTCCGATGATCAGCAGCGACGCCACGCCGAGCGCCGTGTTGATTAACAGAATGCCTTGATCCGGCCAGCGATTGACAAGCCAGTCAACGGCGCGACCGACAAAAGATTCGGCCAGCAGCAGGGCCAGCGTCACCAGCAACAGGTCCAGGGCCGCATCGTAGGCTCTCATGCGAACAATCGGATAGCAGGACGATTCGGCGCGTGGCGTGGCTGTCGGCAGCGCGATGGCGGTCGGGGCGGGGCTGAGCGTGATATCTTGGGCGGACGACATCGGCGCCGAATCGCTTTGCGATTCATGGTCGCTGCCGCGGCCCGGAGAGGGTGTGTCGAGAGTCATGTCGGCCCCTTTCGATTCGGCGTTCGAGCAGGAGCGTACGATGATCTGAGGTGGCCGACAACCTGGGAATCATCCCAGCCATGCCTCAGATTCAGTCGTTTGAAGTTTCAACTGCCGTTCAACCATCTCGCGGTATCGATCTTCGTTTGACATGAGTTCGGCATGCGTACCTGTCTCGACGATTCGTCCGTCCTCAATCACAACGATGACATCGGCATGCTTCACGGTGGAGAGCCGATGTGCGATCACGAAGGTCGTTCGATCAGCGATCAGGTCCTCCATCCCCGCTTGAATCAGTTCTTCGCTCTCTGTGTCGAGGCTGCTGGTCGCCTCATCCAGAATCAGAATCTGCGGATCGGCCAGAAACGCCCGCGCCAGGCTCACGCGCTGTGCCTGTCCGCCGGAGAGCTTGACGCCTCGCTCGCCCACAATGGTCTCAAAGCCGTCAGGAAGCTGTGTAATGAAGTCATGCGCGTTGGCTCGGCGTGCGGCGTTGATGATTTGCCCGTGTGTAAAGTCGTGTCGCCCAAAAGCGATGTTCTCCGCGACCGTACCGTCGAACAGAAAGACATCCTGCGTGACAATTCCGAGCAGCCGGCGATATGACTCCAGCTTGATTTCCCGCAGGTCAATGCCGTTAAGGCGAATGACGCCCGAAGTTGGATCGTGGAACCTCGCCACCAGGTTCGTGAGGGTCGTCTTTCCCGCGCCGCTGGGGCCGACCAGCGCGATCATCTGCCCGGCGCGCACCCGCAGGTTGATGCCGCGAAGAATGGGCCGATCGGCGCGATAGTGGAAATGCACGTCCTCGAATTCCAGTGTGCACACCGGCCGCGTCGCCTCCTTCGCTTCCGGGCGGTCGGGCTTGTCGATCGGTTTCCGCAATGTGTCGAACACGCGTTCCATGGCGGCAAGCGCCTGCTGCGTCTGACCATACGATTCCACAATCGCCGATACCGGCTGAAGAATCATCGCCAGGTACATCTGAAAGGCGATGATGCCGCCGATCGTCACCTTTCCCGCAAGATATTGCGTCCCGCCGTACCAGATGACAATCAGACTCATCGCCGGAATGAGCAAGCCCCAGCCGAGACTGACGACCAGTTCGAACATCCGTGCGAGGAGCTGCTTGCGGATGACCGAGTGGTGACCAACCGCATAATCGCGCATTTCAGATCGCTCGCGAGCGAACGCGCGCACGATGCGTATTCCGCCAAATGTCTCTGCGACCCGGCCGTCGATCCGGGCGCGATCATCCCGCATCGCTCGGTAGATCGGTCGAATCCGTCGAAGGTAAATGATATTGATTAGCACCAGCGGCGGAATGATCGCCATCGCCGCAAGCGCCATTCGGAAGTTTATATAAAACAGCATCCCGACGGTCATCATGACCTTGATCAGCGCGATGCCGGGGCTGATCACCGCGATCATCAGCATGCCGGAAAGCTGATCGACGTCGCCCGAAAGTCGCGAGACGATGCCGCCGGTCTTCATGTCAGTGATATCCGACAGCGGCAGCTTGAGAATGTGTTCGTAAAGATGCTGTCTGAGGCGGACGACGATTCGCGCGTTAAGCAACGTGGCGCGCCATTGTCGGTAGATGAAAACCGACATCTGCACGACCGTCACCGCCATCATCGCCAGACCGAATCGGGTCAGGGCGGCGGCGTCGCGGTTCTGTTGCAGAATCGTATCCACCGCGTAGTTTGTGCCGAATGGAAGTACCATCGACAGGGCGGCCGAGATGACTGCCAGGACGAGCACGAAGACAATCTGCGAAGTGTACGGGCGCACCCACGAGAGATACTCGCGAAGGTAGTTTCGCCGTTTCGATTTTCGATCAATTGCAGCGCGCGACCTGGATTCGTCCGTTGACGGCGTGGCGCTCGGCGCGGTGGGGCTACCCGACTCCAGCGTCGGTTCCGCTTCGTAACCCTTACGGTATTTCGTTCTGAATTCGTTAAAATCGTTTCGAGAGGAACGTTTCATAGGCGGCGATCAATCAAACCTCAAGTCGCGACCGTCCATTGCACATGCGGAAACGAACGGCTGGACGGTCAATTGAGAGTATATCGGGGTCCGTGCGACATCGCCGTGAGATGACGATCGGCCGTGGTGGCGGAATTCGTCCGGAACGTCCCAGGCATTTTCGGGCGTCAGCTTGTTCCAGCGGGATTCGACGTCCGATTTGACGGCACCGGATTGCAGAATACGAGCTTTTGCCGCGAACGCTCCCACGGGCGGAGTCGTGCCTTGTTCATCGTGAGTGTGGCTCCGGCGATACCTGAGTTGTGCTAGTTCTGGTAAAGAGTTACGCGCGGCACTTCGACGCATCGGCCGGGCTTCGGCCGAGTATTTGATAAACGGATTCGGGTAACGATACTTCCGATCATCGGCCGACTATGATGAACAGGCCCGTGATGACGGGCGACGGGTTCATGGCTCGACCGGTCCCGCGGAGTGTGGCTGGGTTTCTACTTGGAGCGCGAGCATGCGAACGGGAATGTCACGTGCGGCTCAGTGTGTGGCGGTGGTGGTCGGGCTCGGTTTCGCGCTGGCAGGCTGTGCGGAAGACCGCGCGTCCCAGAAACGCATTCAGGCTCGAGTCGATCACTTCAACCGGACGGCTGAATCAATCATTCGCCGCGAAGAGAGTTGGCAGCGACGAGTCGATTTCCGCTTGCGCGACATCGATCGATGGTGGAAGAGTGACGTGGCCCGGACTCGGGAGAATATCGAAGTACTCGGTGACTATGTGTATTGAGGCCCATCAGGGCAGGTTCCTCTCCGCAACGCGAAAAGGGGTTCGAAATGATCCAGTGTGAAAATTGCGAGCACTTCGTCCGCGGCTCCAACGGCCAGGTTGCCTTTCGCTGTGATCCATTCTCCACGATCAAGGAGCCGGAGTGTCTCACAAAATGGCAGTTGCTGAAGTCCTCGGAATTGGGCCAGAAGGTTGACCGACTGGTGGCGGCCTACGAAGCGACGCTCAACATCTACCGGCGCATGCAGCCGCTTCAGGAGAAGATGTTCGAGCACATGGAGCGTGAACTCCGCGATAACGAAGAGAGTGAAAGCTGGAAGTACGACCTGGAAGACGACGATGATGATGAGGGCGACATCCACGGGAAAGACGACCGCGAATCAGGACGCTCCTGAGAGACGCGAATCCTCCGGACACGAATTTGATCTTCATTCTCCCGACGCATTTCCCTTGCGGATCGAATAAGATGACTGCCGACCGGGGCTGGCGGGCCGCCCGGGCCGTGGGTCTGAATGATCCGTCGAACCGAATGGGATTCAGAAACGATGACTGAAGCGGTTTTCCTGCTGTTGGGGCTGCTCGCTGGTGCGGGCGCCGGCGTGTGGGTCGGCGTGCTTCGCGGCCGGGCCGCGTCATCCGGCGAACTGGTGCGACTAAGCGGCGAAGTTTCGGCGCTCACCGCGACCACGGCCGAGGTGCGTTCGCAATTGGCGATTCGCGATGCCGATATCGTGGCACTTCGACAGGTGCTGTCCGAACAGGAGAAAAATTCGGCCGACTCCAGAGCGCGACTTGAAGCGGCTCGGGAGCACTTCGCCGAACAGCGGCGACAGATCGAGGAAATGGAAAAGAAGGTGAAGGACGCCTTCGCGGCGCTTTCATCCGCTGCGCTCAAGAGCAGCAACGAGCAGTTCCTCACGCTGGCAGACGAGAAGTTCAAACCCCTCCGCGAACTTCTTGAGCGATACGAAACGCAGATCAAGGAGCTGGAGAAATCACGGTCCGAAGCGTACGGCGGCTTGTCCCGGCAGATGCAGCGCATCGAGCAGGGGCGGGAATTGCTCAGTCGCGAGACCCAGGCGCTCGTCGCCGCGCTCCGCCAGCCGGGAGCCAAGGGGCGATGGGGGGAAATCACGCTACGAAATGTTGTCGAGCTGACCGGCATGTCGGCCTATTGCGATTTCATTGAGCAGGCCTCGGTGGAAAGCGAGGCCGGCCGTGCGCGTCCCGACATGGTCGTGCGACTGCCGGGCGGCCGATCAATCGTGATTGATTCAAAAGTGACAACATCCGCCTACCTGGACGCCATGCAGGCGGCCGACGAGGAATCGCGCAAGCGGCATCTCATCCGGTTCGTCAGCGATGTGCGAGCGACCATGCGCAGCCTGTCGGCAAAGGAGTATTGGAATCGTCTCGCACAGACGCCGGAATTCGTCGTCATGTTCATGCCTGGCGAGGCATTCTTCGCAGCGGCTGTCGGCGAGGAAACGGAACTGCTTCAGGAGGGAGTCGCCAAAAGTGTCCTGATCGCGTCACCAACGACTCTGGCGGCGCTGCTCATGGCGATTCGCTACGGCTGGCAGCAGCAGCAGGTCGCCGAGAATGCCGAAAAAATCGCGGCAGTGGGACGCGAATTGCACGAGCGATTGTGCATCTTCACGCTCCATCTCGACAAGGTGCGGGGCGGCATCGAAGACGCCGCAAAACACTATGATGCGGCCGTCGGAAACTGGGAGTCCCGCACGCTGCCCGCCGCCCGGAAGCTGAAGGACCTCGATGCGGCGGCGACAGGCAAGGACCTGGCCGAACTTCAGCACGCCAATATCCCCATGCGACGGTTGACGATTGAATCAGGAGAGCAATGATCGCCGCGCGACCCGCCGCTAGGGTGTCGCCCAGTCCGGCAGACCGGCAATCGTCTCAGTCAGTTGCAGCCAGCGATCGCTCGGCAGCGGATCGGGGTCACCGCCCTGCAGACCGGCGGCCGAAGATTCGGCCGATCGGGCACGCTGGTTCTTCCCTTCCGCGCGAAGCGTCTCGCTCCACCGTCGATAGATGATGATTCTCGCCCATCGAAGGCTGTCGGCCGCCCGCGCTCGGACGTCCTCGGGCTTCATGCACTCGTCCAGATGTTCCTCGAGTTTGACGGCCAGTGCCAGTGCCGCAACATATCGCTTCTGGTCGGCCAGCGCGCGGCAGCGCTCGACGCGAGCGAAAAAGTCAAGGCGATTCGACGAAAGCGAGCCGATCGCCGGCCAGAGTATCTGCAACGAACGGTCCGGACGCCCTGCTCGCCGATAGGCGACGCCCTGCCACAGCCTCGCCGACTGGGCGACAGCGGCATTCGGATCATCAAGATAGGTCGAAACACCCACGCCCGCGTCGATCAATCGCGATCGCGAGACTTCCGAGCCGGCGTCCAGGTCCGCCATTGCTGAAAACAGACGGGCAAACGACCGCAGCATCTCCAGCCGATCGGCCAGTCGCCGAACAACAGCCTCATCCGCCGAAGCGTCCGCCGCGCGGAGCGAACTCTCGGCGCTCGCGAGGCACGCTTCTGCACGCGATAGCAGCTCGCCAAGCGACGGAGCTGGCCGAGCCGACCAGCATAGCTCCACCGACAACGGCGCGGCACACTCATCCACAATCAGGCAGCGTGCCGCCACGATGAACGCGTGCGCGCGAGCGATGGGTTCAGTTTGTCGATCGGCTGATTCGATGAGCCCGGCGCATCGCCGAGCGATAGCCGCTTCTCCGGCTGTCGCGGGCTGCGTCGCGGAAGATGCGCCGTCCGGCGCCGACGAAGTCAGATGCAACGAATCGGGTTCAGTCGTCGTCGGAGGGGCCTCGGTCGGCGTTGCCGCAGCCAAAGGAATCAGCAGAGTGCCGATAGCGCAACTTAAGCCGAGGCGGAGGAGTGGCTGGACCTTCACGGATCGTCTCATGTCGAACCTCGCGGCCATCGAGCCGCTTTTCCCCGGCCGTGCTCGCCGTCAGCCCGCGCTGACGGGTTCGCACAGCTGATTTCGCGATATCCACTCCACACCAGATCATGCGATTCTAAGTACCGATAACCACCGCGCAAAGGGACGGGCGGAAATTGTGTCGCACTCCGCAACGCGACGATAGAAAAAAGTGTGCACTCGCGGTGCCGTCCGGTCGGAACGGGTCCGGCGATCGTGCAGGAATTCGCGCCCGGAAACCCGGTGCGGCACTTTCGCGTCCACCGTGAACGGACGCGGAAACATCGGCATATGGAACACGATCGGGGATTTTATGGCACTGCGAAACTTTGCTGCGATACGGATCAGAACTTTCTTCGGAGTTGGACTTGTATGGACGATGGTGACGGGGTGCGGGTTCGATCGCTTTGCGCCGGCCTTGCCTGATCTCGTCGAGGGCCTGTCGCTTGCCGAACTGGAGAGAATCCAGGACGACGAACGCCTGACCCTTGCCGAAAAACGTGAAGCGATCCGCACGGCCGGCGACATCCCGAATACGGTCGAGGGTGATCGGCTGGTCAACTATCTGCTGAACTTTGTGGTCCCGTGATGCGGCAGGGTCTCACAGCGTGTGAGGCGTTGTTGATGCCGCGGCGCGGCCTTGAGTGAGTTCGATATGACAAGGGGGGAAACAATGAATTCAATCCGAACGAAGATTGCTGCATGCGCCATCTGTGTTTCAGTTGTCGGCATGTCCGGTTGCGGTGGCGACAACATCCTGTCCGCCGTATCGAAGGTGCTGGGCGGACAGATGTCACAACTGACCGCGGGTGAGATTCTCGTCCTGAATCGCGCTGCGGCAAGTGTCGTTTCGCAGTTCACGGGCCTGCCGCCGGTCACCCTGACGACGCCACAGGCAGTCGCGGTGTCAAATTTCCTTCAGGTGAATGAGTTGGACACGATTCAGGATCTTGAGACGCTCGCGCGGACCGCTCAGTCCGATCCGGATTCGGTGCAGGGTTGGGACGATTTGTCAGGTGCATTTGCCGGCAGCGATTTCGATAACGACGAGGGCGAATTCGACCCGAGTCGGTTGGGAGATCTCTTCGGCCACATCGTCAGCGGAGCGTCCGGCAGCGGCTCTACCGGCCTCGGACTCGAGACGTCAGGAAGCCTTTGACCGATCTCGGTAGAGGGCGATCCATCGGAAGCCAGTCGGGCGCGGCGCGGTCGAATACCGTGACCGCGCCCGATTTCATTTGCGGATGCCGCAGGTGTCGCCGCCGGGTTCCATTTGTGGCGGGTTGGTGGTTTCTTCGCTACGATTGAGAGTTGCGTCACGCGACCCGACGCAGGCCAATCGAGGGTTGCCTCGGGAGTGTTCCTCGTGTTTTCCGGCATAATCGACGCCATCGGGACCGTCAGAGACACGCGCCAGACCGCGGGCGGCCGTGTCCTGCGTATCGAGTCGCCGTTGTACTGGACCGGCGTTCCGGCCGGCGCAAGCATCGCGATCGACGGCGTCTGCCTGACGTTGACCGGAAGCGACGACCGATGCGCCGAGTTCGATGTCATCGCTGAGACACTTCGGCGATCGACGCTGGGCGAGCTTCGGTCCGGCGACAGGGTGAACCTTCAGAAATCCCTCGCGGTGGGCGACCGCATCGACGGTCATTTCGTGCAGGGTCACATCGACGCCGTCGCGACCGTCACGCGCGTCGAACAATCCCCGGAACAAAGCATGTGGTGGCTTCGGCCGGGCGACAGCGCAATGGCATATATCACGCCCAAGGGTTCGATCGCGATCGACGGCATCTCGCTCACGGTCGCGGATGTGCGCGGCGATGAATTCAGTGTCGCCCTGATCCCGACGACGCTCGACCGCACCACCCTGGGTCACAAGGGCGCGGGCCGACTCGTGAACATCGAGACGGACATTCTCTCAAGAACCGTCGTGCACTATCTGAAATCGATCGGCGCCGCGAATGTCGGCGGCATCACCCGGGAGTTTCTCTCAAGCCACGGAGTGGGTTGACCCGATGCCCCCGTACGAGGAACAACACGAAACCCGGCCGACCATCGGCATCACCATGGGTGATCCGGCCGGCATCGGTGCCGAGGTCGTCGTCAAAGCGCTCGCCGATCATTCGCTGCGAGAAAACGCGCGGCTCATCGTCTATGGGCTTCATGAGCAGTTCGCCTATGCCGCTGATGCCGCGGAGTTGCTGCCCTACTGGCGCCGCGCTCCACATGAGTCGGTTCACGACATGACAGGCAACGTTCTTGTCGCGGATTTCGACGAGTTCAGCATCTCCCCGCGCGGGCCCAAATCCGCCAGCGCCGAGGGCGGACGCGCCTCCATGCGCTTTCTCGAAGAAGCAATGAAGGATGTATGGCAAGGCCGTATTGACGCCGTCGTCACAGGGCCCATCAACAAGTCCGCTTGGCAGATGGCGGGCATCCCGTTTCCGGGGCACACCGAGTTGTTCGCACACCGATTTCGCTCGAAGCGGGTGACCATGATGTTCGCGGGCGGGCCGCTTCGCGTCGCCCTGGCCAGTGCGCATGTGCCGCTCTTCGAATTGCGAAACGAATTCACGATCGGACTCGTGTTTCAACCGATCGATCTGCTGCATGAGGCCCTGCGGGATTGGTTCGGTGTGGCGGCGCCCCGGATCGCGGTCGCCGGGCTGAATCCGCATGCCGGTGAGGGCGGATTGTTTGGGGACGAGGAGTCGCGGGTCATCCAGCCTGCGATCGAAATGGCAAACAACGCGGGAATTCTCGCCAGCGGACCCTACCCGGCGGACACGCTATTCTGGCGCGCGGTTCATGGCGAGTTTGACGGCGTCGTCGCCATGTACCATGACCAGGCGCTCATTCCGGTTAAGCTGCTTGCATTCGATCAGGCCGTGAATCTCACGCTCGGGCTTCCGATCATTCGAACCAGCGTTGATCACGGCACGGCTTATGACATCGTTGGAAAAAACAAGGCCGATCCAGGTTCCATGAAGGCCGCGATCCGGCTCGCGATCGATCTGGCGCGGCGGCAGAAGAGCCGAACCGACGCCGCGCAGAGCCCGCGCAGGGATCCGCCCATCTATGGCGACATCGACGACGACTGACCCGCTGCGGCAGGTTTATGCACCGGTGCGCTCGTCAACCATCGCGGCCGTACCAACCGGCCTCTGAAGTGGAAACAGGATCACGTCGCGAATGCTTGCCGAATTGGTCAGCAGCATGACGAGTCGATCAATTCCGACTCCCAATCCGCCGGCCGGCGGCATGCCGTGTTCCAGCGAACAGATGAAATCATCGTCCATCACGCGCATCGTCTCGTCGCCTTCGCCTTTGAGCTGCGCGCCGAGCGTCTCACGCTGAACCGCGGGATCGTTCAGCTCGGTGTAGGCGTTACCCACCTCCATCCGGGCAACATAGGCCTCAAATCGAAGTGCGATCGACGGATCGCCTTGTTTGCGCCGCGTGAGTGGACAAATCGCCGCAGGATACTCCGTGACAAAAAGCGGACCGGTCAGCTTGTCCTCGACGACCGCCTCAAACAATCGGTTGGCCACGACCGCATCGTCCAGCTTGCTGCCGTCGATCCCGATCTCGGAAGCCCGCTTGCGAATCGCCGTATTGTCGGATAACTCAACACCGGCATACTCCCGGAGCAACTCGGAATAGGTTCGTCGTGGCCACGGCGGCGTGAAGTCGATTTCGTACTCTCGAAACTGACGTCGAAAGCCGCCGCCCAGTCGTTCGATACAGGCCGAGAACATGCCCTCGACGATCTCCATCATGTCCGACAGATCGCCGTACGCCTGATAGCACTCCATCATCGTGAATTCGGGATTGTGTTTCGGACTGATGCCCTCATTCCGGAAATTCCGATTGATTTCAAACACGCGCTCCATCCCACCCACAAGCAGCCGCTTTAGGTAAAGTTCCGGCGAGATGCGCAGGAAGAGATCGAGATCCAGCGTGTTGTGATGCGTTGTGAAGGGCCGTGCCGCCGCGCCGCCATAGATCGGCTGCAGCATCGGTGTTTCAACTTCGAGAAATCCCCGGCCGCGCATGAAGTCGCGAATCGCTTCGACAATCACGCACCGCTTTTTGAAAGTACTCATGACATCAGGGTTGGTGAAGAGATCGACATAGCGCTGACGATAGCGCAAATCGACGTCCGTCAGGCCGTGCCATTTCTCCGGCGGCGGACGCAGCGCCTTGCAGAGCATCGTGAGGCTCCGCGCCCAAACCGTGATTTCCCCCGTCTTCGTCCGGCCGAGGTAGCCGTCGATTCCGACAATGTCACCTAGATCGATCAGCCTGAGCGTGTCCCACGTCGCGTCGCCGACCACGGCCTTGGATAGCCCGATCTGCAAGTCGCAGGTCGAATCCCGAAGCGTGAGAAACGCCAGTTTGCCCATGACGCGCCGCAGCAGCACCCGGCCGGCAGCCCGTACAGCACTGCGCTCATCGCTTTCGCCCGGGTTAAGTCCCGATTTTTCAACAAGACTTCGAATGTCCTGATTTGAGGCGACGCCCTCAAAGCGTTGGCCATACGGATCGATTCCGGCTTGTACCAGTTCGTCCAGCTTCTTCTGCCTGTCCTGAAGGTATTGTTCTATCATGGGTATGCACTATAAGTTTCTATTTTGCAATGGCATGCGGCGAGCATTGCCAGGTGCGACTGCCCGCACCTCACCGTCGTTCGCCCGGTCCGCCGCTGGGCGCTCTGCGAGTCGATAGGCTAGTCGCAGTTGTTGCACCCGACAACGGCCGATATTGCCATCTTCGCCGTCTGGTGGCGTTCGTCCGAGCGTTTTTCTCCCGCACAGTGAGCAATACTAAATTTTGGAGGCGGAATGGTTGACCCCGGCACCTCGTCTCGGCCTTAATAGGGTGCTGCGGTGCGATTTCGCCAGTCGGATCGGACGACGATTTGCGCGAATTTCCGTACTCGGCGATGCCCCGGGGGCTTTGGCTCGGCCTCCGGAATAATCGGGGTGTGTGGCGCGGTTCTCTTTCTATAGGGATGGTGCTTGCGGCCGGACCCCGCCGACCAGGGTTTCCGATGTCCAGCGATCACAGGACGCGAGATTTCGAGCGGGTGGCACTTTGCCATCTCGATCTGGTATACCGCATCGCGTTGCAGTTGACCGGCGATGTGCATACCGCGGAGGACTTGGTGCAGGAGACGTTCCTTCGCGCTCATCGAGCGTTTGATCGATTCGAATTGCGTGAGTATGGCGCGAAACCCTGGCTGCTTCGGATCCTGCACAATGTGTTCTTTACGCGCTGCGGCACGTCCGCTCGCGCGCCGACCATGGCGGAGGACATGAGCCTCGACGATATCGCGGCCGAACTGGAGCTGACGCCCGTGCATCTCTCCGAAGTCGGCGAGCCGGATTGGGAACTGTTTGACGAGGAATTAAAGGCGGCTGTCATGGCCATGCCGCCCGATCATCGTGCGGTGCTGCTACTCTGGGCGCTGGGAGACTTAAGCTACAAGGAGATCGCAAAGGTTCTCGGGTGTGCGATGGGAACGGTGATGAGCCGGCTCTTTCGCGCGCGTCAGCAGTTGGGGGTTGTGCTTGCGGAGTTCGCTGCCGCAAGCGGCGTGCGACCCAGACCGGAGCGCGACCAAAAATGAACTGTTACAAGTATCGAAAATACCTCCTGGCGTTTGCGGACGGCCAGACCAGCGTGCAGGTCAGTTGTGACGTGCTCGATCACCTGAAGATGTGCCCGTCCTGCAGCGCAGTCGTCGATGACCATCATGGCGTGCGCCGCCGTCTGGCGAACGCGTCAGGACGAATCACCCTGCCTGCCGGTCTCGAAGCAAGAATTCGAAGCGCGCTCATCGCCGAGACACTCGCGACCAGCCGAACTGCCCATGTTTCGTCCTCATCGCGCCGGATTCGGCCGCTGCGCGCATTGGCCGTCGCAGCGTCGCTTGTGCTTGCGATTGGTTTGGCCTGGCAGTTCTGGACGTCGGACGGCGCGTCGATGAACTTCGATTTGGGCGCGATAGCCGGACTGTCTCGAGCGGATGAACTGACCCAGCTCGCCGTCATTCGACACAACAAGTGTGTGCTCAGATGCGAGCAGCACGTGCATCAGGATCCGAACCTGCCGAGTGCATTGGGCGAACTCAGTAACGGCGCGAACGAGCGGCTGTCGGGCTCCTTCGCGTCAATTGCGCCGGATTTCAGCGGCGCCGGCTACGAGTTTGAATCGGCGAGCCTCTGCAATCCGACGGATCAGGACGGCCTCTCTTCGCTTCACCTCCTTTACGTCAACTACGCCAACGGCGCCTATCTCTCATTCTTTGCGGTCCCTCATTGGAGCGGGCTTGACCTTGGCAATGGCCGTTCGCCGGACCGGAACGACCCCTTCGTGCATTCGACGCGCGATTGCGACTCCAGCTCGCTCATCGCGTGGCACGAAAACGAAATGACCTACCTTGTATGCGGCAGGTTTGATGCAGAAGCGATGTCCGAGGTGGTCCGGCATCTCTCAATATCCGGGACAGTCGAACCGTCAGTCGCCCGTCCCACTCCCTGATGTCATCCTGTTCCACGTCCGCTGAGGCATAGCGCCTCCGAGCCGACACGGCCGCATCACTTGAACTGTCGATCCTTGTACGCTTCGAAGAGCGGCTTCAGTCGGCCGCGCTGATACTTGCCGGTCGATGTCACGGGGATGTCGTCCCCAAAAAGAACGACCTTCGGGCATTTCGAACTCGGCAGTTTGGACTTGCAGTATTCGATGACCTGCTCCTCGGTCAGCGCGGTGCCCGGCTGCAACTGCACATAGGCTCCGACCTCCTCGCCGTAGTAGCGATTGTCGAAGCCGATCGCGAGGCCCACTCGAATTCCCGGCATACCGTTAAGCACTTCGTCGATCTCGAACGGAGAGATATTGACGCCGCCGCGAATGATCAGTTCCTTGATTCGGCCGGTGATGAAGAAGTAGTCCCGTTTGTCCTTGCCCTGAAGCTTGAATCCTTCGTCACCGCTTCGAAACCAGCCGTAGGTGAATGCCGCCGCATTGGCAGTCGGGTTCTTGAAGTACCCGCACATGATGTTATGTCCGCGTATGACGATCTCGCCTTTCTGGCCGTCGGGCACGGGCTTGCCGGAGCCATCGTGTATCGCCATTTCGTTCGTCTCGATCGGACAGCCGATGGAAGGAAAGCCGTGGTCGTACATCCACGCGCAGTGCTCGTGCCATTCGAGATCCGTCGGGAGAAAACACGAATAGCAAACCGTCTCCGAAAGTCCGTAGCCGTGGACGATTTTCAGGCCGTACTTGTCTTGAAAATCACGGGCAAGTTCGACCGAGAGGGGTCCCGCGCCGCAGATGAAGTGCCGGAAATTCGGGATTCGCTCGGCGACGAATTCTTCGTCGGCGTCGATCAGGAATTGAAGAAGCGTCGGCACCACGCTCACGATCGAGACGCCGTGGTTTTCGAGCTTCCTCCAGAATCCGGCGCTCTTGAACCGCTTGTTCACCACGACGTGGGCGCCGACAAAACAGGGCGTAATGAGCGTAACGACGATGCCGTTCACATGATGGATCGGCAGCACGTTCATCATCGTGGTATGCGCATCGATCGCATGCCATCGTGAAATCGCATGTGCGTCGGAAAATAACTGCTTCTGGTTGAGTACGACGCCCTTGGGATTGCCTGTCGTTCCGCTCGTGTAGACGACGAGCGCCTCGGCCTCCCACGTGACGCTGTCGATCTGCGGTAGCGGGCCTCGGGCGAAATCACCGGCCAATTCCGATTCAAAATCGTGCCAGCCTCCACCGCGCGCGTCGGGCGCGTCGTTCGGGCCGATCATAGCGCGCTCCACGTTGGCTTCGAGATGCCGCGCGACGCCGTCGAAGTCCTCCCGGCAGGATCGATGAGCGATCAGCACCGATGCCTGGGAGTTGCTCACGATGTATCCGACACGGTCGTCCGTCTCGCCTGGATTCACCGGCACGACCCGAGCGCCAAGCCGCCATGCCGCGAAGTAAATCGCGATCGTTAATGGCTGGTTGATGGTGAGTGTCGCCACCGAGCCGCCGGCGCGTATGCCGTAGCGGTTGGCCAGAACGCCTGCGACCCGGTCAATCAACTCGGCGAACCGGCCGTAGGTCATGCACTCGGCGGTTTCCTGTTCTCCCGCGCACGGGTAATAGGTCAGCCAGGCGCTGTCGGCCGATTCGATGACGCGCCGTTGCCACATCTCACCGAAATTGCGATAGGGCAGAAAGTCGTCAATCGATTGGAGTGTTTCGCAATGCTGGGCCTTGGAAATCAGCTCACGAATCTGTGCCTCACTGGGTATAACCGCCTCCGTCGTCTGGGAACCCATCGACTCATCCTCCGATCTGCTGATTCAATCAGGGTTCGTCCCGCTTCGGCCGATCCGAGCTGAGGTCGCTCGACGGGCTTCGGCGGGCTACGCGATCGTTCATCCCCTCGCGCAATACGCCTGCGGATACGCCGCGTAAAACGCCGCCGCTCGCACCAGGTGCGCGATCGGAACCGAATCATTCACGGTGTGCGCGACGGATTCCGGCGCGGGGCCGAATCCCACGCACGGAATCTTGAACAGGCCGTTGATTGAAACGGCATTGGTGCTGAACGTCCAGCGGCCGACCGTCGGCGTCTTCGAAAATAGACCCTTGTAAACTTCCACCGCACTGCGGACCGGCCGCGAATTCTCTGGCATGACCCACGTCGGAAAGTACTTCTCCGTCGGATACACAAGGCCCGTGTATGCCGCTCGCTCGTAGCGGGGAATCTCAACCTTCGCTTTCACGCCCGCACGCTTGCACGCCTCCTTCACCTGCTGCACGGCAAGTTGTTTCGTCTCGCCGGTCGTCAACCGGCGGTCGAGGTGAATGTAGGCATAGTCCGGTACCGCGTTCATGCTGGGGGTCTTGCATTCCCAGTAGGAGACCGTGATCGTCCCCTTGCCAAGGAACGGGCACTCCGCCAGCGAATCGTTCATCAACTCAATCTCCCGCACAACGCGGGACATCTTGTAGATCGCGTTATCGCCCAGATGGGGCATCGACCCGTGACAACTCTTGCCCGTGACATGAACACCGATTTCCATTCGGCCGCGCTGTCCACGCAGTATCTCGCAATTCGTGCTGTCCGTGACCACGACGACGTCCGGCCGAATCTTGTCCTCGTTGACAATGTACTGCCAGCACAGGCCGTCGCAGTCCTCCTCCATGACGGTGACAACATAGAGCAGGGTGTATTCGTCGGTGGGCAGCTTCAGATCACGGATGATCCTGGCGGAATAGACCATCGAGGCGATGGCGCCTTCCTGGTCCCCCGCGCCCCGGCCCCACACGCGACCACCGGCGACTTTGCCTCGGTAGGGGTCGTGCTTCCACGCGCTGCGATCCCCGACGCCGACGGTATCGCAATGCGCATCGATGGCAATGAGCTTCTTGCCGCGGCCGACCTGGCCGAACAAGTTGCCCATCCCGTCGGTCCAGACCTTATCGAAAGCCCTGGTGGCTTTCATCTCTTTGGCGACGCGGTCGATGACGCGCTTTTCCTCAGTGCTCTCACTGGGGATCGCGACAATATCACGAAGAAATCGAACCATCTGCGGCTGATAGGCCTTCGCGCTGGCGTTGATTTTCTTGAAGTCAATCATGGGTGTTTCCTAGCGGGCTTTCATGGTCCCGATCTGTGTGGGCGAAAAAAACTCGCGGGTCGGAATCTCGAGATTCAATACAACAGCATGGCCCCGTCCATGGGGCGGCATTCTCGCTTCGAACGGGCATCCTAGAAGCGGTTTCAATATTCGACATCGCTCCTCAAAGCATGCGATTTGGGCTCGTTACGGCAGTTCGGCGGCCCCAAGAACCAATTTTGAAACCGCTTCTAATCTAGGCTTGTCCGGGATGACACGTCGCCGCAAGGCGCGATTGCCTGTGGCGCTCGTGCGCGTCAAGCCATGTGCTTGATCACCGCGTCGCCGAATTGGCTGCACTTCACCTCGGTTGCACCTTCCATCATACGAGCGAAGTCGTATGTCACCGTCTTCGCCGCAATCGCCCCTTCCACGCCTTTGACGATGAGATCGGCCGCTTCGGTCCAGCCCATGTAGCGCAGCATCATCTCGCCCGAGAGCACGACGCTGCCGGGGTTCACCTTGTCCTGATCCGCATACTTCGGCGCGGTGCCGTGGGTCGCCTCGAATATCGCATGGCCGGTGACATAGTTGATGTTCGCTCCCGGCGCGATTCCGATGCCGCCAACGCAAGCCGCCAGTGCATCCGAAATGTAGTCGCCGTTGAGATTCATCGTGGCGATCACGTCATACTCGGCCGGCCGGGTCAGAATCTGCTGCAGGAACGCATCGGCGATGACATCCTTGATGACAATCTGTTCCGCGTCGGTCTTCGCCGCGCCGCCCGTGCGAGAAGCCTCGATCGACTGGATCTTTGCAACCGTCTCCTTGGGGATGACATGCCAGGGACCGCCGTCGAGCGGTTGCGCACCGTAGAATTGTTTCGCAACCTGATAGCCCCAGTCACGAAACGCGCCTTCGGTGAATTTCATGATGTTGCCTTTGTGAACAAGTGTGACGCTCTTGCGGCCGTTCTTGATGGCATATCCGATGGCGCTGTGCACGAGCCGCTCCGTACCGAGATAGCTGACCGGCTTGAATCCAATACCGACCTGGACGGGCAAATCCCGCGGGGGCGAGCCGATGGCCTCCAACTGTTTGCCCCATGCCGCATTTCTGTCACTCGTGCCGAAGCGAATCTTGGCAAACTCCTTGCCGAAGTTGGCCGAAAGAAAGTCCAGCACTTTCTGCGATTCCGGCGTCCCGCCCGCATACTCGATGCCCGCGTAAATATCCTCCGTGTTCTCGCGGAAGATCACCATGTCCACCAGTTCGGGCTGCTTCACCGGTGTCGGCACGCCCTTGAAATAGCGAACCGGCCGCAGGCAGACAAACAGATCCAGAATCTGACGCAGCGCCACGTTCAGCGAACGAATGCCGCCGCCGACCGGTGTGGTGAGCGGACCCTTGATGCCGACCAGGTATTCCTGAAATGCCGCAAGCGTGTCATCGGGGAGCCACGCCTTCACCTCGCCGAGCGTGCTCTTGAACATGTTGAACGATTTTTCGCCGGCAAACACTTCTTTCCAGATGATCCGGCGACGGCCCGAGTACGCCTTCTGAACGGCCGCGTCCAGCACGCGCACGCTGGCGCGCCAGATGTCAGGTCCCGTACCGTCGCCTTCGATGAATGGAATGATCGGTTGATCGGGAACATTGAGTCTGCCGCCGGACATCGTGATTTTGCTGCCGCTCATGTGTGCTGTCTCCCTGCGTGGTGGATTCTGTCCATGTGGTTCTGCTTCCACTGGGAGATGATAACCATGTTTGGAATTTCAACAAATTTCCACCGGTGGCAAGGCCGGAATTCGGGATTGTCGATCAGTCCCCGTACGACATCGCGTAGATAAACCGCGCGATCGACGCAAGCGCCAACAGGCCGATCAGAATGAGCGGCAGCGGTGTGGTCGTTAGACTGTCCAATCCGGTTCGATTGACGAAATAGGCCAGCGCGCCGAGATTCACTGCCAAAAGCACATGCACCAGCACCGACGGCGTGCCTGACAGGCTGATCACGTTGCCCCACATCACCAGGGCGCCGAGTATCGCAAACGTCATCATCGCGATATTTCGAATCTGCAGGATCCGCGAGTCGTTCATGTGCGTATCTCCACCTCGGTTCAGCCGGGCATGGCCGCCATGTCACGCGGCGCCGGACCTCGTTATCCAACGATCAGCCCGGCCACCCGCCCGCGATCAGACTCATGATAGCAGAGGACATTCTCAACCACGTCGCACGATTTCGGATCCTCCAGTTTTGCCAGCTTGCCACGCGGCGATTCCAGAATCCGACAAATGTGATAGCCGTATCGCATCAGGCTTTCGAGCAACTCTTCGGACGTATAGCCGAATGCCTTGGATGTCAGGCGCGAGACCTCCATCAGCCACATTGGCGGGTGCGGCGTCGAAAGCAGCTTTCCCGCGCCTTGAATCACCGCCAGCTCGCATCCCTCCACGTCGATCTTGATCAGCCGCACCTTGCCGATGGCGTTCCGCGAAATGTAATCGTCAAGTGTCGTCAGCGTGATCTCAAACAGTGTCGTCGGCTCGTCATAGTGCGGCTTGAGTGAGGCGCCGCCGTGCTGTCGCGGAACATGTATTGTGGCCTTGCCCGGCGCGTTGGAGAGGCCGACCGGGTTGAAGACGATGCGATCATCGAAGTGGTTCTCGGCGCAGTTGCGCCGTAGCAGCGCCATGGTCGTCGGTGTCGGTTCGAAGGCATGCACCTGCCCCGTCGGACCGACCAGACGGGCCAGCCATGTGGCATACCATCCGTAGTTCGCGCCGATGTCGATCACCGTGTCTCCGCCATCGATCAGTTTCGACAGCAGTGCTGTTTCAGCCGGGTCGCGACGGCTCATCATCATGAGCATGAAAAACCACGGCTCATGAACATTTTCCTCGAATCGCCGGCCATCGGCGGTCGTGACGGTGACCCGCATGTCAGGCGGCAACGAGGAAAGCACATGCTGCTCGATGAATTTCCGCAGGCGAGACACGCCGCGCGCGTCGGGAAACCTTCGGATGAATGCGCGAACAGCGGCAAGACTGAATCTGGCAAGAGCCGGGTTCATTCGGTGGATCCTGGTTGCGATTCGGGACTCGTCAGGTGGAAGGATGCACGATCCGCATCGAAAACCTGGTTCCCGCCCGGCGCCCCTACTTGCCCTGCGCCACGGTCTTCATGAACGCCGCGACGCCCGCGCCCATCTCGAACTTGTAGCCCTGCTCCGCAAGGGTCCATTCCATCGCAGCAATTGCGCCGACGGTGTCCACCGCGTCCACATAGCCCATGTGATTGATTCGGATCATTTTGCCTTTCAGTTCGCCCTGGCCCGCCGCGGCATGAATGCCGAACTTGCTGCGCATCGTTTTGCGCCAGACGTCATCCGCCACGCCGCCGGGCACATTGATGCCCGTGACGCTGTCCACCGGATCGGTCGCATAGAGCGTCAGACCGAGTGCCTTACATGCGGCACGCGTGCCCCGGGCCATCAGTGCCGATCGCGCCCAGATTGCCTCCATCGTGTCCGCCTTGATCTGGCGCAGCGTGAAGCGAAGGCCCTTCACGAGCTGGTTGTTCGGCGTCCACGGCACGTCCCAGTCCTTCTGGCTCTTGCGATAGGCTTTGAAGTCATTGTAGAAACAGGCCGCGTCGTGCGAGTCGATCACCTCCCACGCGCGGTCGCTCACCGCCGCAAACCCCAGGCCCGGCGGAAGCATCAACGCCTTCTGCGATCCCGTCACCGCCACATCAATACCCCATTCGTCCATCTTGAACGGAATCGTCCCGATCGACGTGATGCCGTCCACGAGAGTCAACGCGCCATGATCGCGGCACACCTTCGCGATGCCCGCCGCGTCGCTCACTGCACAAGTACTCGTTTCACTGTGCACGAAGATGACGGCCTTCACGTCCGGATGCTTCTTAAGCTGGTCCGCAACCCCTTCGGCCCGGAATCCGTGGCCATACTCCATTGAATACTCGACATGAGGCAGCTTGAACCGCTTCAGAATCTTGACCCAGCGTTCGCCGAACTTGCCGGCGTGACACACCAGCGTCTTGGCGTCCGGCTTGCAGCAGCCAAGGATCGCGCCCTCCATTGCGGCCGTGCCGCTCCCCGTCAGAATCAGCGGCAGCGATTTCGTCTGGAATACGTAGGAAAGCAGCTCGGTGCATTCCTTGAACATGTCCTTGAAGCCCTGCGTGCGATGATGATCGAGCGGATAGGCCATCTCGAGCAGCGCCTCAGGGCTGACCATCGTGGGACCGGGCGTAAAAAGTCGCAGCTTCATCATGGGAGTCACTCCGTGGTGGAAAGGCCTCTGTTCTGTGGTTCGATATGATATCCACCAGCAACATGAGTGCCAAACCGCAGGGCGTAGCGGCTCAATGCGGAATTTGCCTGGACGTTTCGACTCACGCTCGACGCCTTACGCAGACTACCCTCGTCGACCGTGGATGCTCAAACCGCCCTGTTTGCCTTAGAATCCCGCTCCGTGACCGCCCATATCGCCCTAAATCCGATCTTCGTCGAGAACATGCGCGCCCTCTGGCGGCGCAATCCGAGGCTGGCGCAGCAGATCGATGAACTGCCCTTTGATGTCGGGCTCGATGTCCAGCCATCAAGAAAGGGCCCGCCCACCGCGAGCGCCCGAACGACCGACGGGCGACGAATTTTCCTGCACAGCCGCTACGACCCGGAACGAGAGGCCGACGAATTCGTGCGGACGCTCGAATTCGACGACGCAGCCTGCATCATCCTGAGCGGACTGGGTTTGGGGTACATCGCAAAATCGCTCGTCCGTCGGTATGGCGATGAAACCCGAATCATCGTCGGCGAACCCGACCTCGCGGTAATCAAATCTGCAATCGAGAATACCGATCTGTCCAGCGACATCGCCCAGGGTCGGCTCGAAATTCTGCCGACGCACGAAACCGCAATGCTCCACGAACGGTTGCGAAACGACTGGGCCACGATGATGCTCGGAACCCACATCGTCGCGCCGCCCGTTTCGCAAGAGCTTCACGCCGATTTTCACTCGGCCTTTCGGCAGGCCGTCACCGACTTTGCCGCGTTTGCACGAATGTCGCTCATGACCCTCGTGCGTAACGCGGGCGTGACTTGCCGCAATATCGCGAACAATCTGCCGACCTATGTCACGGCTCCGTCGCTCGATGTGCTGCGACGCCGCTTTGCCGGGTCGCCGGCCGTGCTTGTCGCGGCAGGACCATCTCTGGCGAGGAATATTGAACAGTTGAAAGGAATCCAGGACCGCGCGGTCATCATCGCGGCACAGACCACGCTGCGGCCGCTGCTGTCCCGGGGGATCCGCCCGCATTTCGTCACGTCGCTGGACTACAGCGAGTTGTCACGTCAGTTCTTCGACGGCATCGACATCCCGGACGATCTGGTGCTCGTCGCGGAGCCCAAGGCGGCCTGGCAGGTGGTCGATGCGTTTCGCGGTCCGGACAAAACACGCCGGGTCATTCTGCTCGACAGTCCTTTTGCCCATCGATGCCTGACCGAGCGACTCGCAAAGCGCGCCGCGCTCGAAGCCGGAGCGACGGTCATGCACCTGGCGTTCTACCTCGCCGAGTGGCTCGGGTGCGATCCGATCATCATGATCGGTCAGGACCTCGCATTCACCGGGCACTGCTACTATTCCCCGGGCGTCGCGATACACCGTGCCTGGTCAGCGGAACTGGGACGCTACGGAACCCTGGAGATGAAGGAGTGGGAGCGAATCGTTCGCAATCGCGGCATCCTGCGAAAGACGACCGACATCGAAGGCCGCCCGATCTATACCGACGAACAGATGTTCACCTACCTCCAGCAGTTCGAGCGGGATTTCGCACGAACCACCGCCCGGGTGATTGATGCCACCGAAGGCGGCGCAAGCAAACGCGGCGCCGCGACGATGAAGCTCGAACACGTCATTCAGAATTTCTGCACCAAACCGATCGACCCGGCGCGATTCGATTACCTGAAGTCCGATTGGTACGACGCGTCAAAGCTCGCCACGGCCGCGCAGACCATACAGGCGCGCATCGAAGAGTTGGAAGCCTTCAGAGCGCTTTGCGACGAAACGCGAAACCTGCTGCCGCGCCTTCGCGGCCTTGTCGATCGGCCCGCCGAGTTCAACCGCTGCCTGGTTCGCATCGACGAATTGAGAACGCTCGTGCAGGGACACGAGACAATCTATCAAATGGTCCGCGATGTGTCGCAGTTGGCGGAGTTTCAGCGGATCGCCGCCGATCGCAGAATCAATCCGAATGCCGGCAACGAGCAACGCCGGGCCCTCAGCCAGCTCGATCGAGACGCTCGATTCATCGACGCGCTGCTCGATGGCTGCGATCGTCTGGCCGCCATCCTCGAGGAATCCCTCGAACGTTTTTCGCAATGAAACGGAAAATCCGTGAACACGAGCGATTATGGCGACTCGCCGGGCCGCGCAGTTTCTGCCTGAATTTCTGACGAAATGCGGAGCGCCTTCGATCTTTTTTTGAGGATTGGGACGGCCAATTTCGTTATACCTTGTGGGCGGCGTCTGCCGCCAAACTGCCGAGCTTAAAAACTGGCTGCGGGTTGCTGGACACCACATCGGTCGTCCATCTAGTATTTCGCTCGGTCGAGGCCCGCTCTCGGCCGTAACCTCGCTCTTAAGGAGAAGTTGATGAGAAATTCAATGCCGTTTCTATTGCGACTGCTGGCTGTTCCATTCGTCGTTGCCATGCTCGGTGCCGAATGCCCGAACAACAACAACAACAACAATAATGGCAACAACAATAACAACAATAACAACAACAACGATAACAATGTGCCGCGCCTATTCGTCGTGAACAACGCATTCAGCGTCTCTAGTTTCCTCGCCACGGCCGACGGCGACGTGCCTCCAATCACCGAGTTGCCTCTCGGCGCTTCGACTGACATCTTCCAGGCGCGCAGCGTCGTGGTGACGAAGGACGAGGTACTGCTCGTCAGCCGGCAGAACGGCGGAATCACCGCGCACGACGACGCGCTGGTCACAACCGGCGCGACTCTGGCGGATCGCATCGTTGAAGGCACCGACTCCCATCTCGATTCGCCGATCGCGTTCGCCTACGATGCTGCGACAGACACGCTCTATGTCGGCAATATCAATGCCGACCAGGGCATTCTTGTCTTCGACGATGTTTCATCGATGAGTTTCGACGGCGACGTGATGCCCTCAAGAACGTTCAATCCGCCGGACCGCGCGCCAAGTGATACCGCGGAAATGACGATCAATGCAATGTGGCTCGACGCCGATGGCGCTCTCTACGTCGCCGACACGTCTGGACTCAATCAGAACAGCAGTCGGGTTCTCATCTATCTGACTCCGGCTAACCTTCAAGGCGAGAACCCGGCCGATATCGTGCTCACAAACCCGTCCTGGACCGTCATCGAGGACCTCGCGGTCGATTCGCTGAACCATATGTATGTCGTGGACGGCACTGAGAAAATTCACCGTGTCGATGATGCCAAGAATCAGGCGTCCGGCGCAGTCACCTCCGGCGCGACCATCACCGTGCCCGGGACAAACGTCGCGATTCGCGGAATTGTCATCAGCAGCAATGATGTGTGTTTCGTCGCCGATAGCGGCAACCACGCAATTCATGCTTACCTGAACATCGGGACGCTCGACAACACCCAGAACCCTGCCCGGACAATCGAAGGCAACGATACGAATCTCTTCTCGCCGCGGCAGTTGTGGCTTGTCGAAGACGCGGACTAAACGCGTCTGACCGGATGAGCCGCTCGGATTCTGTCCGAGGTCGGCCGCCACCGGCATTCAGGCTGACATGACCGGGGCGGCGCTTCGACACGAGGCGCCGCCC